>JAZSLM010000011.1:0-53653 GCA_045535375.1 Eubacteriales bacterium
AGCCCGAAACTACCGAGCCTGAGCCCGAAACTACCGAGCCTGAGCCCGAGATCACCGAGCCCGAGCCCGAAACCACCGAACCCGAAGAGGTAATCACCGAGGAACCCACTCCCCTTGATCCCACTCCCGAGACTACCGAGCCCGAGGAAGAGATCACCGAGCCCGAGATTCCTCTTAACCCCGGAACCGGTGACAATGCGATCGTTATCGTGATCGCAGCTCTCGCGATCGTATCGCTTGGAGTTGTCTACTTCAAGAGAAGACAGATCCTTGAGGACTAATCGATAACACAAATAAACCATAAAATAATGCATCCGCCCCGCGGATGCATTATTTTTTATAAAAAGGCGATATTTTTACATTTTTCTTCATTTTTTTGAATTTTTATATAAAATGTAACCGCTTTTGTAACTCCGATAGTGTATAATAAGCTCACAAGAACAAACAAGAAACCCGAAAGGAAATAAAAAATGAAAAAGTCTCTTTCCCTTATTCTTGCAATTTGTATGCTCATCGGCGCGCTCTGCGTAAACGTAAACGCTGCAGAAGCAAAATCCGCAATTACTTCTTCGATTAATAAGACTGCAACTCCTTTAGACATAAACGATCAGACCAACGTAACCCTGACAGTGGGCGGCGCTATGGAAGGTAACGTAGACGTTGTTATCCTTCTTGGCGGCGGTATGCAGGCAAACAAGGAAACCGTTTCGTCTGCGATCAACCTTTTTAAGCCTCTGATGGAGAGTGGCAAGTCCACTGTCAAACTTGGTCTGATCTCCCTTGAGAAGGGCGAAGAGATCATCGTTGATATCAATTCCCCCGAAGCGGTGCTCAATCCCGCTACCTATGAAGAATTCATCACCGAAAAATTTGAGTACATCAATGGTCTCCCCGCAGGAACCACCAACCTTCACAGCCAGCTTGTTGAAGCAAAGAAGATGCTTGATGCCGATACCAAGGTAGACGCTGACAACAAATACGTATTCGTAATCGCTACCGGCCGTACATATTGGTTTGACGATGCAAACGGCAACCAGGCAATGATCATCGGTAAGACAAGCAAGCTCAAGAACGGCAACGGCGGTACCGAAAATTTCTTCTACTACGGTAACTATACCTGGCAGTCACTCCGCGGCAAGCACACCTCTCTTTATATGCTTCCCGACCAGTACAAAAATGACTACGCTGCATACATGGCAGATATCGAAAAATGGGTAGCAGCAGACGGCGATAAATACGTTTACTCTCCCCTCTTCGACAAGACCGATGCTGAAGCTTATACCAAGTGGTATGCAAAGAACAGCAATGACTGGAGAAACCTTTACAATAACGGTTCCGGCACCAGATACGGCGCGGTTATCGTTGATCCTAAACCCGCAGCAGAAAACTTCATCACCGGCATCGTTGATGGTATCCCTTACGGAGAGAACAACCATGCCATGAACTACGAACGCGCACAATATGAGGCTGCAAAGGCTTATAAGGCAATGGTAGACGCAGGCTACAACTGCTATTCCATCTGTAGCGAAAACCCCAACTACCAGAACGGTTCCGAATACATCAAGCAGGGCGCAAAATACACAGGTACCTCCACCTCTCAGATCGGTCACAGCTTTATGAACTATCTTGCAACTCTCAGCGGTCAGTCCGAAGCTCCCACCGTATGGGATTATACCCGTGATGCAGAAGGCAACTTGATCTCTACCGCTACCGTTCTTGACGAAAACTTCTTCGCACCCATCAAAGAGGACATCCTTTCTTTCTGCTCCGCAGGCTCTACTGTTGTTGACTACATCGGCTACAGCGATACCGAAGGCAACTTCGAATTCATTCAGGATGCAGAGTGCCTCTCTCTCTCAGTAGGCGATCTTCCCTACACTGCTCTTCAGACCTCCACCAAGGAAGGCGCAAGCTCCTCCTATTCCTTCACCGCTCTCGGCGAAACTGAGCCCACCTTCTGGCTTGACTACTACTACGGCGACGGCAAGACCACCGAGCACTTCGTATGGACCTTCGGAAAGAGCGTATACGTATCCGAACCCGCCATACTCACCTACAAACTCCAGCTTACCAACAAATCCTCCGAAGAAGGTCTGCATCAGCCCAAAACCAGCATTATCGCAACCCTTTACCCCATCGACAGTGACGGCATCGAGGGCGCTCCCGTCGAATTCCCTGTTCCTTTCGTAGAATATCGCGCAGGTCTTAAGCCTGCCAAATCCAAGCTCTCCGGCACCAAGTACCTCGACGGCAACCGCGCAGAAGGCTTCTGCTTCAAACTTACCGGCGACGATGAAGTGCAGTACGCTTATAGCGACGAGAACGGTTCCTTTACCTTCTCCTTCAACTTCGATGCAGAAGGCATTTACAACTACACCATCGAAGAAGTCGGATCCGACGACGGTATCATCGACTATGACGAGACTGTATACGAGATCCAGATCCGCGTGACCGCGGGAGAAACCTCCTATAGAGTTGAAAAGCGCATCGTTGGTGCCGCTTCGATAAGATTCAACAACTACACTGTACCCGAAACCACTGAACCCGCTCCCGAAACCACTGAACCCGCTCCTGAAACCACTGAACCCGCTCCCGAAACCACCGAGCCCGAGCCCGGAACCACTGAGCCCGCTCCCGAAACCACTGAGCCCGAGCCCGAAACCACCGAACCCGCTCCCGAAACCACCGAGACCGAGCCCGAAACCACCGAGACCGAGCCCGAAACCACCGAATCCGCTCCCGAAACCACTGAGCCCGAGCCCGAAACCACCGAGACCGAGCCCGAAACCACCGAGCCCGAGCCCGAAACCACCGAGACCGAGCCCGAAACCACCGAGACCGAGCCCGAAACCACCGAGACCGAAGAGGTAATCACCGAGGAACCCACTCCCCTTGATCCCGCTCCCGAGACCACTGAAGAAGAGGAAGAAATCACCGAGCCCGAAATTCCTCTCAACCCCAAGACCGGTGACAACACACTCTTTATCATCATCGCAACTCTCGCGATCGTATCGCTTGGAGTTATTTGCTTCAAGAGAAGAGAAATCATCGAGGACTAATTAAACAAAACAACGTTTATAAGCACAGACCCCCTCGGGAGCCAGCTCCCGAGGGGGTTATTATCATTTTTCAAAAGGCACAAGCTTCATCATCGTTTCGCCTTCCGCGATATAGTGCGTAGCAGACTTTGCGAGTCTTTCCTGCTCGAATGCATGGCAGTCGAAAATGCCGACAGTCGGCAGACCAATCTTCACCGCGGTCTCCAGCGCGACGTAGGAGTCCTCGAACACCCAAGTTTCTTCTCTTTTCGTTCCGAGAACGCGAAGCGATTCCTCGAAAATATCGGGTTCTTCCTTGCCCTTTCCGATATCGGCGCAGGACAGTACCGCGTCGAAATACTTGCGCAGACCGTGACGGTCGAGAGCGGTATCGATGTACTGCCTCTCGGTAGCCGACGCAAGAACCATCTTGATCCCGTTTTCAAGGCAATAGTCAAGAAACTCGCGCACACCGGGTTTCAGATCAAACTTTTCGGCATAAAGGGTGGGCAAAGTATCGTTGAAATAATCTAAAAGCTCCTGACCGTTTTTTCCAAAGCAGTAAAGCTCATGAATGTAATTCAATGCGTCAATAAGGACCATTGTACGAACAGCTTTATTGACCTCCGGATCCGGTCTGAAGCTTTGTCCACCGAGAAAGCTTTCGCCGCACCAATCCCAAAGCACATCCCAACCGCCAAGCGAATCGAGAAGCGTGCCGTCCATATCAAAAATCGCGCCCTTTATCTTCATAAAAAACCTCCCAAAGGATCAAATCCAGTTAATTATAGCACAACGACCGCCGATTGTCAATCAAAAAGTCAAATCCACCCGAAAAAACCTTGCAAATTAACAAAATAATGTAGACAAAACCACAATTTCGTGGTATAATATATAGGTACGAAAAATCGAATATAAATCACACATCGGGGTGTCGCCTAATGGGATGGCGCTTGGTTTGGGACCAAGATTCGAGGGAGTTCGATTCTCCCCACTCCGACCACATAAAAATAATCCGAACATTCTCTTACTTGGAGAGTCGTTCGGATTATTTGTTTTATTTGGGTATCCCAATATTAATAGCAAAAAATGAAAATATCTGACGCCACGGTTTATGCCTTGGTATCGGTTTGTTTTTGGGAAACAAGATCGTTTACATATCGTTGCATCTCATATCTGCTTTTTACAGAGTGAGTTCCTTCTATAACCGCCCGCTTTTGATCCTCGCTGAGCGCCCCGAATTTCTGCATCGCGTCGGGATTCATCGCTAAAGCCATGGCAAATCCCACCGGCATTTCGTTTCGTTCCATCTTTTCACCTCCGAATATACTACAAATAGTATCTGCCGCCGAGCTGACAACACATACCTGCCAATTTATCGCATAAATTGCCTCGATGGTGTAAAAGATAAAATCAAATGAAGGAGGTGTTTGATCTGAGCAATCGATTAGCAAACGAAACGAGCCCCTATTTGCTTCAGCACAAGGACAATCCCGTTGAGTGGTATCCTTGGTGCGACGAGGCGTTTGAACGGGCGAAAAAAGATGACAAACCCATATTTTTGAGCATTGGATACAGCGCATGCCATTGGTGTCACGTGCTCGCTCACGAGAGTTTTGAAGATCATGAGATAGCCGAGCTACTCAACAAATATTTTATATCGATCAAGGTGGACAAGGAGGAGCGTCCCGATATCGACAGCGTCTATATGACGGTCTGTCAAGCCTTCACGGGAAGCGGCGGATGGCCTACAAGTATCTTTATGACAGCCGAGCAGAAACCCTTTTTTGCGGGAACTTATTTTCCGAAAACCTCGCGCGGCGGTATGATAGGCTTTCGTGAGATTCTGCTCGCCATACACGAAAAATGGATATCCGACCGTGATATGCTATTGCGACAGTCCGACGAGATAATCAAGCATTTGAATCGATCAGAGTATTCAGCAGAAACGGCTGATATTGATCTGACTCACTTGGCAGTTCGGCAATATGAGCGCATCTATGATGAAAAACACGGCGGGTTCGGACGGGCTCCGAAGTTCCCAACGCCGCACAATCTGCTGTTTTTGCTCGACTACTATGAGCATTACAAAACATCCTCCTGTCTGAACATGGCGGAGCATACGCTTATGCAGATGTATCGCGGCGGCATGTTCGACCACATCGGATTTGGTTTCTGCCGCTATTCCACCGATAAAAAGTTTCTTGTGCCTCATTTTGAAAAAATGCTGTACGACAACGCACTCTTGATCCTTGCCTATTGCAAGGCATATACGGTAACGAAAAAGGAGATATATCTTGACGTCGCCGAAAAAACCGCAAGCTATATTCTTCGGGAGATGGTCTCGCCCGAAGGCGGCTTTTACAGCTCGCAGGACGCCGACAGCGAGGGCGAGGAAGGAAAATATTATTTGTTTACACCCGACGAGATCATTGATGCACTTGGTGACGAGAACGGCAAAGGCTTCAACCGTCATTATGATATTACAAAGACGGGAAATTTTGACGGCAAGAATATCCCGAATCTCTTGAAAAGCGATCCTTCGGACAAAGCCTTTGAGCCATTCCTGTCAGTGCTCGACGATTACCGTAAAAAACGCTATTCACTCCACCGTGACGAAAAGATCTTAACGTCGTGGAACAGCCTGATGATCGCCGCTATGTGTGAGCTGTATCTTGTCAGCGGAAAGGATTCATATCTTTTCGCCGCGCAAAACGCAGACAGCTTTATACAAAAGTATCTGAGTGAGAATGACACCCTTTACGTCAGCTTTCATATGGAAAAACGGGGTGTGAAAGGCTTTCTCGATGATTATTCCGCATATATTTTTGCCCAACTTTCGCTGTATCGCGCGACGTTCAAAAGCGAATATTTGAATCGGGCAAAGTGTTTATGCGATAAAGTTATATCGGATTTTGGTGACAATACGGGTGGATTCTATTTATACAGCAACAGTCATGAAGAACTGATCCTGCGCCCGAAAGAAACCTACGACGGCGCGATTCCAAGCGGCAACTCACTTATGGCGTATGATCTTGTTCGCCTGTCGCTTCTGACGGATGATGACAAACACAAAGCCGAAGCGGAACGGCAGCTTGACTTTCTCGCGCAAAACGCCGCACATTATCCCACAAATCACGCCATGTTTTTAAGAGCTCTTCTGGAGCATACCAAGCCTGAGATGAAAGTAACGGTCGCCCACGACAAACAGACAGACAAAAGCGGGTTGCCCCTTGTATTCCCGCCCGATGCTGTCATCATCATTTTAGACGCCCCCACAAAAGAATACCCTCTCAAAAACGGCAAGACCACCTATTACGTGTGCCGAGGTCACAGCTGTCTGCCGCCAACAAACGACTTGAATGAAATATTTGAAAATGCGCACACTTAATCACGGAAAGGAGTGATGTATATGTCCGAAAATAAGAATACTAAAAAAGAGCAAGAAAACAAAGATAAAAAGCCTCTTATGAACCCCGGAGATATCAAGGGTAAGATCGAGATTCCCGACACCCGTGAGCGCAGAGACGGCCCCGGAGGAAACTGAAACGGATAACAGTGCACTTTATTAAATAAAATTTCCGATACCACGGTCGCTTTGACTATGGTATCGGTTGTTTTTGTATAGTCTGTAGTATCTGTTCGACAAAAAACAACATATACTGTAATAGCGCTTCGCCAAAATCTATAAAGGAGGTAATGTTATGAGCAAACAAAACCAGTTTATGCGAAATAACAACGATCGCTATTGCAATGACTGTCAAAATGACTGTAACAATCAGAGGGCATGCTGCGATGACGACAAAGACAAAAATCCGTGCGTAGTCTGCCCACCCGGTCCCGAAGGTCCGCGAGGTCCCGAGGGTCCACGAGGTCCTGTTGGTCCGCGAGGTCCCGAGGGTCCACGAGGTCCTATCGGCCCGCAAGGTCCGACGGGTCCGTGAGGTCCTATCGGTCCTACCGGTGACACCGGAGCCCCCGGTCCGCAGGGTCCTGCAGGAGCACAAGGACCTCAAGGTCCCATTGGTGCACAAGGTCCCGCAGGTGACACAGGAGCATCGGGTCCTCAGGGTCCCCGGGGCGACGTAGGTCCCGTAGGACCTCAAGGTCCCGCAGGTCCTCAAGGCCCCATAGGTGACGTAGGTCCTGCATGTCCTCAGGGTCCCGCAGGGGCAATCGGTCCTACAGGTCCGCAGGGTCCTGCAGGTCCTCAAGGTCCTGCAGGTGATACAGGTCCTATCGGCCCGCAAGGACCTGTCGGTGAGATCGGTCCTGTTGGACCGCAGGGTCCTCAAGGTCCTGCAGGTGATGTAGGTCCTGCAGGTCCGCAGGGTCCCGTGGGTGCTACCGGTCCCGCTGGGCCTCAAGGTCCTGTCGGTCCGCAGGGACCTGAAGGTGATACGGGCGAGCAGGGACCGCAGGGTCTTCCCGGCGGCGTATTAAGCTACGCTGATTTTTACGCCTTGATGCCGCCCGACAACGCGGCAACGGTTGCTCCCGGCACCGACGTCAGCTTCCCTCAGAACGGTCCCATCGCCAACACGAATATCGGACGCCTCGGTCCGTCATCGTTTAACCTCGGACCGATCGGCACCTATCAGATCCTTTTCCAGGTCAGCGTTACCGAGGCGGGTCAGTTGATTCTGACATTGAACGGTCAGGACTTAGAATATACCGTCGCAGGCCGCGCCACGGGAACGTCGCAGATCGTGGGAATGGCTGTGGTAACTACTACGGCGGTCAATTCGGCTCTGACGGTTCGTAATCCTGCAGGTAACGCCACCGCGCTTACCATCACACCTCTCGCAGGCGGCACCCGTCCCGTATCCGCGCATCTTGTGATCACGCAGATAGGATAAGATTTTATAGGCAACGCTTGATGCTTTGTTGCCACTGATGTTAAAACACCTATAGCGTTCTGCTGTTGCGGAGCGCTATAGGTGTACTGTTTCTTTGACTCAGCACTCTGTTCGGGAATTTCTGCGTTTCTGTTTGGTTTTCGTCGCCTCGAAGCTGACGTTAACAAGAAACTGCACAATATCGTCGGGCGCGTCGGGAAGGAGCACCGAGATCCAATGGAGTTTGTTCATGTGATAAGCGGGATAAACTCCTTCGGCTTCGCCGAATGAGCCGAACATCTCGGTCGGCAGTTTCATATTGACCACGTCGATCACCTCGTCACCCGGGAGACCAAACTTTCTCCGCGAAACTCTCATCACGATCGCGTACCACTTGCGGTTGTCCGTGTGCCTGAGCACCGCCGTTTCGAAGTCCTCGTCAAAGGGATAGTCCGGAGACGTGCCGTATGTATTAAAGCAATGTTCAAAAAATCGCTGTTTTGTCATTTCAACACTCCCTCTTGCTTATTTAAGTAAGTATACCACAATTTCGGCGCAAAGTCAACCTTTTGATCCCCGTATTACAAAATATCACCGCTCCCCCGAGCGGTGATATTTTGATTATTCATTTGAAAGCAGGGGCGCGGGTCTCGCCGTTTGCGAAGGCGTTGGGTCCGGGGTTTGACATCGAAAAATACATCTTCGCCGCCTGTGTGGTGCCGAAATCGCGGTTCGAGCCGCTTTCCTGCACCTTATTGAAGGCATCGCGGAACATCTGATTGTGCGCTTCCTCGCGGTTGAGGAGGAAATCGATAGTTTCCCTTACCTTCTTGTCCTCGATCTGGCGGTAGAGGTACTCGTAAACTACCTTCGCTCTTTGCTCCGACGCGATATTCGAGAGCAGATCGGCGCAAAGGTCGCCCGTGACGGTGACGTAATCCGCCGTCCAGGAGTAGCCCGAAGAATTGATCAGTCCCGGGTTGAGTCCGAGCAGAACGTGTGTCTGCACCTCGCCCGCCTGAATTTTCGTGGCGTCAACATCGTGACCGTTCAAGAGATTGATGGTCTGTGCCACCATTTCCATATGCCCGAGCTCCTCGGCGGCAATATCGAGGAAAAGATCCTTGATTTCGGGATCCTTTATCCTGAAGCTCTGCGACATATACTGCATTGCCGCCTTGAGCTCGCCGTTTCCTCCGCCGAGCTGTTCCTGAAGGAGAACCGCATACTGCGGATTCGGTCTTTCGACCCCAACGGGATGAAATAACAGTTTTTCGTGTTTGAACATATAATCGACCTCCGTTTATGGATTTGATACTATTATTTCCCATCGGGCGGGCGGATATACTTTCTCAAAGTCTTTTATCGTCGGTCGCGGGATTATCGATCAGCTCGCCGTGTTCCGTGAAGCGCGATCCGTGGCAGGGGCAATCCCAGGAGTGCTCGGCGGGGTTGTATTTGAGCGCACATCCGAGGTGAGGACAACGCGGTGCGGTCGGCGTGAGAAGTCCGACGGTTGACTCAAATGCATTGACGGCGAGCTGCGGACGGAGCATCGTGCGCGAGGGCGAAAAAACGTCGGCGTATCGGTTCACTTTATTCTGAACGAGATCGCAGAGGATATCGGCGGCGACCATGGCGTTCGTCATTCCCCATTTGTTAAATCCGGTTGCGACGAAAACGTTCGGCGTAGATCTTGAATATTGACCGATATAGGGCACACCGTCAAGCGTCATGCAGTCCTGCGTTGCCCATTTTGCAACTATATCGGCGTTTTTGTAATACTTTTTTGCAAATTCTTCACGCTCCTGCCAACATCCTCCCTGCTTCCCCGTGCGATGACCGCCTCCGCCGAGGAGCAAAAGATCACCGTAGCTTCTGAAGGAAAGCCCCTTGTCGGATTCATCAACGTACATTCCTTTGACGTTTTGCGCGCCTTTCAGCGCGAGGACGTAAGAGCGATGTTGATATAGTTTCAAGGGGTACAAGCCGTGTTTGTTGAGGATAGGGAAATGCGTCGCGATTATCAGCTTTTTATACCTGATCTCGCCGCGGTTCGTCATGGCTTTGCCGGGCATCAGCTCAATGACTTTTGTGTGCTCATATATCGGAAGATCTTTTGCGATCGAATAAAGGAATTTGAGCGGATGAAACTGCGCCCGATCTTTCACCCGCACCGCGCCCGCGACGCCGAAAGGGAGCTCACTTGCGTGCGAAAATTCCGCTTTGAGTCCGAGATGATTCAAAGCGGCGACCTCCCTTTCGATCTTGTTTTCATCCCGCAGCGAATATACGTAGGAATCCCGCTTTTCAAAATCGCAATCGATATCGCGGCAAAGGCGGGCGTACTCCTTTCCCGCCCCGATCTGAGCCTCGAGATAAAGCCGCGCTTTATCCTCGCCGAAATACTTTATCAGCTTATCGTAGATCAAACCGTGGCTGAGCGTGATCTTTGCCGTTGTGTTCCCCGTGATGCCGCCGCATATATCCTTCGCCTCAACAAGCACACAGCTCACGCCCGCGTTTTTCAGCTTGTACGCGCATAAGATCCCCGCAATTCCCCCGCCTATGATAAGGACCTCCGTGCTTTTATTGCCGTCAAGTGCTTCGAATCGCACTTTTTCAGCCTCGTTCATCCAAAGCGAATCCATGTTTTTTCCTCCGATTATTAATATGATTATTATATGCAAAATCAAAGCCGGGCATACAAAATTCTTTTTGTGAATAACCAATGAACTTTTTTGGTCAAATCCCTTGACAAAGCCTCGGGATTATGCTATAATATTTTATCATAAACGCAAAGATGCGGAATAGTACGCGAATATCTTCACTTTCAGAGAGTTGCCGGTCGGTGCGAGGCATAGTGGAAAGTTTGCCGAACTCACCGCGGAGCGGTTGCCGTGAAAGACAAGGATAGCGGCAAACGGGTGCTCCCGTAACAGAGTAAAGATGTGTCAGCATCCTAAAGTGCATCCCGCGAGGGATGAAGAAGAGTGGTACCGCGGAAACATAGAATTTTACGTTTTCGTCTCTTTGCATCAGCAAAGCGGCGGAAACGTTTTTTGTTGATATAATACCTTAATCTATATATTGAATTTTGAAAGGGGCTTTCAAAAATGAAAAAGATCAATATTTCGGACATCACGCTCAAAAAACTTTCGGAAAACCGTTCGGTTTCCCTGCTGTTCCGCGAAAAATCCGCAATTGCCAACTGTGCGGACCGCGTCGGTGCCGACTGTGTCGAGCTTCCCGCGATAAAGAGTATCCGCGAGGATTCGATCATATATAAAACTATCGCAAAGAATATCGGAAGCGCCGCGCTCGCGATCCCCGTGGGATTCGGCAAGGACGACGTCACCGCGGCTTTTGAATGCATCAAGGATGCAAGATCCCCCCGCCTTCAGGTAGAGCTTCCCGTATCCACCATCCAAATGGAATATACCTATCACGTAAAGCAACCAAAGATGCTCGAAAAGATCGGCGAGCTCGTATCTGCCGCAAAGGCACTTTGCGCGGACGTGGAATTCTCCGCACTCGACGCAACGAGAGCGGACGAGGATTTCCTCATCGCCGCCGCACGCGAGGCTGAGTCTAAGGGCGCAAATATCATCACTCTTTGCGACTGCGCGGGCAATTCAACTCCCGATCAGATCGCAGATATGGTATCTAAGGTAAAGGGAGCCGTATCAGTTCCCGTTTACGTTCAGCTCTCAGACCGCATCAATATGGCTGTGGCTTCCGCATTCTCCGCGATCAAAGCGGGTGCTGACGGACTCAAGTGCGCTATGGTCGGCAAGGATATTCTTCTGACCGGAGAGATCTCGGATGCCGTAAACACCTGCGGCGCGCAGATCGATGCCGAGATCAAGCTGAACAACACCAATATTCACACAAGCATTGAAGATATGCTTTCGAGCATCAATCACGATGCATATGGAACCGAAAATGAGGTAAGCGAAAAGAAGAAGATACTGCTCGATTCGGATTCAACCATGGCACAGGTTGCAAATGCGGCGGCACTTCTGGGCTATGAGCTTTCCGATTCCGATATCGGCAACGTATATAAGGCTCTTGCGCAGGTTTGTGACAAGAAGGGTGCTGTTGGCGCAAAGGAATTTGAGGCGCTGATCGCAAGCTCTGCTATGCAGGCACCTTCCACCTATCATTTTGAGACCTATACGACCACAAGCAGTAACCTTTCGAGCGCGATGACACAGATCACCCTGAAATGTGACGGTGAGATAATCTGCGGTGTAAGCGCGGGCGACGGTCCCATCGACTCGGCTTTCCGCGCCATCGAGCAGTGCATCGGACATCACTACGAGCTTGACGACTATCAGGTCCAGTCGGTCACCGAGGGCAAGGAAGCACTCGGCTCGGCACTCGTAAGACTGCGCGAGGGCGGAAAGCTTTATTCGGGCAACGGCACTTCAACCGATATCGTCGCGGCAAGTATCAGAGCGTATATCAACGCGCTCAACAAGATCGTATTTGAGGAGGCATAAAATATGAAGATCGTATTTTCAACCAAGAACGTAAGCCGCGCTTCCTTTCTTGATACCTGCCGTTTTGCCTACGACTACGGCTTTGAGGGTTTTGAAATATACGACGCTGTCAAAGAACGCAACGGACATTACGACAGTATCCTGCGGCACGACCGCGTAGCCGACGCAAAAAGGAAGCTGGTCAACAGGAACCTCACCGTTTCCGCTCTCCGAATGCCCACTTCCCTCGAAAGCAGTGAAACAAGTGCAGAGCTTGTGAAGAAATACGTTGATATGGCGGCGCTTGCGGGAATCGACAACGTCATTGTGCGGATCGAGAAATTTGTTTCCTTCGAAGCACTCGACGAAAAACTTTCGGCGGCGATCAAGCGCGCGGAAAACGCGGACGTCAACATCCTTTTTGAAACCATCGGATATCTTTCAAACACCGAAAACGTCATCGGTATCATAAATCATTTCGCATCCGCCGCGATCGGTGCTTCCTGGAACGTTCGGGGAACATATTTCGGTGCGGGCGAAACCGCAGAGGCGACAATAAAGACCCTCGGCGCATACATCAAGTACGTTCGCCTCGGCGATATGAAGGACGGCAGGACCGTTCTCATCGGCGAGGGCGACCTTGAAGTGGAAAAGCTTCTCGGCGCGCTCTCCTCGCTCAACTACGAGGGCTTTATCTGCGCGGCGTGGAACGAGGAGATCGAGGACGCCGACATCGTTCTGACTCATTTCACCAACTATATTTCCTCTCTCGAGCGCAACAAGAAGACCTTTGACCGCACCTATTACAACCGCGCAAAGACGGGTACTTTCGTCTGGAAGAAATACGAGGTCATCGAGGCGACCTTCTCGGACGTTCTCGATACGATGGTCGAGCGATATCCCGACCAGTACGCCTTCAAGTACCCCACCCTCGATTACACAAGGACTTACGAGCAGTTCCGCCGCGACGTTGACGAGTGCGCTGCCGCGCTCATCTCGCTCGGAGTAAAAGCAGGCGATCACGTTGCCGTATGGGCAACAAACGTCCCCCAGTGGTTCATCACCTTCTGGGCAACCACCAAGATCGGCGCGGTCCTCGTAACCGTAAATACCGCATACAAGATCCACGAGATCGAGTATCTGCTCAGGCAGTCGGATACCCACACTCTCGTTATGATCGAGTATTGCAAGGATATCAACTATAAAGCAATTATTGAAGAACTTTGCCCCGAGCTCAAAACTCTCGCTCCGGGTAAACCTCTTTATTCCAAGAATCTTCCCTTCCTGCGCAATGTTGTAACCGTTGGCTTTAATATGGAAGGCTGTCTGACCTGGGAGCAGATGCTCTCACGATCCTCCCTCGTTCCCCGCGAGGAGGTCCGCAGACGTGCTTCCCTCGTCAAGCCCGACGACGTATGCAATATGCAGTACACCTCGGGAACCACCGGCTTCCCCAAGGGCGTTATGCTGACTCACCGAAATATCGTCAACAACGGCAAGACCATCGGCGACAGAATGGATCTTTCCACCGCCGACCGAATGATGATCCAGGTTCCCATGTTCCATTGCTTCGGAATGGTTCTCTCGATGACCTCGATGATGACGCACGGCGGAACTCTCTGTCCCATTCCCTACTTCTCCCCCAAATCTTCGCTTGCCTGCGTCAATGACGAGCATATCACCTGCTTCAACGGCGTTCCAACGATGTTCATCGCCATGTTCAGCCCCGCTGATTTTGCAAAAACCGATTTCTCTTATATGAGAACGGGTATCATGGCGGGCGCAAACTGCCCCGCTGACCTGATGCGCCGCGCATCGGTTGAAATGAATATGCGTGAGATCATTTCGGTTTACGGTCAGACCGAGGCATCTCCCGGATGCACGATGGGCGAGGTCAACGAGGACCTTGACCACCGCGTTGAAACAGTCGGAAGCGCATTTCCGGGCGTTGAGTGCAAGATCATCGACCCCGAAACGGGCGAGGAGCTCCCCGACGGACAAAGCGGCGAGTTCGTTGCGCGCGGATTCAACGTTATGAAGGGTTATTACAAGATGCCCGAGGCAACCGCGCAGACTATCGATTCGGAAGGCTGGCTCCATTCGGGCGACATCTGTATGAGAACTCCCGACGGCTATTATAAGGTCACGGGCAGACTCAAGGATATGATCATCCGCGGCGGCGAAAATCTTTATCCCCGCGAGATCGAGGAATTCTATCTGACCAACCCGAAGGTCCGCGACGTTCAGGTCGTCGGCGTTCCCGACGAGACATACGGCGAGGAATGCTGTGCGTGGATCATCCTTCACAAGGGCGAGAGCGCAGACGAAGCCGAGATGCGCGCTTACGGCAACGCCTCCATCGCAAAGCACAAGGTTCCGAAATACTTTGTCTTCGTTGACGCCTTCCCGATGAATGCGGCGGGCAAGATCCTCAAATACAAGATGCGCGACGAATCGGTCGATATGTTGGGACTGAAAAAGTGAGATGCGACAATGAAAAAATACAGGATCATCGACTCACACTGCCACGTCTACCCCGACAAGATCGCAGAAAAAGCGTCAAACGCCACCGCTGACTTTTACGAGCTTCCCCCAAGCCTTGACGGCAAGATCTCCACTCTTCGCGAGCACGGCGAAAAGGCGGGAATCGAGCATTTCATAGTCCAGTCGGTCGCAACGACGCCAAAGCAGGTTTCAAGCATAAACAAATTCATCGCCGCCTCGGTTGCCGAAAGCGGCGGCAGATTCACGGGACTTGGAACTCTCCACCCCGACAGCGAGGATATGGAAGCCGACGTCAACGAAATAATCGCTCTCGGTCTTAAGGGAGTGAAGCTTCATCCCGATATTCAGAAGGTCAAGCTTGACGACTACCGAATGCTCAAAATGTACGAGCTTTGCGAGGGCAGACTGCCCATCCTCATCCACACGGGCGACAACCGTTACGACTACTCGAACCCCAACCGGATGATGCCGATCCTTGATATTTACAAGGATCTCACCGTGATCGGCG
Source organism: Eubacteriales bacterium (assembly GCA_045535375.1). Lineage (GTDB taxonomy): Bacteria > Bacillota > Clostridia > Oscillospirales > CAG-272 > CAG-390. Next base: position 15,374 of record JAZSLM010000011.1, read on the forward strand.
CTCATTTTGGCGGATGGTCGATCTGGGAAGATGCCTGGAAGGATTACGCGGGTCGCGAAAACTTTTACGTTGACTGCTCCTCCTCTCTCTATGCAATAACGCCCGAAAAAGCGAAGGAGCTCATCATGGCTTACGGCACTGACCGCGTGCTTTTCGGCACCGATTACCCCCTTTGGTCTCCCGAATCGGAGATCGAAAGGTTCATGAAGGTCGATCTGAGCGAGAAAGAACGCGAGGATATACTCTACAACAACGCCGCAAAGCTTTTCGGAATAACTTAATAATCCAATATGGGGCCGAGGACGCTGAAAACAACGTCTTGGCCCCATAAAAAATTATTTCCTAATTAAAAAAACGTTAAAAAACTATTGACAAACAGCTTTTTCTGTGCTATAATTTATAAAAATTTGAATATCACAAAAAAGACTGCGATGAAGACGGTCGGTGCGTAAAGTTTTACAGAGAGTTGTCGGACGGTGTAAGACAACAGCGGAGCGCCCATATGACCCATCACTTCTGAGTCGAAGGACCGAAAGGCAGAAGCCGAGTAGACTCCTTCCGTATTGCTGCGTTAAGGCAAAGGGCTTGTCAGAGTCCGGAAAGTGACGGAATTTTCCGTAATTTGAGTGGTACCGCGGGTTAATTGCTCGTCTCAAAGGTTTCTTTTGAGGCGGGTTTTTGTTTTATTCAAAGGTAATCAAAAGGAGATTCAAAATGGATTACAGTTTGAAAGAAGTTGCAGGCAGAATAAAGGACCTGCGCGAGGCAAAAGGATTCACACCGGCAGAGCTCGCGAAGCTTACCGGCGTATCGGTCGAGGATTATCTGCTCCTTGAGCAGGGAGAGACCGACTTCAGCTTTACCTTTATCTATAAGTGCGCCAAGGCTTGCGGCGTTGAAGTTGTTGACCTTCTCGAGGGCCGAAGCTCCACGCTTACCTCTTTTGCCATCACCCGACGCGGCGAAGGTCTTAAGATCCTCAAGCAGCACGGCTATGAGTATGACAACCTCGCCCCCAAATTCAAAGAAAAGCTCGCAGAGCCCTTCCTTGTAAAATTCCCCTACCTTCCCGAAGAGCAGAACGCTCCGATAAAGCTCAGCTCGCATAACGGCCAGGAATTCGACGTCATCGTCAAGGGTTCACTCAAGGTTCAGGTCGGAAGCCACGTTGATATTCTGAACGAGGGCGACTCAATATTCTATAATTCCCTCATCCCCCACGGCATGATCGCTGTAAGCGAAGGCGGATGCGAATTCCACGCGGTAGTTCTCAACCCACAGGACGGCTTGGTAAGCGAAGAATACCCCGAAGTACCTTACGTTTCCGCAAAGCACGCCGAACCCGAAACCGCCACGGTGGCAACCGTTGCAGACAACTTCATCGAATCCTCTTACGATGAAAACGGCGTATTCAGCGGCATCTCCTTCAAAAACGACGACAAGTTCAACTTTGCCTTTGACTGCGTTGACGCTATCGCCAAGAAGGATCCCGATAAGCTCGCGATGATGTGGGTGGCAAATGACAAGACCGACCGCAGATTCACCTTCAGCGATATGAAGAAATATTCGGCAAAGACCGCCAACTATTTCGAATCGCTCGGCATCGGCAAGGGCGACACCGTAATGCTCGTCCTCAAGCGCCATTATCAGTTCTGGTTCTGTATGCTCGCGCTTCACAAGATCGGTGCGATCGCTATCCCCGCAACCAATCAGCTCGTTGAGCACGACTTCACATACAGATACAAAGCGGCGGGTGTCAAAGCCATCGTCTGCACCGCCGACGGCGAGGTTTCCTCCGAGGCTGAAAAGGCGGCGGCTGAATTCCCCGGACTTCTCAAAATACTCGTTGGCGGCAAAAAGGAAGGTTGGAACGACTTCAACGTTGAGATGGAGCGCTTCAGCACCCACTATTACCGCACAGAAAACACTCCCTGCGGTGACGATCCGATGCTTATGCTCTTCACTTCGGGCACCACGGGATACCCCCGCATCGCAACCCATTCCTACAAATACGCTCTGGGTCATTATCCCACCGCAAAGCATTGGCATAACGTAAACCCGAACGGGCTCCACTTCACCATCTCAGACACCGGTTGGGGCAAGGCTCTTTGGGGCAAGCTTTACGGTCAGTGGCTCTGCGAAGCGGCTACATTCACCTACGACTTCGACAGATTCCATTCGGAAGACATTCTGCCGATGTTCGCAAAATACAATATCACAACCTTCTGCGCGCCTCCTACAATGTACCGCTTCTTCATAAAGGAAGATCTCTCAAAGTACGATCTTTCCTCTATCGAGTACGCAACGACCGCAGGCGAAGCGCTTAACCCCGAGGTCTTCAACCGCTTCAAGGAAGCAACCGGACTTACCATTATGGAGGGCTTCGGACAGACCGAGACCACCCTTTCGATCGCAAACTTCGTCGGCTCGACCCCGAAGATCGGCTCTATGGGCAAGCCGAGCCCGCTTTACGACGTTGTCGTGCTCGATCCCGACGGAAACGAGTGCAATACCGGTGACACCGGCGAGATCTGCATCCGCACCAAGGATCATATCCCCTGCGGCCTCTTTATCGGCTACTACCGCGACGAGGAAAAGACGAACGAAGCATGGCACGACGGCTACTATCACACCGGCGACCAGGCAACTATGGACGAGGACGGATATCTCTGGTACGTCGGACGTATCGACGACGTTATCAAGTCTTCCGGCTACCGCATAGGCCCGTTCGAGATCGAAAGCGTTATCATGGAGCTTCCCTACGTTCTGGAATGCGCGATCACTCCCGTGCCGGATGAAGTACGCGGTCAGATCGTCAAGGCCACCATCGTCCTTGTAAAGGGCAAAGAAGGCACCGACGCGCTGAAGAAGGAGATCCAGGAATACGTCAAGACACATACCGCGCCCTACAAGTACCCCAGAATCGTTGAATTCGTCGAGGAACTTCCCAAGACCATCAGCGGTAAGGTAAGACGTGTCGAGATCCGCAAGCACGACCTTGAAAAAATGAAGAAATAATAAATAAACGCCTCCGCATATGCGGAGGCGTTCGTTTTATTTATTCCTCATCGGGACAGCAAGGATCGAAGTCGCTGTCGATATAGTTTGCGATAAAGCGTGCGCGGTAGGTGCGCTCGGCGCAGGGAGGCAATTCGGTGTCAGGCAGATCGGGAACCACAAACGTGATGCAGTTGACGTTAATATCGCGGCAAACATCTCCCGTAACTGCGGGAATAGTCAGAACCTTAACTCCTCTGCCGAGTTCATTACCCTCATCATCCACTTCATTGAGAACGACCGCAAGCGCGACTCTCCTGCCGGGGCAGACAGAGCGAAGAACGGTGTTCAGCCGCACGATGCGTCCGAAGCCTTCGATACAGATGTCGCCCGCGTCAAATTCAATGCTGTCGGTGCATCCCGAGGATGTGAAATCAACGGGATCGGCGCATCTGCCCTCGCAGTAATTGACACCGCCATCGACCTCGATCGTGGGCGAGGGGAATGTCACGACGTTTCCGGTCGCGTCATCGTAGCTTATGCTCTCATTGACCTCAACGATTCCTGAACAGGGGCCGATATGCTCCACTGTAAACTCGAGGCTTGCGCTCTCCTCTTCTTCCTCGGCAAGAACGTCGATCGTCCAAACCACGGTGTTCGAATTATTGAGCGTAGCCGTACCCTTTGTGGGCGAAGAAAGACCTGTGATGCGGAAGCAGGGGGAAACGATGTCGCTGATAACAATGCTCTCCGCGCCGGGAGTTTCTACCTCACCGTCCACGTTCGGAACAGCTGTCACAGTCAGCAGAATGCTGAAGCTGCCGCCGAAGGAAATATTGTCTGTGCTAAGTTCTTTGTTTGAAAAAATAATACCCATATCTTTGTTCCTTTCTGATGTTCTAAAGAAAGTATATGCAAAGATATGGGTATGTGTGATCAATTATTCAACAATAACAGTGGGAAGTCCGAGGAGAGATGCGAAATACTTCATCTCGTCAACGTTTGTGTCATAGATGATCGCGCTGTGGTGGGTCGCACCCGCGTTGCTGAGCTTTTCAAGGAACTCGGGCAGGGGTGCGGCGGGCTTGAACCAGCCGCGAACCTTATTTTCGAACGCCTTTTCGGGCACGTCGAGCATTTCGATGGGCGAAATGAAGAGCTTGTAGCCTTCCTCGCTCTTATAAAGGTTGATGAACACGGCGTTGCCCGCGCGATAGCATCCGTAGGAAACAACGGGATCGAGCGCGCCGTCGGCATAGATAAACTTGATCTTCTTGTATCCGGGCTTTGCCTTGGTCAGGGCAAGGTTATATTCGCCCATGTGGCTGATAAGGAGCGAGCCGTTCTTCCAGTCGGGGCAGAAGATCTCCGCAAACGCGGTGCCGCTGTAGGATTTGAGAAGCGCGCCGACGAGGGAAGCGGTCAGAATGTCGCCCTCTCCCGCATAACCCGTGCCGCGAGCCATCGCCTTGCAAGCCTCGATGAAGGGCATCGCGGTGATACCGCTGTCGCCGCCGATCTTGCGGAAATTGATGGTGAAAGCGTCAAGATCGTTATTTTCAATAAATTTGCGGACTGCCAGACAGTTGCGAACTGTCTCTGCGTGTGCCTCGGCATCGATAGGCTCGATCTCGTAGAAGATCTCTTCATTCTCCTTCATTTCAGCCTCAACCTCGGCATCGGTGACGGAGTTACGGAGCGCATCGATCTCTCCGTCTTCGGGGTAAACGGCAGTTACTCCGAAACGGGTAAGAAGAGTCTCGTCATCGATAAGGAAGTCACCCATTCCGTCAAAGGAACCGCCGATCGAGCCCGCACGGCTTCCCTTCAGCGCATTTGCGGCGCAAGCGGCTTTGACGTAACCCGAAACCTTGTCAAGCACATTCGAGTGCTCGATATGTCCCGCGCAAACGGCATAAGACTTGCCGCGCTGGCGGAGCAGACTGCACATATCCATAACGCCGTGGATTCCGTGGCAGAAGCTGATCTCGGCGGGGTCCTGCGCGGGGCTGAAATCGTAGGTTTCTGTGGTGTCAAGGATGATTATCGGCAGATCGGTGCCCGCGAGAGCGTCGATCGATTCAAGCGAGGGGGAGTATGCCGCGTGCCAGGTAACGATGCAATCCGCGCCCGCTTTTTCAAATTTTTCAACAGCAGCCGCAAATTCGGGCTTGAGACGGCAAAATTCGTTGCGAATGACCTCAAATCCGCGGCCTTCAAGCTCGGAGGCGAGTCTTTCATAGAAGGGTTCAAGGCGAGGACGGCTGGTTACGGATGATCCGCAATCGTCATAAAGCTTTATGTAAAGAGGAAGAAAACCTATTTTAACCTTTTTCATTTTAATTTTTCCTTTCAGTTAATACCAAAATAACGCGCGGCGTTGCCGTACATGATGTCGTATACGTCGTCCTTCGTAAGTCCGAGCTTTTCTGCGGCACGGCGGAAGGCGAGAAGCTCTTCGTAGATAAAGAGGGTGATATCGATCTCGTCGGTCTCGCGCATCTGCTTGTCGTTCGAAACGTCGCCGTAAAGTCCGCGAGGAACGACGTTGACGTACTTTCCGCCGTCGTTTATGCGGTACATACGCATCTTGGTATATGGCATATCCGAGCCGTAAAGCACTCTCTTGGGTCCGACAGCCTCGATCAGTTTTTCCATCGCGTAATCATAGACGTTTGCCGAGAAATCGTAGTAGAGATTCTTGGTCTTCTTGATAACCTCGAATGCGTCGCCGATGTCCTCGTAAACGTAAGCTCTGCCAACGTGCGCGATGATGACCTTCGCGTTCGGATATCTTTCGTCGATCTCCTGCATCTGCGCGAGGTTTACGGGGTCCTTCAGACGCATCGCGCGCGGGATGTGTAGGATGACGATTCCGCCAAGCTCGTTCATAACTTCGAGATGCTCGTGGGGGAGGAAATCGAAGATCCTGATCTCGCTTGCGGGAATATAGGGCGCGCAGTTTGCCTGATAGGGCTTGATGCCGACGTAACCCTGCGCCATTGCATTGATTATATCACGCTTTGTGGTCTTGTAGGACGTGCAGTAAAGGCAGGTGTCGCCGTGCTTCTTGATGATGTCGGTGACGTAATCGTTGACCTTGTCGAGGTAGCAGGTCGGAGAACCCATCAGCACGGGAGTGACCGTCTTGCCCGGGAAGAGGATTCGGTTTGTTTCGTAGATGTCCTCATAAGTCATATTCGGTGCGACGAGTTCTGTCCAGCTGACGCAACCTTTTCTCTCCTCCGGCTTTTTGCGCTTCATACCGTCGGTCCAGACGTGCGCGTGCGCGTCGATTATCCGGTCGGGCAGAAAATCAGCAAGCTTCTCTTGATAAACTTTCTTGTCGTAATCGGTAAGTTCTATTCCAAACATTTTGTACTCCTTATTAATTCGCTTCGTAGTTAGCCGATTGTGATAGTCAGCAAATTATTATAAAATTCGTTTTTTCGGTGGCTTTGCCGACGAAAAAACACCTTTAAGACGAGCAAAGCGAGTCGGCGCGCCGAGGGGAGCAGACAAAATCTTTGATTTTGCCTGCGGCGATAAGCGCGCGTATCCCGCCGAGCGATTTTCACTTGTAAAACGCAGTTTTACAAGTGATTCAATCCGCTTCGTAAAGCTCGAATTCGACTATACGGAAGTAGTGGGGATTTGCGTTGACTTCGGCAACGACGCCGTATTTGTCATTAAAAGCAGCAACACCCGATGCGTCGCGGCTACGGGGCGCGGTGAGGGCAAACATAACGAATTTTGCCTCAACCTTTGGGAAGTCGGCAGTGATCTTGTTGGTAGTCGCATCGACTTTTTCGTACTTCAGCCCCGAAGCAAGCTTTTCGCCCGACCATGCAAGGGTCCAGTTTTCGCCATCGGTGCTGATGAGGATATTGAATCCGTCGATATCGTAGGTCACACCGCTGTTGTAGAGCGAGAACGAGTCAACGAAGGTCTGCTCGTCAAGCTCGAACCAGAAGCCGCAAAGATACTTGCCGTCCGCCGAAAGCTGACCTTTTTCGTTGTAAAGCTGAGCGATCGAGGAGTAAGAAGCACATTCCGACTTCGAGAAGCTCATCTTGAAATCGGTATAGGTCGATTTCGCGTCCTTGTCGTAAACATATTTGCCGTCGGTCTGATTTGCGGGATTCGATATAGTGGAAATGCCGAAGGATTCTGTCTTTGTAACGGACTTGCCGTAAAGCAGATTGAAGGTGTATTCCTTGGTGTCCTTCGCGCCGCAAAGTGTGCAGGATCGCTCCTTCGTGCCGTTTGAGGTTGAAGTAGCGGCATTAAGAACCTTCCAATCGCCGTAGGTATGCGGAACCGTAAGAGTCACGCTCTCCTTTTTGCCGCAAACAGAGCATTCGCGTGCGCGCTCGCCCTCCTTGGTGCAAGTGGGAGCCGAAACCTCCTTCCATTCTGTGTAGGAATGCGCACCCGAGGGCACGTTGCCCGCTTTGACGATATAGCTGTCGATCAGCTCCTGAATGCGGAGCATTTCGGAGGGAGACGCAAGAACGTCATCAAACTGCGTTTCATTTGCGTTTGCGTAGTAGTCAGTCGAACGGTTGACAAAGGAGTAATCCGCGCCCGCCGCCGAGCGTCCCGTAAGTGCGCAGTACGTCATAAGCGCCTTGATATAGCCCGTCAGGTAGTTGGGATGAACGTCGTCCTTGGTGATGACGAAGTCGGTCTTGGTGTACTTGAACTCGGTATCCTTTACTCTGCCGTTCCAAAGATCGGTGACAAGGTCGCCCGCGGGAATGACCGTCCAGCCATCGTTAAGCGTCTTTTTGAGCGCCGATCCGGTGGAGGTGTTCTTGGTGTCATAGTGGGTGATGATCACGGCAAAGCGAGTGTCGTCGGGGAAAAGCGAGGCAAGCTGTCTGACCTGGTCATAAGACGATGAGATCGAAGCGCCTCTTTGCTGGAAGATGACAACATCCTGATCGTAAAAGGGATCCATCTCCTTGCCGTCTTTGTTGTTATAATAATTCGGGTGAAGCTCGATCATGAGCTGATAAAGACCGTAGTCCTTGTAGCTTGCGGGGATCCCGTCGGTCGAAGCCTTATCTCTGCCATCGGTAAAGCCCGCGCTGCCGTATGTGAAGTTGGTGACGTTCACTTTGTCGCCGAAGAACTCGGCAACCTTCTCGAAGACGCCTTTATTCTTCGTGGGACTGCCATCTCTGTTGATGACGACCTCACCGTAATAGGTCAGCGAGTTGCCCGCGAACATGACCTTTTTGCCGTCAAGCGAGCTCTGCCCCGCAGGGATCTCCTCGGTGACAATATCACCGCAGACACACTCGCGAACGATCTTGCCCGCCGCGATGCAGGTGGGATCGGTCTTAGTTTCGGTGTAAGAATGGATGTGCTCGGTGGTGGTGACCTCGTCTGTCAGCGCAGGAGCAACAGTGGACTCAACCGGCTGCTCCGGGTCAGGAAGGGGCGGAGTTTCGCACGAGGCGAAAAACACAAGCATAAATGCCAACAATGCTACAAATAACGTTTTTTTCATACTCTTTTCCTCCTTTAAGGATGACTTTTGCGCCATTCTTTGTATCTTTCGAACTTGTCGCGGTAGTATTCCGAATATTCGGAAGGAGCAATCGTATTTTTAGCTCCGGAGAAGCGTTTTGATACCGACGAGATATCTTCCCCGCTGTCAAAAGCCGCGGCAATTATAGCCGCACCGAGCGCAGGGGAATCGGTCTTCGTGCTTGCGTAAACGTCAAGACCCGTTACATCGGAAATAAGGCTCTGCCAGAACACGCTCGCGGTCGCACCGCCCGTCATTGTGATCGAACTGACGTCGGTCATACCGCTCTTTTTGTATTCCTCGATGACGAGCGCAGTTTCGAACGCCGCGCCTTCCATCAAGGCGAGGGCAAGATCGAACTTGTCGTGACCGATCGAAAGTCCCGACATATGCGCGCCGAGGCTGTTGCCAATGAGAAGTCCCGTGCCCGTTGCCGAGGGGCGGAAGAAGAGGTTATCGTTCTTCCCTTTTCGCTCGGCGGCGCCTGCGGAAAGCTCGGGGATAGGTGTATTTGTAAGCCCCGAAAGCCATTCAAACGCCGCACCGATGCCCGAAACGGTCGAGAGCGCGCCGTATCCTCCCGCCGGATGAATGCAGGGGGATATTTTGCTCTCGCCGAAAAGCGGGGTTTCGGTGACTCCGAAGAGCACCCAAGCCGTGCCGGTGGCAAGCAGAAGCTGACCCGCTTCTACGATACCGCTTCCGACGGATGCGCAATACTGATCGTGCGCGCCGTTATAAACGCGAACCGATTCGGAAAGTCCGAGTTCACCCGCGGCTTTCGCGGTAAGATTTCCGACGAACGCGCCCGTGGGAAGCGTTTGCGGTAGTTTTTCTTCATCAAGCGCGAGATATTCAAGCATATCCGCGCTCATTTTTTCTTCGTTTATATCGTAAAGACGGCGGATCGCGGCACAGGTAGGATCCTCAACGATCTTTCCCGTCAATCTTTGATTGATAAAACCGAGCGTCGAGGGAAAAGCCGCCGCGTTTTCATATATTTCGGCAATATTTCTCTTCATCCAAAGCAGCTTTGCCGCGTCGGCGTTTGGCTGCATACGCCAGCCGTATCGGCTGTATATCAGATCGTTGCCGAATTTTGCTTTCAACTCTTCACTTTCGCTGACGGCTCTGTTATCCATCCACGAATATGCGGGAGTGATCGTTTCGCCATTTTCGTCGAGCAAAACCGTCGCGCCGCCCTGCGCGGATACCGATATCGCGCAAATTTCGCCGACGTTTTTTGAGGCGATCTCACGGATGGCGGTTACTGCGGCATCGTACCAATCGTTCGCGTTCTGCGTCGCCTCGGCACCCTTGGCACAAAGCTCGTAGGCGCTTTTAGCCGTTGCAACGCATTCGCCCTTTTCGTTCAGTGCGAGCGCCTTGAGCGAGGTCGTGCCGACGTCGATTCCTATGTAAATCTTCATCATTTTGATGCAATTTCGTCGATTGCGGAGCAAATAAAGTCGATTGCGTCACGGTCGGCAATGAGCGGAGGCTTAAAGAGGACTGCGGGCAGGCAGTTCTGCTTGTAGATCTGCGCGCTTGCGTCGATGCAACGCTCGTGCAGCTCGCCCATGAACTTCTTCGCCTCGTCAACGTTCTCGCAATGCATAGCGGCAAGGAGCCCCGAGCCTTCAACCTTTGTGAACTTTTCGGGGTACTTGCGGACGAGTTCGGAGAGTTTTTTCTCAAAATACGCACAGTTCTGCGCAATTACCTCTCTGTTTTCAAGCGCAAACTTCATCGTTACGAGGTAGGAAAGCGACGCAAGCTCCTCCTGACCGTTCGTGACGAGCGCGCCGAACTGGTTGAGATTATCGTATTCTGCGGTGGTAATAACCTTACTTGCAGGGTATTCACCGCCGGGGAAGCCCTTACCGATGATGACGAAATCGGGCTTCAGTCCGTAAAGGCGAAACTGGAACATGCCGTCGTACCACATGCAGGACTGGATCTCGTCGACCATTGTGGGCGTGTCGTACTCTGCGCAAAGCGCGTGCACTTTCTGCAGATACTCTCGCTCAAGACGGATCCCGCCGTAGTTCATAAGGATTATCTCGTGCATAAATCCCGCGGTCTTATAGTTACCGGAGTTGTATTTCCTGATCTTCGCCTCAAAATCTTCAATATCGTTGATAGAAACCGGAACCACCTTGTATATCTCGGCGTTTTCCGACTTTTCGCGGATCTCATCCCAAAGACCGCGGAAGGTCTGGATGAGGGTCGTGGTGCCGTGATAATTTGCCGTCACACCGCCGACCTTGTCGCCCATTACGAAGAAAACCGGAGTTTTGCCCGCATATTTCGGCTCGGGAAATTCGGGCGAGAGCTTATAGAAGCGCGCGAGCATCATCTTGAATCCCGCCTCGACTGCAAGCGAGCCGGTTTCGAGGTTGATAACGCGATTGAGAACCTTCGGATCGGTCGATGCGATGACTTTTTCTATCTCGGCGGAGTTATCCCAATCGATGCCGTTTACCGAAGCGATCAGCTTTTCCTCGCAAAGACGTGTGATATGTCCGCGGGTGTTGTTGTGCGTTGCGTTAGGGATCCCAAGAGCGCGAGCCTTATCGATCAGCTTGTAACCGGGGAATGAATGCCCGAGCGAGGCGTGGTAGTGCTCGCTCTTGCCGATAAAGTAGAGCTTTCCGTCCTCACCGACGCGGAAATATCCGCGTGCCGCAACGGGAGCCGCCTCACGGCTTGCCGCCTTGCGGAAGGAGTCGGTGGGCGCACCCGCGGTTACGGCGGGCATCGGAGCGATCACCTGCTTGCCAACAAGGGCGAGCATTTCGGAATTCTTCTTTTGAACCGCTTCGGGGAAGAATTCGACCTTTTCGTTTACGATAGCCTGAGCTTCTTCAAGGCTCATCGCGCCGAGAGCGGCATCTGCCGCCGCGACGGCATCGGTATATTCCTTGCCGAGAAGGTCGGCAAGCGACATTTTTACGTTCTTAAACATTTTTTCACCTCGTTACTCAATTTCAATGACTCTGCCCTCGTTGTGCGAACGGATGGCGGCGGTCTGGAGCTTGTGAGAAAGCTCGGTCTCCTCGGGAGTTACGCAACCGAAGGGAATTTCGATACCGCAGAGCTCGCAGATAAATGCGCCCCACATCTGGAGGATCGAATCGGCAAAGCCGAACTCAAAAATTCCGCCCGTTATCGAGGGGATCATCGGCTTGTTGCCGAGATTGATGCGGCACCACGCCTGCTCCTTATCCCAGCTCTGGGTGTAAAGGAACGCGCCGGGATCGTTTGTTGAGAACTTTGCCGACGCCTCAATGCCGTATACCTCGAGTCGCCATTCGTTCGTCGAGCCGGGCGAAAGGCGGCGAGTCTCGTACATCATCGGGAAGGTCGAGCCATCCTTATCCTTGACGTCGCAAATAAGAAGCGCGTTATCCCACGTTTCGCAGGGAACGCGTCCTCCCTTGCCGTCGGGGCGCTCGGTGACGATGTTCGAGAGCTTCGCAAAGACGTTAAGCGGCTTCCAACCCATACGGAAGGGCACGTGCTCGGTGTGAAGTCCGAGGTCGCCCATACAGCCGTATTCGCCGTTGATCGAAAGCGTACGCTTCCAGTTGATCGGCTTGTTCAGATCCATATCACTCGAGTGGCAGAATGCGGAACGCACCTCAATGATCTTGCCGAATCTGCCCTCGCGGATCCATTCGATCAGCTTCTGGCAAGCGGGATAGAAGGGGAACTCGCTCGAGCATCGAACCATGACCTCGGGATGCGCCTTGATCGCATCCATGATCGCGCGGTTTGCTTCCATATCAATTCCGAAAGGCTTCTCACCGAGAAGATGCTTGCCGGAATTGATGATGTCAACGTATATCTGCTTGTGCAGATTGTGCGGAACTGCGCAGTAAACGGCGTCAATGTCGTCCTTTTCGAGCAGCTCGCGATAGTCAGCGGTGCTGTAGATCACGCTGTCAAAATTATCGGTAAACCAGTTTCGCGCCGCCTCGTTTACGTCGGAAACGCCGACGATCACGGGCGCGGGGATATCTTTTGTCAAGTGGCACCATCTTGCCGCGGCGGAGGCAAATTCCCTGCCCATAAGTCCGCAGCCGATGACGGCAAATCTGATCGTTTTCTTGTTCATTTCATTACCTCATATAGTTAATATAATTATATATTGTATTATACACATATTTCACCCGCTTGTCAATAGACTTTGACGCGAAAACGCAAAAAAATCAAAATTTGACGGAAACATTCAAATTATGAAAGAAAAATCATAAATAATGAAAGAAAACAATAAAAATTTCAAAATCCACTTGACAAATTCCGTCAAATGTGATAGCATAATTACAGTATGTTTTGAAAGGATACGTTATGAACAAGGCTGAATTACGCGAAAAGGATATAATGGCTCTTCTGCGCGTTTCGGGAAAGGTCAGCGTAAACGAAGCGATGACTCTGCTTGACGTTTCGGAATCGACGGTGCGAAGGCTATTCAACAAGCTCGAAGCCGACGGATTGGCTGTCCGCACCTACCGTGGCATCAGCATCAACACCGTTTCGGGCGCGCGCGAATCCTATTCCTTTGAGCGCAACGAGCTTTACCGCTCAGGCGAAAAAATCAAGATCGGCGAGGCGGCAGAGCTTCTCATCGAGGAGGGCGACACTCTTTATCTCGACTCGGGAACAACTGTAATGCGCCTCTGCTCCGCCATGGCTCGCGCGGCAGTAAGCTCGGCGGCGGAAAAATACTCGACCGTGACCGTATTTACCAACTCGCTTGCGAATCTCAATCTTCTGAAAGACTATATGAACGTCTGCCTCATCGGCGGCGAATACCGCGCGCACAGGCAAGACTTTTGCGGATATCTCACCGAGGAGGTCATAAAAAGGCTTCATTTCACCAAATGCTTCGTCGGCGCGGACGGTTTTTCGGTCAAAAACGGGCTGACGGCATCGGATTTTGACACCGCAAGGATAAACCAGCTCGTCGTGGCAGAATCCGAAAAACGTATTTTGCTTGCCGACACCTCAAAAGCGGGCAAGGCATCCGTCATTCACTACGCGCCGATCGAGTCGGTCGATACCCTCGTTACGAACAAGTGGCTCGATAACGAGATCAAAACAGAACTTCTTCAGAAGGATATTTATATAATTGAAGCATAGAATTACCTCTATCACCTTATCTTAATATTTATTTCCTACAAAAGTATAAACTATATTTAGAAGACTATGTTTGCACTATCGAAATCAGCCTTCCCCAGTGGGGGAAGGTGTCACGAAGTGACGGATGAGGCGTTTTAATAAGATATCGTTTTTCGAGCGTTAGCGAGAAAATCTTCCCGATTTGATATTTGAATAATTATATTCTAAATAATAGATAGGGCGAATGAATAAGATTCCTAACCGTGTGCACTTGTTATAGTCAATAGTAAATATTTCGTGCTGTTACCTTTTGGAAGAATTTTGCCAAGGCAAAATTCAGTATCTTATTAGGCACCTCATCCGTCTCGCAAGCGAGCCACCTTCCCCCACTGGGGAAGGCTGATACGCGAGTGCGAACATAGCCATTTTGAATTTTTAGAATGATATCTGAGTTAAATTGAAACAAAGTATTAGTAACAAGCGAAAATTCTTCATAATATACCAAGGAGTTAACCAAAATGGAGGGTTTTTATTCGAATGCTCGATCGCACGGACTATGGTATAAAGAGAATATGCAGTTCATAATGGATTGTGTCGGGCAAAAAATCAACTTCCGTAATTTTGATAACAAGAAAACAGTGTTTTCTATAGAAGCTAAACATCCGTACCCGCTGTGTGCATCCCCCGACGGCATGCATTATGCCTTTGCATCGGGAAACACAATAACTGTCGTAAATACTGAAACGAAAGAATCCATCCCGTATAAGCTTTCATCAAAGTACTTTTTTGATCCGCATATTATGGCGGACTTCGTTACCAATGACAAGATTGTTTGTGTATACTCGGCAATGCGAGCATTTGTTCCTAATTCCGTCATATGTGTGATCGATCTGAAAGCAGGAAAGTTCAAAACAATTAAAGCGTTGAAGAATGTTTTAATTTCTGATTTTTGCAATACAGGAAAAGAGATTTGTTTGCTTGGTTTGTACCGCGAAAGCGATGCTTTTTTCAATGTCAACCAATCGCTGTTTATTGCTCATTTTGACGGAATCCTTACAGATAAAATCCTTGAAAGGCGAGTTAACAGTAAGCGCAACGAATGGTTGACTCTTGAAGAAATATGCTCATATAATCCTTATACAAATGAGTATCTTGCTATCAACACTAACCGTAACTCAATAGTTTTGTTAGACGGAAATTTCAAATATTTGAAGCGATGCGACATTGAATGCGATGATATGTTGCAAATGATGGTTAACTCTGCGGGTTGGTATGATAACGGAAACGGTATCTATGCACTGACCACAGGCGGAATAGTGACGCTTGACAAAGATACTCTTAAGCCGCTTGATAGCGGTGGAGGCATTATGATGTCGTCTGCAAGATGCTCGTTTTACGATCGTTACGCCGCGTGCTTTGGCGCTGCGGGATGCAGTATCGTTAAATTATAATTTAGGCAAAAAAAGAAAGGATAATAATCATGTTAGTTACACTCAACGAAGTCCTGAAGGACGCAAAAAAGAATAAATACGCGGTCGGACTTTTCAACACCGTCAACCTCGAAATGGCTGTCGGCGTTCTCGCGGCGGCGGAGGAGCTTCGCTCGCCCGTTATCATCGGAAGCGCAGAGTGCCTTCTCTGCTATTCGGGACTCGACGACCTCGCGAATATGCTCCTGCCTATGGCAAAGCGCGCAAGTGTTCCCGTCGTTCTCCATTTTGATCACGGTCTGACCGAAGAGAACGTCAAAAAGGCTATCGCGCTCGGATTTTCTTCGGTAATGTACGACTGCTCGACCCTCGGATTTGAGGAAAACCTCGGCGCGGTCAAGGCGATCTGCGACTATTCGCACTCGAAGGGAATCACGGTTGAAGCCGAGATCGGTCACGTCGGCACCGACGAGGTCAGCGTTCCCTCGGATGCTTACACCGATCCCGACGAGGCAAAGCAATTCGCCGAGTTCACGGGCTGTGACGCGCTGGCGATAGCCGTCGGCACCTCGCACGGAGCCTATAAGTTCAAGCCCAAGCTTGATTTTGAGCGCATAGAAAAGATCGCGTCGATGATAGACGCGCCTCTCGTGCTTCACGGCGGCTCGGGTCTGACCGACGACGACTTCCGCCGCGCGATCACCGCGGGAATCTCGAAGATAAACATCTTCACCGACATCAACGTCGCCTGCGTCAAGGCGGCGCACGACGCTTACGCCGAGGGCAAAGGCATGACCGACGTCATGGGCGCGATGAGCGAAGCCGTCAAGCAAGCCACAATGAAAAAAATGCTCCTCTTTGGAAGCAACGGAAGAGCATAAGTTTCAGAATCATTCTCTAAACGACAGTTTTGCAAGAATACGGTATATCTCGAAAGAGGTATGCCGTGTTTTTGTATTTGTGTCCACAAATGCAGTGTTTGTCAAGAATAATGATGTTTTTTCCGGAAGGTAATTTTGTAAAATTCACTGAATATATTTACAAACCGCAAAAAATGTGATATAATAAAAGAGCCAAACAAACTTAATATACAGTCTATGGATGTATTTTCTTTTTGGGGATACTTATACCCTTTTTTGTCCATACTATGCAGTGATGAATTTGACAAAATGCAA
The DNA here is from genome assembly GCA_045535375.1 of Eubacteriales bacterium. Taxonomy (GTDB): domain Bacteria; phylum Bacillota; class Clostridia; order Oscillospirales; family CAG-272; genus CAG-390. The sequence goes on from JAZSLM010000011.1 coordinate 31,639, forward strand.
ATTCCGTACACTGCACAGTATAGTAATATACCCAGTCTGTATATAGTTTGTTTGGCGACAACTGGAATTTGCGTTTTTGTGCGCTGACTTCGGTTGGCGCACTTTTTGTATGCTGATGGGGGATATATGGAAAAGAGTATTCAAAAAAGGGTAATAGATATTACCGGTTTAGAGCTTATGCCGGGAGAACCTACCGTTTGTCTTGGCAACGGAGAACAAGGCTTTGAGTGTTGTTGCGACGAATGTGATTACTATTTGCTTTGTTTTCCTGAATTTGATCCCAAAAATAAAAAAGGAAATATTGCTGAGAATAAAGTTTATATCGGATAATCGTATAAAAAGGACAGAGAACGTAAAAATCGCCTCTGTCCTTTTCCTATCGGTAGGTAACTATTCTGTTGAATTTCAAGCCTGTCCTTTAGGGTATGTTCCCTTTGCGCAAGCTTTATTTTTACTTTTGCGCCGCTTGTTTTTTCTTTATCTCTTTGCCGACGACAGAAAGCATCAACGCGGAAAGAAGTGCAAGCAGGGCATTCGCGCCGAAGAAATTCAGCCAGATACCGTCAAGTCCGAGGTTCCAGAGCGCGCCGAGCATCAGTACGGGGAAAACGAGCGCGATCGAAACCGACATAACGGTTGCAAGCGCCGGCTTTTCGATGGCTGAAAGGAAGCCCTGTGTCATGACTCCCACCCAGCGGAATATATAGGCAAGGCAGAAAAGTCTGATCGCGTGCGTGGAGATCTCAAGGAGGTGGACATCCTCAGCCTTTACGAACAGCGAAGCGATCGTACCGGGGAAGAAAAAGAGGATCGAGGTCGAAACGAAACCGATCACGGCAGTTCCGATAAAACCGCAACGGACGATCTTTTTGACTCGGTCGTAATTCGCCGCGCCCCAGTTGAATCCGATGGCGGGAGAGAGCGAGTCGCTGATGCCGTAAAGAAGCGGCCAACAGAGGTCGGATGCGTACATCAGGACGGCGTAAACCGCAACCGCAGTCGTTCCTCCCCCCTCGCCAAATTCGATAACGCCGAGCGTCATCAGCGAGATATTCATGATGATCGAGGTCACTCTGCCCGCGACGTTATTGAGAAAAACGGGCGAGCCGCATGCCGCGATCTGCTTGAACATTCCAAAGCGGAAACGAGGTTTAGTGAATTTCAGAAGCGTTTTTCCGCGCAAAAAGGGTATCATCGCAACGACCGAGCAAACGCACATCGAAAGCGAAACGGCAAGTGCTGAGCCGACGACGTCCATCTCGAGCCCGAGAAGGAAGAAGGTCAGCAGTCCGAGAGTCAGCAGATTCGAGCAAACGTTGATCACCATGCTCGTTTTGACGTATCCGCTGATGCGCAGATAGTTATCCATCGCGAAAAAGATCGTTGCAAGCGGTCCGAGAAGCGCGCAAGTGTGCAGATATCTGACAGACGTGTCAAGAAGCTCGCCCTCGGCACCCATCAGGCGCGAAAGCGGCTCGGCGGCGAAGATCATGACCGCGCCCATAACCACCGATGCGATAAAGATCATCACAACCGAGCAGGAAAAGACATTGTTCGCCGTTTCCTTGTCATCCTGCCCCAGAGCGATCGAGATCGGTACCGATGCGCCGACACCGATGAGATCGGAAAGCGAAAAATTTATCATAACGAGGGGCATCGCGATATTGACCGCCGCAAACGCGCCCTCTCCGAGTGTTTGTCCGATGAAAATGCCCTCGATGATGCTGTAGACCGACATCGCGAACATACTGATCATACCCGGCATGGCAACCTTGAAAAACAGCCGCCAGGGGTTCATCGAGGCATACATTTCCTCCGTCTTCATTTTCATATCAAAAGATTCCTCCGGAATGTCATACCCGTTTATTATAATATCTTTCCGCCGGAAAGTCAAGGCAGGGCGCGATTCTTTTACAGAAAGTTTGAAAATGCCCGCCGAAGCCGGCGGGCATTTTATATATTTAACTATTAGTTGAATGCGATCGCTGCTGCTGCGATAACGAAGATCTGTGCCTTGTAGCGTTTGGTACCTTCGTATACGTTGAATTTGATTTCAACCTTTTCGCCGGTCTTTTCACCGTCAGCGTCAATCTCTTCTACGAAGTAGTTGTAGACACCTACAGCATCGAACTCTGCCTTGAAGGAGAATTCGCCATCTGCGCATTCAGCGGTAGCAACTACGTTTCCGGTATTCTTGTCGGTGAGAACGTAGGTGCAGGAATCATTGCCTTTGCCCATAAGAACAGCCTTTGCGGGGCGGAGGCCTTCTCTCCACTTACCGATGATAACAACGTCGCCTTCTTCCATTTCAAAGTCCTTCTGGATGGACCAGCCGAGGAACTCGTAACCCTGAACGAAGGGAGCGTCTGCGATCTCAACGATGTCGCCAACCTTTACGATCTGCTCTTCGGGAAGAACAGCATTTGCGGGAATATCGCCTGCAAATTCGTAGGTTACCTTGTAACCGTACTCTGCGTAAACCTTGATATCGGAGGAAATAACGGTATCGTCAGCGAAAGCGTTACCGAACTCGTCGATGAAGCTTACAGCGGTAGCCTCGGTGAAGAGGTCGTCAGCTTCTGCAAGTACGGATGCAAGTCCGCCTGCGAGACGGTAAGTGGAGGTCTCTGCGTAGGGGTAGCCGGTACCGTCGAATGCGGTATCCTTGAAGATCTCGATGGTTCTCCAGAGCTCGTATTCGCCCTCTGCATTCTTGCGGTAGAACTCAACGTTTACGATCTTGTCGGTCTCGACTGCCGAGCGGCGGAACATGTAGACACGGATGGAAGGATCCTGGAAGGTTGCCCAGACGGTGGAACCGTCAACGGTGATGTCCTTGAGCTCAACGTAACCGTCAGCAAGGTTCTGAGTGTAGTTTGCTACGCCGCCGGTTACCTGAACCTGGTCGTAGTTTTCGGGCTTAACGCCGTCAACGATGGAAGCGGATGTGCAGTTTACGTATTCGTCCCAGTTCTTGTCGGTGCCCTTGGTACCGATGTCGTTGGCTGTGTCATAGCCGCCGAAGCCGGTTGCGGTTGCGTTTGTAGCCTTAACGTCTGCCTTTGCTACGCATCCGTCAAAGATAACGCGCATCTGGTTGCCTGCTGCCATAGTAGCTGCACCGATGAAACCGCCTGCGGGAGCGTTAATGGTTCTGATAGTAGCCTGCGTTGCATTCTGATAGAACTGATGCTCGGAAGCTGCGGTAAGATCCTTTCTACCGGTGAGGCCGCCGAGGAAGCCGCCAACGCCTGCGGTGCAACCCTCTGCAAGGCCGTTAGCCTTAAGAGTTACGGAGCTTGCGACAACGTTTGCTTTGGTGTCGCCGAAGATAGCGCTTCTGCCGCCGATGAGGTCGCCGACGAAGCCGCCGAAGGGAGCGTTAAGAGTACCGATCTCGATAGAGGTGTTGCTTACGGTACAGCCGTTGATATGTACGCTGTCGCCCCAGCCGGTGCCACCAACGGTGTCGCCCATGAAGCCGCCAACGCCATAGTTGTTCTGACCTGCGATAGTAACGTTAACGCCGTTAACGTGACAGTTGGATGCGATGGAAGCAAGACCGATCTCGCCGATAAAGCCGCCGAAGTTATCGGAATTGCCCTTGATATCAATGTTGACATCAGAAACGGTGCAATCGTAGAATTCGGACATTTCGCTTGCCTTGTAAACGAATGCGCCGCCTGCATACTGGTTGTTCTTGTAAAGGATAGCATCTGCATCGATAACGTGGCAGTCTACGACCTTGGTGTAAACGCCGTTACCGCATGTGCCGCCGGATTCCCAGGTTACAACGCCGAGAAGTCCGTTGAAGGAGGTGTAAACGTCAGAAGCCTCGATCTCATCGCGGATCTTGTCAGGGTTCATCATTTCAACGCTGATGTCCTTAGCGGTGATGCCCTGAATGAGAGCGCCGCGGGTTCTGTATGCGAGAGTGAAGAAACGTGTGCTGGGTCCGGTGATTACGGGGAGAAGGTCGGTGCGGTCATTGTTGAAGTAACCGCCAACGTTCTCGATAGTGAAGTTCTTGAGAGTACCGTAAACGTTACGGAACATGCTCAGGGAGAGGAAGGAGTTGGAAGGATCTCCGCTTCCCTCGGGAGCGTGGAATTTTACGTTATAGATGGTGTGATCCTGACCGTCAAAGATTCCTCTGAAACCTTCGATACGGTGGTCGATCTTTTCGGTGCCGACAGTGGTGTCGTAGAAGTACCACCAGTAATCGCCAAGGTCGATGTCGTTGCCGAGCTTGATGGTCTGGTCAACGAAGGAATGAGCCTCGCCGCCAAAGAAGGGGTTCTTGCCGTTGGTTACGTCTGCAAATTCAACGAAGTGCTCGGGCTTTTCGATCTCGATCTCGGATGCAGCCCAGTTGATTACGTAAGGTCTTGCGAGAACGATCTCTTCACCCTCAACGCCTTCGCTGTCAACGGGAGTAAGAGTTGCGCTTGCGCTTACGTACATCTTGTCGTCAGCGGAAGCAGAGGGAGTTTCTGCAAGCTTAACCTGGTAGTTAAGGTTAGCGATCTTTGTGTTATTAGGAGTTTCGTAAGTAATAAACTTGAAGGTTTCGTTTTCGGGACTGTAAATAAGCTCGAAGCTTACCTTATCACTTCCATCAGCGGAGAATGTGAAGGTGTTTGCACCGGTTGCGGTAGCCTTGTAGTTAACGCCGCCAAAGTCAACCGAGAGAGCGCTAGCGTCAGCAACGAAATAAAAATCGTAACCATTGCCTGAACCGATTTTGTTCTCTACGAAAGAACCGGAGGAAACGGTGTGAAGGATCTCAGCTTCAATCGGCTTGTACCAATCATTTGCACTAGCCAAAGGAAGCTCGCCGCGGGACAGCATATTCCAGAAGCCGTAACCAATGTTATTACCCACGCCTCCCGCATAAACGGTAAAGCAGTTAAAGCCAAGGGCCTCATAGGTCTTGGGGTTGCCGTTCTCGTCCTTCAGAACGCTGGTAACGGTAGTGCCGGCAGGCTGACTCATCTGCTCATGTACCAGCCAAGCTTCATACATTGCGCGCTCATAAGCAATTGCGTGTGCGGCATTAGGGGTAGTTGCGGGATTTGATTTGGGTTTAAAATGAGGTGCCGCGGATTCAACGGTTTCACCAGCGCAAAAAGTATATCCATAATCTTTGGTGGTTTTTCTACTGTTGAGATTCGCAAATGTTCCATTGAGTGTATAAACATACTGATCCTGGTCAGCTGCGATCCAGCTTACAATATCCGCCCAGTACTCATCCCAAGAAGCATATGGACTGGGGATAGCATAACTAGAAGTACTATTGTTGCGGTATTTCTTCCAAGCTCTATCGCCCCACAGTGCCACATCTTCGTTATCATATACGGGCACGGTAGAGGTCTTGCCTTCATCGTTATCGAAAAAGTAGGGCATAACACCGTTGTAGTTGAACAGATACTTACGGTCTGCGGGAACAGAGGTGTCAGCTGCCAGCATATCTCTTGCCGTCAGCATGGCACTCTCCACATTAACACCGCTAGTATACGCTGCAGCTTTGTCAGCGATGTCGTTCACCAGCTCGGTGATGGCAGCTCTGTCATTGGGCAGTACCGCGAGAGGATCGTTGTTCAGGTCAAGAATTACCTCTTTTCCGGCTTCAGACAAGCCGACTGCTCCAATACGGACACGGGAGCCGGCCTCAATCAGGGGCATGAACAGATTAATCGAATCGTTCATGACTTTTACAATATGGGGACCGTAAAGAATGAACACGATGTCCGTATCCATAACTTTCGAGTTTCCGCCGATCGAAAGATCGACATCATAAACGAGCTGTTCGCTGATCTGTGCGTGATGTCCGGTGGAAACATCTGCCGCAAACGCGCCGAAAGGCATGATTCCGAGAACCATGACAAGCGCACAAAGGAGCGAAACGATTTTTGTGAAATTGGTTTTCATTTTTGTTTTTCCTCCAAAAGTTTTGTTTTTTTGTCTTTGGTAACCATATTATACACCCTTGTGGTCACATAATCGGTTACATTTTGGTTTTGTTTTGAAAAATATAAAATATTTTATACTTCTTCGCAACTGCACCCATATTATACACCCGCAAGGTTGCATATTCGGTTACATTTTGGCGTTTTTTTGATATTTTTCTTATATTTGATTATTTTCACTAATTTTATCACTGTTTTAGTTACATAGTATTTATATTACAATATATGTAAGTTTTTCAGTGACTGAACGCACCTATTATACACCCAACCCAAAGTAAATGTGTTGTGATTTTGTTAATAATTTATTTCCTTGGTGTTAACTGTGAGTTTCGAAAAATATTTTTGAGGTTGCCCACTACATGTAGTATCAGCTCGAGAAAAACAACACAACTCCCTCCATCGCCCGCTGCAAGATCACGGAAGCCTTCATCTCTCTATAGCCGATATTCGCACTTGGCAAAACCGCGGAATTGCGCGCACGAAGCGGGAAACTTCCTTATATATTAAAAAGCAGGAGTGCAAAGCTCCTGCTGATATTCGTTATATTTCACCCTCGCAGACAAATTCCGCGGCGCCGCGCATAAGGCAGGTGAAGTCTTCTTTCACGGTTATTTCAAGATCTCCGCCGTCGAGGTGGACCGTGATCGGCTCGCACCCGGGGCAAAGTCCTTTTCTCACAGCCGCCGCGGCGGACGCGCACGCTCCCGTGCCGCAAGCCTGCGTTTCCCCGCTTCCGCGCTCCCAGACACGCATCCTAAACTCCCTCTCGCCGCTGATCTCGACAAATTCCGCATTCACCCTGCCCGGGAATGCGGCGTTGCGCTCGATCTTCGGTCCTATATCGCGAAGCAGAATGAGCGCCACGTCTTCGGTAAATATCACCGCGTGCGGATTGCCCACGCTGACGGGCGTGCATTTGAATCCCAGGTCAAGCAATATCTCGTCCGAGATCTCGGCTTTTCCCATATCAACGGTAACAAAACCGCCGTCTATCCAAAGTTTTTTGACTCCCGAAAGCGTTTCCACAGTCAGCTCGTCCCTATCGGTATAACCCTTTTCGCGGACGTATCTCGCAACGCATCGGATACCGTTTCCGCACATTTTCGCCTCACTGCCGTCGGCGTTGAAGATGCGCATCGAAAAATCGGCAACCTCCGAATAGTTAATATATATCATTCCGTCCGAGCCTATGCCGTTTTTTCTGTCGGAATGCTTCACGGAAAGTTCGGGAGCGTTCTCCGGCACTTCGCCGAAAACGAAAAGATAATCGTTCCCGATGCCGTGCATTTTTGTATAGTGCATTTTTTCTACCTTTATATTTTATTCCGTCGCCGCGGCGAGGACCTCGGCAACCGATCTGCGTATCAGAAGATCGGCGGCGTTATCGTACTGCGTGGGGGTATAGTTGATGATCACGAGGTGCCCGCCATTGAATTTTTCGACCAGCGAAGCCGCAGGATAAACGGACAGCGACGTGCCGCCCACGATGAGCAGATCAGCCGCGGCGATCTCGTTTTCCGCCTCGCGGAAGGTGAAGCCGTCAAGCGGCTCGCCGTAAAGAGTGACGTCGGGGCGGACGATCCCGCCGCAAGTGGGGCATTTCGGGACGGGGATGTCCTCGTCGGCAAGGTCGACCGCGCAGACCTTACCGCATCGCATGCAGTAGCTTCTTGACGCGGTTCCGTGCAGCTCAAGCACACGTCGGCTTCCCGCCGCCTGATGCAAGCCGTCGATATTCTGCGTTATGACCGCCTTAAGCTTTCCCTGTGTCTCAAGCTTTGCAAGCGCGCGGTGCGCAGGATTCGGCTTTGCAGACGGGAAGATCATATTCTTTTTATAAAATCTGTAAAACGCGAACGGATCGACCGTCAGACAGCGGCGGCTGAGATAATACTCGTTGCCTTCGCCCTCGGAGGTATAAAGTCCGCCCTCGCCGCGAAAATCGGGGATACCGCTTTCGGTCGACACTCCCGCGCCGCCGAAAAACACCGCATATTCGGATCGGTTCAATATTTCGCGAAGTTTTTCCGCGTCTTTTCTCAGTTCAGCATCCATCATTCTTCACCTTCAATGTCGATCACGGCTTTGTTTTCAAGGACTTCTCTCGTCACGGTATTTTCGATGATCGCTTTGAGAAGCAGATCGAGCTCACCGCCCTCTCTGTAATCCGCGGGAACGAAATACTTGATGCGGCGGTCGCGGAGCATCTTGTGCACCTTCGACTTATCCTTCGTTTCGGAGTTATAAACACCGATCGAGTGTCCGCCGTTCGAGTTGACGAGCTTCATGCAGGGGATGTCGGTGTCGCTGTCGCCGATGTAGACCATGTTTCTGAAGGGAACGCGGAGCTCCTCGGGCGCGACGGGATCGTTGACCCCGGTGTCGTTGACCTCGGGAATCCCCTTCGAGATCCTGAAAAGGAACTGCGTTTTGTTGGTGTAATTTATGACCTGCGCGGGCCAGACGGCGATCCCGCGCTCGTTGAAATAAAAGGAGGATGCGTAAATTTTCTCAAATTCGCCAGCAACGCACGTTCCCTCGATCATCTCGCGCAAACCGGAGGAGATGATGTAGTGCTCAACGATGACCCCGCGCGCGGCGCCGTACTCACGGATGCGCGAAAACCAATCCTCGACACCGGGAAAAAGCGCGACGTGTGAGCCGTATTCGGCAAGGGTCTTGCGGCTGAAAACGAGATTTCCCTCCGCCTCGCGCACCATCATATACATATAAGCGAGATTCTGATCCATCTCATTCTCGGTCGCCAGCTCGCCGGTATGTCGCCAGAATTCGGCAACGTCGTAGCCGACCGACTGGATATATCCCTGCGCCTGCATATCGTCAGGCGAAAGAGTTTTGTCAAAGTCATAGCAAATTGCAAGAACAGGTTTATCTTCTTTATATTTTCTTTCAAACATAATAAACCTCCCGGAATATTTATTCAATTTATTATACCATTTTTCCGCGTGCTTGTAAATCCCCGAACAAAAATTTTATTAAAAATTGCTTTCATCTGCGGCAAAAAGGTATAAATACGAATTTTTGCCGCAAAACTATATTGACAAATCGGTAAAAATATGATATAATCTGCGGTGAAAAGGCGTAAATACGAACCTTCACCGCAGGAGATTAGTTATGATAGAAAGAAAACAATATTTAGATCAACTGATAGCAAAAAAGAACAATGGTCTTATCAAGGTGATCACCGGAATCAGACGGTGCGGAAAATCCTACCTTTTGTTTGAGATATACCATCAATATCTGAATTCGATAGGCATTGACGACGATCATATAATCGAGCTTGCACTTGATGATGACGAAAACATTCGCTACCGAAACCCCATCGAGCTTGGGAAATATATTCGGGAGATCATTTCAGGATCGGATGAAACCTATTATATATTCATCGATGAAATTCAAAAAGTCAAAACGATAAAGAATCCGTACCTTGATGACGATAGCGAAACTGTTTCTTTCGTTGACGTTCTTCTCGGATTGATGAAAAAGAAAAACGCGGACGTATACGTCACCGGTTCAAATTCAAAAATGCTTTCTTCCGACATTTTGACTGAATTCCGCGGCAGAGGCGACGAGATACGAGTGCATCCGCTTTCTTTCTCGGAATTTTTCAATGCATATAAGGGCGATAAAAGAGATGCCTGGCAAGAATATTTCACATACGGCGGTATGCCGTTTGTTGCCTCTCTGCCCTCTCATCGCGACAAGGCAAAGTATTTATCCGATATTTTTGACAGAATTTATATTTCGGATATTCTTGAGAGACACCGGATCGGTAACAAGGCAATACTCGATGATATACTGAATGTGATATCCTCCTCCGTCGGATCCCTGACAAATCCGACAAAAATTGCAGATACTTTTGTGAGTGTCAGCGGAGAAAAGATCAGTGCGGACTCTGTAACAAGATATCTTGATTACTTCATCGATGCCTTTATGATATACAAAGCGCAAAGATACGATATCAAAGGACGAAAATATATCGGATCACCGCTGAAATATTATTATTCCGATATTGGTCTGCGTAACGCCCGCCTGAATTTCAGACAAACCGAAGAAAACCACATTATGGAAAACATCATTTATAATGAATTGATCGTTCGGGGTTATACGGTAGACGTTGGAATCGTTGAATACAATTACAAAGACGGAGACGGTAAAAGCAAAAAAACAAACCTCGAAGTTGATTTTGTCATAAACGACGGAGATCAAAGGTACTATATCCAATCCGCTCTTACAGTTGGTAATGAGGAAAAAAGGCTTCAGGAAATACGCCCTTACTCGCGCATCCCCGATTCATTCAAAAAGATCGTTGTCGTCAAGGACAGAATTATTCCTTGGCGAGACGAAAACGGTATTCTCTACCTTGGAATCGAGCAATTTCTCCTTGAACCGTCATCACTCGAATTATAAAAGGAGCACAAAATGACCAAAAGACCTAACATAGTCACCATCCTTATCGACGATATGGGATGGACAGACCTTTCATACTGCGGAAGCAATTTTTACGAATCTCCGAACCTTGACCGTCTGCGCGAGCGCGGAATGGCTTTCACCCGCGCTTACGCCGCTTGTCCCGTCTGCTCGCCATCGAGAGCATCCTTTTTGACGGGAAAATATACCGCCACCGTCGGCGTCACCAACTGGATAGCAAATCCCGGCGTTCATCCGCGATACGGCAAGCTCATCGACGCGCCCTACGTCGATCACATTCCGCTCGAGGAAACCACGATCGCGCATCTGCTCAAATCCGGCGGCTACGACACCTGGCACGTCGGCAAATGGCACCTCGGCGACGAACCGTATTGGCCCGACAAGGTCGGATTTGACGTCAACATCGGCGGCTGTCATTGGGGCAGACCGCGAAACGGATACGTCATGCCCTGCGGCATTCCCACTCTGCCCGACGGTCCCGACGGCGAACATCTGACCGACAGACTTACAAACGAGGCGATCGATCTCGTCCGCAACCGCTCGGACAAGCCTTTCTATCTCAATCTCTGGTACTACGACGTCCACCACCCCTTCTACGGCAAGCCCGAGCAGGTAGCGTATTTTGAGGAAAAGGCAAGAAAAATGGGTCTTGACAAGCAAGATCCATTTGAATACGGCGATCACTTCCCCACCCTGCACAACCGCGACGGACGCATCTGCCGCCGCAAGTTCCATTCGGATCCCGTTTACGCGGCGATGATATACAACCTCGACTACAATATCGGCAGACTCGTCGATTTTCTTGAAGCCGAGGGGCTTATGGACGACACCCTCATCCTTTTCACCTCCGACAACGGCGGTCTTGCCACGGCGAAGGGCTCGCCCACCTGCAACGCCCCCGCGCGCGAGGGCAAGGGTTGGGTCTACGACGGCGGAACCCGCGTTCCCGCTTTCTTCGTCTGGAACGGTCATATTCCCGCAGGCACGACCTGCCCGACCGCGACCTGCACGCCCGACATCTTCCCCACTCTGCTTGAAGCCGCAGGCATTGAAAATCCCGCCGACAACAAGATCGACGGCATGAGTCTGATGCCCTTGCTTGAGCAAAAGTCGGACCTGCCCGAGCGCCCGATCTTCTGGCACTACCCCCACTACTCCGACCCCGGCGGAACGCCCGCGGCGATCGTTATGAAGGGCTACTTCAAGCTGATCGAATTCTTCGAGGACAATCACACCGAGCTTTACGATCTCGAAGGCGATCCCTCCGAGCTCCACGATCTCACCGCCGAAATACCTGAAAAGTCAAAAGAAATGCTGACTCTCCTGCACGATTGGCAAGCAAGCGTGAATGCAAAAATGCCGACTGTGAATCCCGATTTTAACTGAGGAAAACAATATGAACAGAGAACAGATCATCAGAATAATCGAAGAAAATAAGATCATCGCCATTCTCCGCGGTTTCAACTACGATGAATTATATAAAACGGTATCCGCAATGCACGAGGGCGGCATTGTTTGCTGCGAGGTCACATATGATAGCCTCGGCAAAACGCCCGACAGCCAAACTGCGGAATATATTGCCCGACTTTGTGCGGATTTTCCCGATATGATAATAGGCGCTGGAACCGTTCTGACCGAATCACAGGTTGAACTGACAAAGAACGCGGGCGGAAAATTCATTATATCACCCGACACAAATCCGGATATCATCAAAAAAACGCGTGAGCTTGGGCTCGTTTCGATTCCCGGCGCACTCACACCGTCCGAGGCTACACTTGCAAACAGAAGCGGAGCCGATTTTGTCAAGCTCTTCCCAAACGGCGAAGTCAAGCCTACATACCTCAAGGCTCTCGTTGCACCTCTTTCGCACATCAAATTCCTTGCGGTTGGCGGAGTTACCGCGGCAAACGCAGCTGAGACTCTTGCCATGGGTGCCGTCGGAATCGGCGTTGCTACCGGAATTGCAAACAAAGAGCTCATCAAAAAAGGCGACTATCAGGGAATCACAGCACTGGCGCGAGATTTTGTCATAGCTGTGAAGGGATAAAATATGGCAACCAAATACAGTATCAAGGAAAACAGCTACCGCATCGGATGCGGCAGATATTTGCACGGCAGCGGCACGATTTCAAGCGTTGCAGACGAGGTGATCCGCCTTGGCTGCCGCCGCCCCTTCGTTATGGGCGGAAAGACCGCGCTCTCGCTCACCCGCGAAACGATCGAAAAATCGCTTTCCGAGCATTCACTCACCGCGCACTTCCACACCTACGTCGGATTTTGCTGCCGGGAAGTATGCAACGAGATAACCGAAAGCAATGATTTCAAAAACTGCGATGCCGTTATCGGTGTCGGCGGCGGAAATCTGATGGATGCGGCAAAATACTGCGCTGTCATTTCGGGGAAACCCATCATAAATATTCCGACTTCAAGTGCGACCTGCGCCGCTTTCACGCCGCTCAGCGTTTGCTACACACGCGAAGGAAGATCGGTCGGCACCACACACCACAAAACCGAGGTAAACTGCGTTATAGCAGATACCTCTCTGCTCTGCCGTCAACCCACCAGGCTTCTGCTTGCGGGCATATACGATTCGCTCGCCAAACTTTACGAGCTCCGTCAGAGAATGCAGGGGATATCCGTCGATGACGGCGACATCGGTCTTTATTCCTCATACCACATGAGCGAATTCGCCGCAGATTTCTTGAATCAGAGACTCGAAGATTGCATTTTCGATACGGAACGCGGAATCGACTCCAAACTGATCTCGGATACCGCGTGGATCACTATAGCGCTGACGGGTGTTATCAGCGGACTTGCGCGCGGCTCGAACCAGACCGCCATCGCACACAAGGTTTACGAAGCGCTGCGAGCACTCTTCCCCACCGAAGTATATTCATATCTCCACGGTGAACTTGTCGGAATGGGCTTGATCGTACAGATCGCATACAACGGTGAAAGCGACGCAGATGCCTTCCGACAAAGGATGATCTCACTCGGCATGCCTACTTCCCTTTCTGAAGTAGGTGTCGACCCGACCGAAGAAAACATCGCCCTTTTGCGCGATAAGGTACTCGATTCCACCGCTATGGCGGGCACAACACCCGAAGAACAGGCAAAATTTTGTGAGGTAATCAGACTTTTGAAATAAAGGAATAAGCCTATTATATTTCACGAGGAAGATAAATATGACAGACAGATTCAATATCATCCGCGGTGCGGTTGGTGATATCAGAGGAATATACAATTCTCTTATCCTAACCGATAATCTCTTTTACCGCCCTCTCAATGCGGAAGAATTCGACAGTATATTCAATATGGAGGGCACTCTGACGCTGAGCGCTGTGGTTGACGATAAACCGATTGGCTTTCTTTCCGCCCGCCTGCCGAACTGCGACAGCGTTTCGTATCTCACCTATTTCGGTGTTCTTCCCGAATACCGTTCATCATCCTGCGCATCCGCTCTGCTTGACGAAGCCGAAAGAATACTGCGCGACGATTACTGTGCGGCGCGGATAGATATCGTTTTCCACGATCCCGCGCATCTTCCCTGGATCATTCCGGGAAGCACGGACGGTCATCCCTGCGCGCCCGGGATCGCCTCCGATTCACCCGCCGCACGGCTCTTACTTCGCCGCGGATATACCGAATGGTGCGCGCAGATAGCCTACTATATGCCCCTCGCGGGATACACCGTACCCGAAGGGCAGGCAGATAAGATTGCATCTCTCGCAAAAAGCGGTATCAGAATTACCTATTACGATCCTTCGCTTCACCACGGACTTTATGAGCTTTTTGATGCTATCCGAAATCCGGGTTGGCGAAAGACCGTAATGGCTCATCTCGATCAGCCCATTGTTGTTGCTGTTGACGAAGCTGCAAACGGTCTCGTAATCGGATATACGGGTCCGCTCTCTCAGGTGCGCGAGGGCGAGGGAATACGCGGCAATTTCTGCGGCATAGGAACTCATCCCGATTACCGCGGCCGCGGTATTGCAACCTTGATCTTCTGCGAGATGTGTCGCCATCATTCGCAAAATGGCGCAACCTTTATGTCGCTCTACACGGGTGAAAACAACCCCGCCCGCCGTGTTTACGAGGCGGCAGGCTGCAAAGCGGCGGTAAGGTGGTCGAATCTTCGTCTTGAATTGAATTAATATGAAAAGCAGTCTCTCGGTTGAGAGACTGCTTAGTTTTTATTTTGCGGTATTAACGGCATCCTTGATAGTCTTATCCATCGCTTCCTTGCCGTACTTATCGACCTCGGTCTTATTCTTCTCACCGTGGGTCAGGCATCCCGCGCCGCCGATACAGCCGCCGATGCACGCCATTCCCTCGATGAAGTTTCCGTCGAGGAGATTCTTGTTCTTCTTGAGAAGTGCCATACGGCAGGCTTCGATACCGTCGCAGATAACGGGCTTAAGATCAAACTCGATATTCTGCTCCTTCATAGCCTCGGCAACAGCCTCGGAAAGACCGCCCGAGCGTGCGAAAATGCGTCCGTAATAGGATGCGTCGTCGAGTCCCGATTCCTCGAGAAGAGTGATATCGATATCGCGGCTGTCGAAGAGAGCCTGAAGCTCCTCAAAAGTGATAACGGCATCAACGTAAGGCTTGACTTCCTCGCGCTGCGCCTCACCCTTCTTTGCCGTGCAAGGACCAACGAAGATGACCTTAGCATCCGTATCGCGCTCCTTGATGACCTTTCCGAGAAGCGCCATCGGTGAGGGGTTATGCGAGATGAATTCCTTCAGATTCGGGAAAGCGGAGTTGATATAGGTCACGAAAGCGGGGCAGCAGGAAGAAGTGAGGAAACCCTTTTCCGCAAGCTCGCGAGACTCGGCAAGCGCGACAAGATCGGCGCCGAGAGCGGCTTCAATGACCTTGTCAAATCCGAGCTTACGCAGACCCGTGATGACCTGGCCGTTCTTCGCGTATGTAAACTGGCTGGCGATCGAGGGGGCAACCATAGCGTAAACCTTACCCACGCCCTCGCGCTTGCTCTTTTTGATAATTTCAATAACGTCAACGATGAAGGATTTATCCGAGATCGCGCCAAAGGGACACTGATAAACGCAAGCACCGCAACGGATGCACTTATTGTTGTCGATAAGCGCCGCCTTCTGCTCGTTCATAGAGATCGCCTTGACCTTGCAGGCGTTCTGGCAGGGACGGGTACGCTTTACGATCGCGGTATAGGGGCAGACCTTCGCGCAGGCACCGCACTCGACGCACTTCGTCTTATCGATGTGCGCGACGTGGTTTTCGTCAAAGGACAGCGCGCCCTTTTTGCAAACGTCCTCACAACGGTGCGCGAGACAGCCTCGGCAGGCATTTGTGACCTCGTATCCGCTGACAGGGCACTCGTCGCAGGCGATCTCGATGACCTCAATGACGTTGGGATTCTTCTTGTCACCGCCAATGGCAAGCTTGACACGCTCGCCGAGGATCGCGCGCTCCTTGTAAACACAGCAGCGCATAGTCGGCTCGTTTCCGGGGACGATGGTCTTGGGAATGTCGATGCAGTTTTCAAGAAGAGTATCGTTCCAGGCGAGTCGAGCCACCTCGCGGAGAACTTTATATTTCAGATGCTGAACTTTTGTATCAAATTTACGCATATTCTTTCCTAAAATTTGAATCTGCGGCGGCATTTTGGGGCCGCCGCAGAAAAAGTGATTAGTCGTCTTTCTTTGCAGTGTAGTGAACGTGGAGAAGCTCGTGAGCACGGTCCTTGATGATCTTCTTGTAAACCGAGTTTACAATGGGATTTTCCTGGGAGCGGCGAATGCTCTGCATTCTGTCTACCTCGTAAAGTCCCTTGCTTCTTGCTTCCTTTGCGTTGCCCGCGTAAGGCTGACCGCCGCCGTTTACACAGCCGCCGGGACAAGCCATGATCTCGATGAAGTCGAAGTGCTCGCCTGCGGATGCGCGGAGGAGAACTCTCTCTGCGTTGCCAAGTCCGCTTACAACTGCAATATGGAGCTGCTTATCGCCATAGGGCAGATAGAATTCCTTGATTCCTTCCATACCGCGCTGACCTGCATTTGCAGCCTGAAGCAGAGCCGCGCGCGACTTGCTTTCGGTTACACGGCGAAGAACTGCCTCGGTTACGCCTCCGGTTACGCCGAAGATAACGCCCGCACCCGAAATGGTGCCGAAGGGCATATCAACCGCCTCGGGCTCGAGCTCGTCGAATACAAGACCAGACTCCTTGATCATACGGATGAGCTCCTGAGTGGTGATTACTGCATCAACGTCGGGCTCACCGTCCTTCATAAATTCGGGGCGGGAAGCCTCGAACTTCTTTGCGGTACAGGGCATAATTGCAACGTGGAACATCTTCTTTTCCGCGTCCTTGTTCTGATCCTTGATGAGAGAACCCATCATCTGCATAGGAGAACGGCAGGTGGAGATATTCTCGAGGAACTCGGGATGCTTCTTTTCCGCATACTGGATCCAACCGGGACAGCAAGAGGTAATAAGCGGGAGCTTGCCGCCGTTTTCAAGACGCTCGATGAACTCCGCGGTCTCCTCCATAACGGTAAGGTCTGCGGAAAGAGTGGTGTCATAGATCTCGTCAAAGCCCATACGGCGGAGTGCGGCAACGATCTTGCCCATTACGTTCTCGCCGTCACGGCACTTAAGTTCCTTGCCGATCGCAACGCGGACTGCGGGAGCGATCTGCACGCTTGTTCTTACGTTCGGGTCGTCAATAGCGTCCCAAACGCAACTTATATTGTTCTTAACAACGATCGCACCGGTGGGGCAAACTGCCGCACACTGACCGCAGCCTACGCAGGGGGATTCCGCGAGAGGCTTACCGAAGGCGGTGGAAATGACCATCTTCGATCCGCGGTGTGCGAAGTCGATCGCGCCAACGTTCTGGATCTCGTTACAAACTCTTACGCAGTCGCCGCAGAGGATGCACTTGCCCGCGTCGCGGACGATGCAGACAGACGAGGTATCGTCGTTCTTCGTGGACTTTGCGCGGTTGGGGAAGCGAACGCCCTCAATATTGAAGCGCATTGCAAGCTCCTGGAGCTTGCAGTTCTGGTTGTTCTCGCAAACCGTGCAGTCGCGGCAGTGGTTTGCAAGCAGAAGCTCGAGAATATTTTTACGGTAACGGCGGAGACGCTCGGTGTTGGTCTTGATCTCCATTCCCGCACGGGGAGGAGTCGAGCAGGCAGCCTCAATGCCGCCCCACTTGTTCTCTACCATACACATACGGCAAGCGCCGTAGATGGAGAGGTCGGAGTGATAGCAGAAGGTGGGCATCTTGATGCCGATCTTCTGACAAAGCTCGAGAATATTTTTCTCGCCGTTTATTTCGACCGGAATACCGTCGATCGTCATATACTGTTTTTCGCTCATTTTTTAGCCCTCCTTAATTGCCTTGAACGGGCAAGCCGATATACAGCTGCCGCAACGGATGCACTTCTCAAGATCGATCGAGAAGGGTTCCTTAACCTTACCGCTGATCGCGCCGACGGGACACTGACGTGCGCACTTGGAGCAGCCCTTGCAAAGCTCGGGGTCGATGTAGATGCGCTTAAGCTTCTGGCAAGCCCCCGCGGGACATCTCTTTTCGTAGATGTGTGCCTCGTATTCGTGGCGGAAGTTCTTGATCGTACTTACAACGGGGTTGGGAGCGGACTTACCGAGACCGCAGAGCGCAGTCGCAGAAATAGTCTCCGCAAGCTCGAGAAGGAGCTCGATATCGCCGTCGCGGCCCTCGCCTGCAACGATTCTCTCAAGGATCTCAAGCATTCTCTTGGTACCCTCGCGGCAGGGTACACACTTACCGCAGGATTCGTTCTGTGTGAAGTTCATGAAGAAGCGTGCAACTTCGACCATACAGGTGCTCTCGTCCATAACAACGAGACCGCCCGAACCGACCATTGCGCCGACCTTCTTAAGTGTATCGAAGTCGAGGGGCATATCAAGGTGTTCACGAGTCAGGCAAGCACCGGAAGGACCGCCGATCTGAACTGCCTTGAATTCCGCTCCGTTCTTCATACCGCCGCCGATGTCAAAGATGACCTCGCGGAGGGTAGTACCCATAGGTACTTCAATAAGTCCGGTATTTTCGATCGCGCCGGTCAGCGAGAATGTCTTACAGCCCGAGCTGTTGTCGGTGCCGATAGCGCGGAACCAATCCGAGCCCATCTCGATGATCTTCGGTACGTTTGCGTAGGTCTCAACGTTATTAAGTACGGTGGGCTTATCAAAAAGTCCGTGCTCAACGGTACGGGGAGGCTTAACTCTCGGGAATCCGCGGTTACCCTCAATGGATGCGGTCAGAGCCGAGCCCTCGCCGCATACGAATGCGCCCGCGCCGCGGTTGATGTGCATATGGAAATTGAAATCGGTGCCCATAATGTTGTCACCGAGAAGACCTCTCTCCTCGAGAGTCTTGATGGCAAGCTTAAGACGGCTTACGCTCATAGGATACTCGGCACGAACGTAGATATAACCGTTCTCCGCTCTGACCGCGTAAGCCGCGATCATCATACCCTCGATAAGCTTGTAGGGATCGCCCTCCATTACCGAACCGTCCATAAACGCGCCGGGGTCGCCCTCGTCACCGTTACAAACGACGTAACGTACCTGCTCCTTCTGCGAAGCAACCTGCTTCCACTTCTTGCCCGCGGGGAATCCGCCTCCTCCGCGTCCGCGGAGTCCCGACTTATCGATCTCCTCGATAACGTCGTCGCGGCTCATCTCGAACATAGCCTTCTCAAGAGCCTTGAAGCCGCCCGATGCAAGATACTCGTCGAGAGACTCGCTGTCAAAGCGACCGCAGTTTTCAAGAACCATACGGGTCTGCTTTGCGATAAAGGGAATGTCGGAAGGACTCTTGAAAGCCTCTCCCGCTTTATGATAGAGAAGTTCTTCGATGACCTCGTCACCGAGAACGGATTTTTCAAAAATAGTCTTGCAGTCGCTCTGCTGTACCTTAACGTACTGAACGACCTTCTCGCCCTTCTGGATGCGAACGAGGGGGCCGAGCTCACAGCAGCCCTGACAGCCCGTCTTCTTTACGCCGACAAGCTCTTCGTGCTCTTTTGCATCGTGGGTAGCAAATTCAAGGGTCACGCCGGGGGTCTCTTTAACAAGCTCTGCAAAAATTTCGTAGATCTTGTTCGAGCCGGTCGCGATACAACCCGTGCCCGAGCATACGAGAATGCGGCAATCATAGGAAGCAATGGCTTCGATCGCCGATGCGCGATTGAGATTAAGTTCGTTCTGAGTTTTGATCATCAGCCTCTACCTCTCAATTCTTCAAGTACCGCAAGAACCTTTTCGGGGGTCATAGCGGCGTAGACCTGCTCGTTTACCATCATTGTGGGCGCAAGTCCGCAAGCGCCGAGGCAGGAAACGGTCTCAACCGTGAACATAAGGTCATCCGTGGTGTGCTTTTCCTTTGAAAGTCCAAGCTCCTTCCAGAGCGCCTCAAGTACGGGGGTTGAATGACGGACGTGGCACGCGGTGCCGTCGCAGACCTTGATGACGTACTTGCCCTTCGGCTCGAAGGAGAAGTTCTCGTAGAAGGTCGCGATGCTGTAGATCTTCGCCTCGCTCATTCCGAGCTTCTCGGAAAGGTAGGGAACGATCTCCTTGGGAAGATAGTGATAATGCTCCTGGATATCCTGGAGAATGGCGATGATCGCCTGCTGGCTGCATTTGTAGGAGGAAAGTATCTCATCCACAACGCAGAAATCGAAAGAACTGCTCATTTTGTTCTCCTTTATATAGGCGCGTAGTTATCGCGCAAATTTTTTTGCCATATAAGCATCTTCCGTGACTGAGATATTACAGCCACGGAAGAATCAAAGGCAATACCGCACAATTCTGAGGGTGCAATTGCGCCGTCAGAAATTTCGTCAGGGTGTACAAAATTCCGCAGGCAATAGATAACCTATTGACAAGGGATTTTGTACACCTTGACGGAATTTATGCAAGCAAGTGTGCCGTCACGAATTTGTGCGGTATTGCCTTAAGTATTACTTGGAAAGATACTCGTCGATTGCCTTTGCTGCTGTCTTACCTGCACCCATTGCAGAGATAACGGTAGCCGCACCGGTTACAACGTCGCCGCCTGCGTAAACCGCGTTGCGGGAGGAAAGACCGTCCTCGTTGACGATGATACCGCCGTGCGCGTTGACCTCAAGTCCCTCGGTGGTGGACTTGATGAGGGGGTTGGGAGAAGTACCGATGGAGATAACGACGGTGTCAACCTCGATCTCGAATTCGCTGCCCTCGATAACGACGGGACGGCGGCGTCCCTTTGCATCGGGCTCGCCAAGCTCCATCTTGACGCACTTCATGCCGGTAACGAAACCGTTTCTGGGATCGCGGGGATCTTCGGGATTGTTGTAGCCGATGATCTCGGTGGGGTTGCAAAGGAGACGGAATTCGATTCCCTCTTCCTCAGCGTGCTCAACCTCTTCCTTACGTGCGGGAAGCTCTTCCATCGAACGACGGTAAACGATATATACCTTCTCAGCACCAAGACGGAGCGCGGTTCTTGCAGCGTCCATGGCAACGTTACCGCCGCCGACAACTGCAACCTTGCCGCCCTTCTTAATGGGAGTCTCGGGCTTGTCGAGATATGCCTTCATAAGGTTCGATCTGGTGAGGAACTCGTTTGCGGAATATACGCCCTTGTAGGACTCACCGGGGATGTTCATGAAGTTGGGAAGACCTGCGCCCGAGCCGATAAATACAGCCTCGAAGCCCATGTCGAAGAGCTCGTCAACGGTAAGAGTCTTACCGATAACAACGTTGGTCTCAACCTTAACACCGAGCTTCTTGAGAGTATCAACTTCCTTGGCAACGATAGCCTTGGGAAGACGGAACTCGGGAATACCGTAAACAAGAACGCCGCCTGCGGTGTGGAGAGCCTCAAATACGGTTACCTCGTAACCCTTCTTTGCGAGGTCGCCCGCGCAGGTAAGACCGGAAGGACCTGAGCCTACGACTGCAACTCTGTGACCGTTCGACTCGGGACGAACAGGCTCAGCAGTAGCAAAGGTGTTGTGCCAGTCTGCAACGAATCTCTCAAGACGTCCGATACCAACCGATTCGCCCTTGATGCCGCGAACGCACTTGGACTCGCACTGAGTCTCCTGGGGGCATACACGGCCGCAAACTGCGGGAAGCGAGGAGGACTTCGAAATGATCTGGTAAGCGCCCTCAAAGTCGCCTTCCTTGATCTTGCCGATGAATTCGGGAATATGTATCTTAACGGGGCAGCCGTCAACGCAGGGCATATGCTTGCAGTTAAGGCATCTCATAGCCTCGTCGATAGCGGTCTCTTCGGAATAGCCGAGAGCTACTTCCTGGAAATTATGTGCTCTTACCAGGGGATCCTGGTTGGGCATGGGGTTACGGGTGAGCGACATATTTGCCTTTGCCATTTTACTGTACCTCCTTTTTGAAGAGATTGCAGGTCTCTTCGTGAGCGTGGCGCTCGAAATCGAAATACATTCTACCGCGGGACATAGCCTCGTCGAAATCTACTTCGTAGCCGTTGAAATCGGGGCCGTCAACGCAAGCGAACTTGGTGACCTTCTTACCGTCAACGTTGAGGGTAA
>JAZSLM010000060.1:0-2366 GCA_045535375.1 Eubacteriales bacterium
TACAACAGGGAAGAAAGCATATTACGTCGGTAAGCCCAATCCCCTTATGATGAGAACCGGTCTGAAGCTTCTGGGTTGCCACTCCAGTGAGGCAGTTATGATCGGTGACAGAATGGATACTGATATTATCGCGGGTATTGAGACAGGCCTTGACACCGCCCTCGTTCTCACCGGCGTTTCCACAAGAGAGACAGTGAAGGAGTTCCCGTACCGCCCCCGTATCATTCTGAACGGCGTGTGCGATATTCCCACAAAATAATCGTCTTGTGCTGTTTGACAAAATATTTTCGAATAATTTGCGTAAATTAGTCACAACTGCGGTTGACAAACGACTGTTTCGATGATATAATTAATAAGATTGAAATATGTGAGCTTTGAGAAGTCGGCGAGACATCTTGCCGATTTCCGAGGGCTCTTTGATAAAGGAGAATTGTAATGACAGAGATGATGAAGTCCGGCGTTTTCAAGATTGAATCTCATCCTAAATATAGTGTTTCTGTCGATATGGCTGATCTGCCCGTCGATATTCGTTCTATTTTCGATTCTCCCAAATATGCTATTTTTCCCGGTTTTTGCGATGTGCATGTGCATTTTCGTGAGCCGGGTTTTTCTTATAAAGAGCGCATTTACACCGGTAGTCGCGCTGCTGCCCGTGGCGGATATACCGCGGTTTGCACAATGCCAAACTTGAATCCCGTGCCCGACTCAAAAGAGAATCTCAGAAAACAGCTTGAGATCATCGAAGCCGATTCTGTTATCCGCGTGATCCCCTACGGTGCAATTACGGTAGGCGAGGCGGGACAGACTATTGCTGACCTTGAAGGAATGGCAGGCGATGTTTGCGGATTTTCCGATGACGGACGTGGCGTGCAGAACGAGGAAATGATGCGCGAGGCAATGATGAGAGCAAAGGCCCTCGGTAAAATGATCGTGGCGCACTGCGAGGATAACTCACTTCTCAAGGGCGGATACATTCACGACGGTGAATACGCCAAAGCACACGGCCACCGTGGGATCTGCAGCGAAAGCGAGTGGGGACCTATCGCCCGCGACCTTCGACTTGCCGAAGAAACCGGATGCGCGTACCACGTTTGCCACATCTCCACAAAAGAAAGCGTGCAGCTTATCCGCGAGGCAAAGGCAAGAGGGGTCAACGTGACCTGCGAAACGGCACCACACTATCTCGTAATGGACGACGGCGACCTCAAAGAAGAGGGAAGATACAAAATGAATCCGCCCCTGCGCTCTCTTGAAGATAGAATTGCGCTTATCGAGGGAATCTGCGACGGTACAATTGATATGATCGCCACAGACCACGCACCTCACAGCGCAGAAGAAAAGGCAAAAGGCCTTGAAAAAAGCGCATTCGGAATCGTTGGAATCGAAACCGCGTTCCCCGTAATGTATACAAAGCTCGTTAAACCGGGCGTTATAACAATGGAGCGTCTTATGGAGCTTCTTGTGATCAACCCGAGAGAGCGATTCAAAATCCCCATGACAAACGAGTTTACCGTGTGGGATCTGGAGGAAGAATTCACCGTAGACCCGGATGAGTTCATCTCAATGGGAAAAGCAACACCCTTTGCGGGGGAAAAGCTTTTCGGAAAATGCGTGCTTACCGTAGCTGACGGAAAAGTCGCTTATAAGCTTTGATTAAAATTAAG
The DNA here is from genome assembly GCA_045535375.1 of Eubacteriales bacterium. Lineage (GTDB taxonomy): Bacteria > Bacillota > Clostridia > Oscillospirales > CAG-272 > CAG-390. The sequence continues at coordinate 1,665 of JAZSLM010000060.1, forward strand.
TTAACATAAATCGAGGAGGCTATTATGGCAAAAAGAACGGACATCAAGAAAGTACTTATTATCGGTTCCGGCCCTATCGTAATCGGTCAGGCAGCGGAATTTGACTATGCGGGAACACAGGCGTGTCTCGCACTTAAAGAAGAGGGATACGAGGTTGTTCTCGTTAACTCCAATCCCGCGACCATTATGACTGACACAACCATCGCTGACAAGGTCTATATGGAGCCTCTCACCCTTGAATATATCGCGAAGATCCTTCGCTATGAAAGACCTGACGCAATCGTTCCCGGTATCGGCGGTCAGACAGGTCTTAACCTTGCAATGCAACTTGAGAAGAAGGGCGTTCTTAAGGAATGCGGTGTAGAGCTTCTTGGCACAAGTAGCGAAAGTATCGAGAGAGCAGAGGACAGAGAGCTGTTCAAGGAGCTTTGCCAGTCCATCGGCGAGCCCGTAATCCCCTCCGAGATCACATACTCCCTCGAAGAAGCAAAGGAAGCTGCCACAAGAATCGGTTATCCCGTAGTTCTTCGTCCTGCGTTCACCCTTGGCGGTACAGGCGGCGGATTTGCATATAACGAAGAAGAGCTCATCGAGATCGGTCTCAACGCATTCAAGCTTTCTCCCGTAAACCAGGTTCTTATCGAAAAGAGCGTTAGAGGATACAAGGAGATCGAGTTTGAAGTAATGCGCGACTCCAGTGAC
>JAZSLM010000050.1:0-9893 GCA_045535375.1 Eubacteriales bacterium
CCACAAGCGCCTCGCCCTTGAGACTGGTGAGCACCCCACGAAGAGCCCTATCGAGTATGTATTGGAGTCTATCAACACCATCTACTCGATCCGCGAAAATCCACCTTTCATTCTGCGAAGCAGATTATCATTCACGCGAAGCGTGACTATCATTCCGTCGAAGACGGATTATCATTCGCCCGCAGGGCGACATCCCCAAGGAGGTGCCAACCTTGCTATTTATATCTGTGGCTGTCGCCATCGTCGGCGTTGTGCTCTTGCAATATTTCGTTTACAAGAAAAAGGGCTTTTCAAATATCGAATACAGCGCGACTCTCTCCTCGGGCGAGGTATTTGAGGGCGATGACGTCTATCTCTATGAGGAGATACGCAACGTCGGCGCGCTTCCCCTCCCCTATATCAAGGTCGACACCGATCTTCCCGACGGCATGGTCTTCACCCTGCTCGAATCAACAGTACACGACAAAGCCGGCGTTTTCGGAAAAGCGCAGGCAAAGCGCGAGGAAGACCGTTTGCGTAAGATCAAATACACATCGTCAATTCAGTCGCTCTTCGTCCTCCGCCCCTATGCCTGCATACGCCGCCGCTGGAGGCTTACCTGCAAAAAGCGCGGTGACTACGTCCTTCAAGGCGTCCTTGCAACCGCAAGCGACATCCTCGGCATCGGCGTTCATTCGAAATTCATTGAGCTTTCGAATAAAGAGCGCAACCGCCTCATAGTCCTTCCCCGCCCCGAGGATCTCGCGGGCAATTATACCTCGTCGCGCTACCTTTGCGGCGACATAATCTCAAATACCTGCCCCGTCACCGATCCCCTCCGCCTCTGCGGAGCGCGCGACTATCTGCCCAATGACCCGATGCGGCTTATCAACTGGAAATCGACCGCGTCGCACGGCAAGCTGATGGTAAACGTCGAGGAAAGAACTGTGCGCCACCGCTTCTCGCTCCTTCTGAATATGTCCTCGCGCCAGATCGAAAAGTACGATATCCCGTCCGACACGGCAGCCATCGAACGCTGTGTCACGCTTTGCACCTCGATCCTTGACCGCATCGCCGCCGAGGATGTTCCCGTCAGATTTTTCTCGAACTATCCTCCCGAGCTTATGTCAGAATTCGGAGGTGAAGCCGTTGCCGATGACGAGATCGGCTCGAAAGTCGGCAAATGCGGACCCTTCCGCGGCTCGCGCGATATGATCTACGCCTTGCGTATGCTCGCTATGCTGAAAATGAAGATCTCAACACCGATCGACCGCGTTTTCGATCACATCGCCGCCCATCCCGAGCTTTACCGCGAAAATGAGAATATGATAGTCGTCACGTCCTATATCGACCGCAGAATGATGAATATGCGCGATGCCCTCGCCGCAGAGGGCGTCCGCGTCATCTTCTACGTCGCTACAACGCGCAACGAAGTCGGCGCGCTCAGCGAGGCGGAGGACGTCTATTTCCGAGTGTGAGGTGCATAATGAAAAAGAATAATTCCCATGCTGTCAGCACTCCGAATTTCTCGATCCTCGGATTTTTCGGTATCTACTTCATCGTATGCTCGGCGCTGCTGCCAATATTTATGTCAAATTTCGCGGTCACGCTCGCAATATCCGCACTTATTCTTGTTATGATGGGATTCGGATATTTCCTGCAAGCCGTTGTCAGCAAGGTGACCGGCTTCAAGCGTGAGCTTGAGACCCGCGCATATGAATCCGAACACAAATACTTCAAAGCAAACCGAGCTTTTCCCGTTTGGGTAATAACATTCGTTCTTTCTTTTCTCGTAAAATTCCTTGCCGACAGATATCTTTGGGAGCGAGCTAAACAGCCAACTTACAGCTACGACCCCGATTCGCTCATTCCCTTTACCGTCGCCGCTTTCTTCATCGTTGCCGTTGCGCTCGGCTCATTCGTCTGGTTCTTCCCCTACAACCGTCTTATGACGGGCTCGGGACTTTACACAGGGCTTACCGTCCTCGGCATCGTCTTCGTACTCTATTCGATGATGAAAGCACCCGGAATGGTTTACGTCGGTATCTGCTTCATCGGTTACGCTTTTTGCGCACTGATCTCGGCAAACCAACACGCTCTCGGAAGAACCTACCGCGGCACCGTCGTTTCCTTTATGACACCGCAGACCAGGGGCTACAATCTGCTTCTCTCCTTCGGTCTTGTGGCTGTGTTCCTCATGATACTCTTTGGCACGTACCTTATCGTCAACGGCATCCGCGTCATCGTTCTATCCATCCTTGCCGCGCTTTTCCGCGCCGCGGGAAGTACCGAGGCGGGATATACCGAGGAAGAGGAAAAAAGCATCTTCGAAAGCGTTTCCACATACATCTTCGGCACCAAAAAGCCAACCGACTCGCCCGATTATTGGTATTTTATCATCTTTGTGGTATTGTCCGTGATCTTCGCCGTAATATATTTCACGCGCCACCGCCCCGAGATACGTAAGATCTTCGCATGGATCAAGGCAAAGATCGTTGCCCTGTTTGAATTCTTCTGGCTTCCCATCAAGGATTTCAACTACGGCGGCGAGGAAGTCTTCAGCAACTACACCGACGAAGAAGTCAAGCTTCAAAAGAAGGATATCAGCGCAAAGCGACGTGCGGAGAGTGCGGCGCACATGACCTGGTTCAGCTTCAGCACCGAGCTCCGCGCCAAGAAAAACGAAGAGGAAAAATACCGCTTTGCCTATTCCACTTTCGTCGGTCAGCTCAGAAAGATGCCGACATTCGTTAAAAAGTCGGATACACCGCGAAAGATCCGCGACCGACTTTCGGCAAGCGGACGTGTAATGACAAAGTACGAGATCGAAATGATCACCGAAGCCTTCGAGCAGATCGAATACGCCGATAAGCCCGCAACTCCCGAAACCGAAAAAGCTCTGGACGCTCTTTGTGATAAGATCAGGGAAAACTTATAAAATGAACTTTATTAAAAAGATCAAACAGCGCGTCACCGACACGGTCGAGGATATCAAAGCCAACCCGCGCCGCGCGACAGTCACAGCGTTTTTCTTCTTACTTTTATTGATCATCTTTTGGTCAATATCGGGAATATACGTTGCGATAATAACCGTCATCTTCTTTTTCACCTATTCGACCGCAATGGACGTCGGCAAAAAGGCGAAAAGAAAGTACAACCGCCTCGCGCCAACGGGAACGCTTACGGAAAAGCAGACGATGTTCCTCTCCCTCGAAAACGGTATGCTCATCTACTGGTACTGGGGACTCGTCAGCCTCATCCCGATCACGAATTACGCAGCGTGGTTCATCGTCGCTCTTCCCGTGACCATCCTCAGCTCGATCCCTCTCAAAGAACTTGCCCGACAAAATAAACGCAGGTGGGTTTATTGGATGTTACAGCTTGCGATATACGTTATGCTGTTTCTAATAGGGCAATCAATTACATTTTTATTGGCATAAAGGAGGAAAACGTTATGTTCTCACTTGCACAAGACTTTCACAATAGTGATATTTTTGAAATGCTGGGAGATTTTTTCGGAAGTCTGCCCGAACTCCTCGGTTGGTTGCTCGGAGAGTCGGCTTCAAGCCTTGTCTGGCTGATTCCGACAGTTCTTGCAGTATTTCTTCTCGTATTTTTGAAACTTTATCTTGACGTTATAAAAGAACGCAAATCAGCAATCCGCGAACTTTCCCGCTTTTCCGCAGATATAAAAACATCTGCAATCAAATCAATCTTCAATAAAGGCGACAAACCAGATATTCTGATAATTTCGCCCAAAGGCAGAAAATTTGTCATAAAGTTCTTTCCCAACACCAAAAAGCGGATGAATATATGTATCACGGACGGAGAAAACGCGCTCATATCGAAAAACATTATCGACTTACGCGCAAAAGACAACCGAGCGAAGTCTGTCTCTTTCCCGATAGATACTGTATCTGCAGACTATGAAAAAATCATTCTTCTCTCCCCCTCTGCAACCAAGCTCACTTACGTCAAGCCGAACGGCGAGGTTGCAGAACTCCGCGACGGCGATACTGTTTTCGGCGTAAGATTTGCTACCAATGGAACTTTGGTGAGATTTATTGAAGAAAAGATTAAATAAGTTAATAACTTTTGCTTTTCGCCTCCGGCGAAAAGCTACCTCACTTCTTCCCTCTTACTTTTTACCTATTACCTCAAAAAAGGCTGAATCACCTCAGTGATCCAGCCTTTTTTCACTTACTCACCTGCGCCAAAGCCGTCAGCATTCCGCCAACGTTTTCCATAGTCTTGCTCGCGCGCTTGACCATACGCTTTGTCTTCATCGGGCGCGAATTATATGCGGAATAGGCGATACCGGCGACACAAAATGCCGCGCCCGCGCCTGCCGCCGTGATAAACGTTTTTGCTACTTTATTCATCTTAAAAACCTCCGTGATCTTTGTCAATTTTATCTTTCCCACCGATAAAAGATATTATTCGTCAAAAATTACAAAGGTAAAAGATCCAAAATACTTGCATTGTTTTTGACTTTTCGCAAAGCTCTTGCCGCTGTTTCGAGCGCACGTTTACGCACTCTGAACGCTCCGGCGCGCGAAATATCCATCATCTCGGCGCATCTTGTGACCGAAACGCCTCTGATATAATGCCAATAAAGCAGCAGGCGCGTGTTCGAGTCGCATCTGAGCTCCGAAATAAACTGCCGCACGCCGTACATCCTCGCGCGAATGATAGATTCATCCGAATCGGGCTTGTCGTAATCAAGATCTTCATATGTCTCCGACCATTGAAGCAAGGGATCCTCCGGAAGGAACTCGCTTCCCATAAACTGCCTGCCGTAGCGCATACAGTCAAGCATCTTCGCGCCGTGACGGTAGCTCGAAAGATACTCTTCTGCCGCGCGCAACTCCTCTGCGCTGACGTCGCCCGAATAGCGCATACCGGCGCCATCATCTTCTCTTTTCTTCTCGTACAAATGAGAGTCCTCCTTATAGATTTCCAAAATTAGAACATTTGTTCTATATTTGACAATATTATAGCGCATTTCGGGGCGTTTGTCAAGTCTTTTTTTCCAAAAACGAAATATTTACACTTTTTATGTTGACAAAGCCTGCAATGAAACATATAATAAATACATTATAATATTATAGGATGAAAAAATGACCGTAATCAGTGTAAACGACGTTTCTCTCTCCTTCGGGGCGAGAGAGCTTTTCAAGAATATATCCTTCTCGCTCGAAACGAACGACCGCCTCGGCATCGTCGGACCGAACGGGTGCGGAAAATCCACACTACTTTCGCTTCTTCTTCGCGAAAACCGACCCGATGAGGGAAGCGTTTTCATTGCCGCGAACACCTCCGTCGGCATTCTCACGCAGGACAGCGCATACGAGGTTTCTGCCGAAACCGGCGCAACTGCGCTCGAGCAGATGTACGCCGCTTTCCCCGAACATCTTCGCGCCGAAAAACGTATCGCGGAGCTTGAGGAATGGCTTGCGCGTAATCCCGAGCTTTCAATGATGCCGAAATACGCATCTATTACCAAGGAATTCACCGATCTGCACGACAGATATGCCCGTGAAGGCGGACTCACCTTCCGCTCGCGCTGTCACTCGATCCTTGAAGGTATGGGATTCACCGAAGAACAGATGTCGCTCCCAATCGAATCGCTTTCGGGCGGGCAGCGCACGCGTCTTGCGCTCTCGCGCCGTCTTTGCCGAGAGCCCGATCTTCTCCTGCTCGACGAGCCTACAAACCATCTCGACGCCGACACCCTCGCGTGGCTTGAATCCTTCCTTTCGAACTATTCCGGCTGTCTTATCACGGTTTCCCACGACCGCCGATTCCTTGATAAAGTCACAAACAAGACCCTTCTCTTTGAACGCGGACGGGCTAAACTCTACAAAGGCAGTTACACCGCCTGCGCCGAACAGCGCCGCCGCGACCGCGAGATCCTTGAAAAGCAGTATAAGGATCAGCAAAAGGAGATCGCGCGCCAGGAGGCATACATCGAGCAACAACGCCGCTGGAACCGCGAGCGCAACATCATTGCCGCCGAAAGCCGACTGAAAATGCTTGCAAAGATCGACCGCATCGCCGCGCCCGAAAAGGACGAGCGCACTGTCAAGATGCAATTCTCGCGCGGACTCCAAAGCGGAAACGACATTCTCGACGTCCGCAAGCTCTCTTTTGCCTACCCTTCGGCATCAAAAACTCTTCTCCGTGAGCTGAATTTCCAGGTCAAGCGCGGTGAGAAGGTATTCATCGTCGGCCCCAACGGATGCGGAAAATCCACCTTGATAAAACTTCTCCTCGGTGACCTCGAGCCGACCGGAGGTATCATCGACTACGGCCACAACCTGCAGATAGGCTACTACGATCAGGAAAACCAGGGACTCGATGAAAAGAACACCGTTCTCGAAGAGCTTTGGTCGCTCTATCCCGACATGAAGGAAAAGGACGCGCGCGGTGCGCTCGGCTCCTTCCTTTTCAGAGGTGACGACGTCTTCAAGCCGGTATCCGTCCTCAGCGGCGGCGAGCGCGCAAGACTTACTCTCGTCAAGCTGATGCTCTCAAAAATGAACGTCCTCATCCTCGACGAGCCGACAAACCACCTTGACATCGGCTCGCGCGAAGCACTCGAGGACGCTCTTGCCGGATACGACGGGACCCTCATCTGCGTTTCGCACGACCGTGCCTTCATCGACCGCCTTGCGACCCGACTTCTCTGCTTTGACGAGCAGGGCAGGCTAGTCAGCCTTCCCATAGGTCAGACCCGCGGTGCCTGGGACGAATGGCAGGCTTACCGTGAAAACGGCAAGATCGTCCCCGCGGCGGTAACCGTTCAAAAAACCGAAACCGCAGTATCCGACAACAAAGCCGATTATCTCCGCCGAAAGAGCGAAGCTGCGGAAGCGCGAAAGGCTGCCGCCAGACTCGTCCGACTTCAGAAAGAACAAGAGGAGCTGGAAGGCGAGCTTGATACGCTGAACTCCGAGCTTTACGGCTCCGCGGCATCCGATTACGTCCGCGCCGCCGAAATTTCCGCAAGGATCGAAGAAATAGAAAACCGCCTCCTCGAGATCTACGAGGAAACGGGAATATAAAAAGGTCAGCCGCTTCAATTCGAAGCGGCTGTTCTTTATTTTTTTGAATCAGGCAACAGAGTTTCAAGTCTTTGCGCAAGCTTTTTCGAACGGTGTCCGAAATAGCTCTCACAAGTGATCATATCGATAACTCTCGAAAAAGGACTGACTATCAGCATCGCGAGCAGAACGCTCATCGCGGCATTGAGTCCGAGTTTTCGCAAGAACATCAGAAGCAAGCCGCAAAGTATGCCGTGAACGAGTCTGCCAAGCTTCACAGTCGGCGAGGAAGAATATTCGGTTGCCGCAAAAAACGCCGCAAGGAATACTCCGCCCGAGCAGAGGTGGTAGATCAGATAATTGTAATGCGCGCCGTCAAAGAGCGTGAAGTACCAGACGAGCGAGGCACCTGCAATGATACCGACCGGGACATGCCAGGAAATATTTCTGCGGATCATAAGATAGATTCCGCCGAGGATCAGAAGAATTGCCGACATCGCGCCGATAGCCTCGGGGGCGTTGCCGATAAAGCAATCAAACGCCGTGATATCCGGTCCGTTTTCGGGTGTCAGTACCTCTACGGGAAGCGTAACCGGGAGCGCATCCGACTTGCCGAAAATCTTCAAAGGCTCAAATATCTTGGTATGCGCCGTCATCTCACGTCCGATAAAGAAGAACGGAATGAGTGCCGATGCAACGGGATGAAGTATTCCGTGTGTCAGACGGCGGACGATCAAAGATATCAAGGCAGTCACGGGAATGATCCAATATGAAACACCCGCGGGCATAAACATGGCAATGATCAGCCCGAGAACCGACGCAGTCGGAAGATGCATGTCTTTTTTGAATATAAGAAAGAAAAGATAATCGAAAAGCACGGAAGATCCAATTGAGAGAACAACTACCACGATGGGGCGCGCGCCGTACGCTATCGCGCTCCAGATAATTGCGGGAAGTGCAGCGATAAGGAAATCGACGGATACGCCGAGCTCACTGTTCCCGCTTCTGATGTGGGGGGAAGAATTATTCATCGCTCTCCTCCTTTGCCTTTTCGGCGTTGTATGCCTCTTTCGCGCGGCGGATGTGGTAAACGTGATCTATGCCCGACGGGCAGTTATACGCGCAAATACCGCATTCGATACAGCTGCGGAGTCCCATCGCAACCGACTTTTTGATATCAAGCTTCTTTGCGTGGCGGACAAGGTAAAGGGGCATCAGGTGCATAGGGCAATCATGCACGCACTTGCCGCAACGGATGCAATCGGTCTGCTTGACAGACTTTATGTAAGCATCCGAAAGGAAAAGGTATCCGATATCGCGTTTACATACGAAACACGAATCGTCCGCGAGGCGCGTGCCCTTCATAAGTCCGCCCGAAATGACCGCGGCAGGCTCGGAAGTATATCCACCGCAATAGGAAACTATGTCAGAAAGCGGAGTACCGATCGGAACCTCAAGCACTTTCTGCTCCTTGATGCAATCACCGCCAACGGTGATTATACGGCGTGTCTGGGGCATTCCGTCAGCAAAAGCACGGAAGATCGCGGCGCAGGTCTCGGCGGTAAAAACGACGTAGCCAAGCTGCGAGGTGGTCTCGCGCGCGGGAGGCTCCTTGCCCGTGACTGCGTTGACGATGAGAAGCTTATCGCCCTGGGGATATTTGTCGCCCGTGACACGGAGGCGCAAGAGCGGATTATCCCCTATCACATCCTCGAGAACACGGATCGCCGGAATATCCGAATTGTCGATAGCAATATCAGCAAAACTCACCTCAAGTGCGCGAAGAAGTATCTTTGCGCCGTTGAGGATATCGGTTGGGCGTTCAAGAACAAGCCTTCTGCGCGAAGCAAGAAAAGGCTCGCATTGTGTGCAGTTTACCATAAGCCTGCGTGTTCCGCCAAGGGCGCATTCGATTCTTCTTGCAACCGAAAGACCGTCAAGCGACTCGCAGATGCCCGCGTTTTTAATTATAGAAAGAATTTCCTCGGGTGAGGTCTCCGTCAGTTTTTTGTCAAACGGAGTGACCGAAGGATCGGGCTCGTCGAGCTTGTTGTTCTCGATCGTAACCGAAAGCGCGTTTCCGTCGCCGTCGAGCTCAATGTCCGTCACCTTGCCCGATACACTCGAATGCTCTGCCCTTTTCGCCTCGGGAAGAGTCAACGGAGTACCGAGAAAAACTCGATCTCCGACAGAAACCGCAGGGAGCGAAGGCTTCGAAAAAGATATACAAACGCGGCTCGGATGCGGTAGCTTTTCGATCGGCATCAAGGTAGCCTGCGTTTCGGCGGCACTTCTCTTCAAGCGGATGCCGCCCATAAATGAACTAAGATTACTCATATGCGTAATCTGCCTTTCAAATTAAATAACGATATACAATATAATTATACCGCAAATAAATGAACATTTCATTACAAATAGTTTTCTACCAATAATTTTATATAAAAAACGCGCAACGCCAAAAAATATTTTTCGCTTTTTTCGCTTTTTTCGTAAAAAAATTCAAAAAAGGTATTGACAAAACAAGCGGACTGTGGTATAATATTCAAGTACTTGCGGCGGAATAGCTCAGTTGGCTAGAGCGCTCGGTTCATACCCGAATGGTCGTTGGTTCAAGTCCGACTTCCGCTACCAGGCCCGTTGGTCAAGCGGCTAAGACACCGCCCTTTCACGGCGGTAACACGAGTTCGATTCTCGTACGGGTCACCAAAAAGAAAGCATCGTTGCTTGCAACGGTGCTTTCTTTTTGCTTATTCATATAGAATCAGAACTCCGCCTCTTTTGCTTGCAAAAGAGGCTATAGCACGCGGCAAGCCGAATCTCATTTTCGAATTCACTTCATCCGCGTGCAGGAGTTCAGATTCTCGTACG
>JAZSLM010000122.1:0-4274 GCA_045535375.1 Eubacteriales bacterium
ACGGCGAATGTCATATATCCTCGGAAGCAACGTTCTCATCCTCCTGCCCGGCACTATTCTTGGATGCGTGCTCAGTATTGCCTCATGGAAGTACGTAAGTAACGCGATATATGCCGCCGCGGAGGCAGAGTCGGTCATCACCTTTGAGGTCAACGCCCCGCTTATGCTGATGATCGCCGCGATCCAATTTGTCTGTATTTTCATAGCGGCAGTTGTTCTTGCTCTGCTGATGGCGAGAGATAGAAAAATGCACGAAAGGAAGTAAAAGATGATTTCAAGAAAAAATAAGCGCTCAAAGGCGTGGTTAATTATTGCGATAGCCGTTCTGCTGCTATCGATCGTAATTCCGATAAGCAGTTGTGCTTCAAATGAATCAAACGGTGACGAAATGCAAAATGCCGACATCACCGTGACCGTTGCGGCTCCCACGGGAAAAACCTCCGATATACCTATTGATTCCTGGGTTTATGAATTGTTTACCAAGGAAGAACCCGTAGTATTTTACGATGTATCTGCCACCAAAAGTGAAGAGGCGGGGCAGGATTTGATAAATTTCTACAAGGCACCTATGATAGCGGAATCTTTGGCGGAATACGTAAAAGACGTTCAGGTAAAATTATTACGTAGAGCAAGTCAGGTCAATTCAAAAACTATATATGTTCATGATTTAGTCGGTATCACTTCTCTTGCCTGCGAAGAACAGCTCCTGCCCGAAAACGGAGGTCAGATCACGTGGTTTGAGGGCTATGACGAAAGTATCTTCAGCGGTGAAGAACCGGTATGCATCATTCCCGAGCGTAAGGTTAATGGATATAATAACGGCAAAGGCGAGATGGATCTGTATTTCGCCACCTCGGGCGTTACTATGGTAGACGGCAAGCCTGAGATAGAGAAGAAGGAGACCGAATACCACTGCACGCTAAAGATTGTCGGAACTTATACCGGCGGAGACGGTGAAAGCAGCTATTGCCCGGCTTCGATAGTTATGCAGGTGTTTGATGAACTTGGCGAAACAATGTTTTTGCGGTCAATGAGCATGACTCTTGCGGATAACAGCCGTCTTGACGAATTCCGTGAGAAAGCGAAGCTTTACTTTATCGAGCCTTCTCCGGAAGCCGCCGAAACTCCTTGGGGACATACTCTGGTTGGTGATATTGGTGGAGTTAACCAAAAAAAACATTTTGAGTTTTATCCCTTTGCTTTGGATATCAAAAAGGGGAATCTGCCGCTTTCCCTTGAAAACGGTGTCGATGGTGATCTCCTCACCGCGGTGATCATTGCTGCTTCGTTTATAGTCGGCGTTTTGTTAGTGGTTACGATCTTATGTATCCGCAAGCGCCGCATTGCGCGGGAACAAATGGAAATAAATGCCACAAACGGTGAAGAAGGAGAGGATCTGCAGAAAAAGCAGAAGAAAAATCGCATAAAATTCGCATACGTTCGCGCCGTACTGCTGGTGCTGTTGGCTGCCTCTGCAATAATCTTATCTGCTCTGTGCGTAATCAACAAGGTGAAATTGCACAAGCAGGAGGAGGCACTTCGATCTGTTCCCATTACTGTAACGGTAAGAACTCTTCGGTCCGAATACGGTGGAAATTATGTTATTCATCCTTGGACTATCGATTTATTTACCGGAAAAAATCCCGTGGAACTAATAAATGACTTATCCGCAAGCAGTGAACCCTTGCAGGTCTCTTTGTCGGAATATCTGAAAGACATTCAGATAAAGATGTCATATAGGATAGCCCAACTCAACGGCTCACCTGTCTACAGACAGCAAGGAGAAAATTATCCTGATTTGATCGGAATTACATCGATACCTTCCGACGAGCGCCTCCTTCCCGAAAACGGATGCGAGATCACATGGTACGAGGGATATGACGAAAGTATTTTGGGAGGTGAGGACCTTGTTTGCCTCGTCCCCGAGGGTAAGGCTGAGGCTTATGATAACGGAAATGGCGAGGCCGAGCTGTATTTCTATTTTAGTCGCGGAAGAATGGAAAACGGTACCTATGTCGAAGTATCACGCACGGAACACGAATGCACGCTTAAGATAGTCGGCACATATACCGCGGGTGACGAAGCAAGTATTTACTGCCCGTTTTCGATCATAGAACAGGTGTATGACGGATTGGGTGATAGTCTGGATGTTGATTCGATCAGCGCAACGCTGGCGGACAATCTGCTCCTTGATGAATTCCGCGAAAAAGCGAGTTTTTTCTATTCGAATCTTTCAGAGAACGCCGAAGAAGTTTCCGATGAATTAAGTGTGCTTAATCGTTCTTACACATATAATTTTGACAACGATGGTAATGCTTTAGATATAAGCGGTAGCGATCAATCTGATTTCTTTGCCCTGTGCGAAGAGAGTGATAGGTTTAACCGCACCGCGATTAGAATTATTGCAGTCCTTGCATTTATTGCTGTCCTTTTGTTGGTGATCCCGAAGATACATATACGCAAGCGCAAAGCCACACGTGTACGTAAGCGCAGAACATTGAATCCGAAAAAAATTTGCGCTTTCATTCTTAAAGGTATCTCAAACTTCGTCAGAAGATGCTTGATACTGATCAAGCACACCTTAAACCGCATAAAACGCTCGCCTGTTCGTGCTGTGGCTGTGCTGCTTTTTGCCGCTGTTATTGCTATGATCATCTGCGCTTTACAAGCGTCAAACGATGAGGAAATGCGGCATTATGAGGAAGCTTACCAAGCGGTTCCGATCAAATTTTCCGTCAATAAACCTTCTATGGCAGATAAAGATTCTAGTTCTTTGATGCACGGTTGGGTTCTTGATCTGTTTACAGGAGAAAATCCCGTGGAGATAGTTGACGTATCTGCTGCGATAGACAGTCAGGAAAAGTGGGCAATAGTAGACAATACAGAGCCCACGAAGATCTCCTTGCAAGAATACGTAAAAGATCTTCAAGTCAAAATGACTTACTCGATAAGAACGATCAACGGGAAAAAATACACCGGCGCAATAGGCACAACATGTTTGTACGGTATGACCTCGATTTACAGCGATAAACAGCTCCTTCCGGAATACGGCTGCGAGATCAAGTGGTATGAGGGATATGACGAAAGCATCTTCGCGGGCGACGAGCCGGTTTGCCTTATCCCGGAGAGCAAAGCAACCGCGCAGCATTATGATAACGGAAACGGCGAGGCAGAGCTGTATTTCTTTTATAGTAGAAGGCAGATGATAGATGGCGTCTCGGTTGAGGTTGAGAGCGGTGAATATGAATGCAAACTTAAGATCGTCGGCACCTATACCGCCGGAGACGAGTTAAGCATCTACTGCCCATTCCCGATCATAGAACAAGTATACGAGGAACTTGAACAAGAATATAGAATCGATTCGTTGAGCGGTACGATTGCGGACAATATGCGTCTTGGTGAATTCCTCGAAAAAGCAGATATGTTTTTCATGGATCCGTCGCAGAAAGACGAAGAGATCCCGTGGGGAATAGTTGTTTTTAACCGCGAGGATGAATATCCTAATGAGTTTTATCTCTACGCCATGGATATAAATGACGAGCATCTGGCAGAGCTTTCAGCCATACTTAAAGAAAGCATCAAGTTCAACCGCTTCGTTACGGTATTGGTCGTTATTCTTTCCGTCATTTCGGGATTCCTTGTAGGATTCCTTATGATACGCCGCCGCAAGCGCGATATAATACTGATGCGCACGGTCGGTGAATCAAACTTCGACGTATATTTCGGTTTTGTCCTCGAGCAAATGATATGCATAATTCTCGGCATAGCCGTCGGCGGTGCGTATTATATGTGGAATCCGATAGACAAACTTGCGATATTCGCAATCGTTTATTTCGTCGCTCTTACCCTCGCGCTCGTGATATTTATGAGCAAAAAGCTTATCAAAAACATCAAGGAGGATGAATAATGAGTATTTCGCTTAAAAACGTATCTTACAGCTACAAAGGAAAATATCAGACCGTCCGCGCGGTGGACGGGGTGTCTTATGATTTTGAACCGGGAAAGTGCTATGCCATCGTCGGCAAATCGGGATCGGGCAAGACCACGCTCCTCTCACTGATGGCGGGACTCGACGTTCCCACCGAGGGAGAGGTTATCATTGACGGCAAATCCACAAAGAATTGGAACCGCAACCGCCTTCGTCGTGATGCCGTCAGCGTGATCTATCAGAATTACAACCTCTTCCCACTTCTGACCGTGCAGGAAAACATCCGCTACCCGCTCGATCTGAGGAAGATGTCCAAGAAAAAAGCCACGGAATTGGCAACAAAGGT
>JAZSLM010000058.1:0-19565 GCA_045535375.1 Eubacteriales bacterium
CCAACGGAGATATCGAAACCCTCCAGAAGCTCCACGCGGAGACCAACAGTCAGAGAGCGACTTATGAGGAAATTCCTAAGGCTATGATCAACGCAGCTGTTGCCATCGAGGACAAGCGTTTCTTCGAGCACCAGGGCGTGGACTGGTTTACCACCATCAAAGCCTGCATCAATATGTTCATCGGTTCCGGTGATCAGTTCGGCGGTTCCTCCATTACCCAGCAGCTTGTCAAGAACCTGTACCTGGCTCAGGATTCCTCCGCGGATGATGTTACGGTTCAGCGTAAGGTTCAGGAGATATTCCGCGCCACCGAGCTGGAAAAGCGTTACCATAAGAATGTTATCATCACTTGGTATCTCAATGAGATCTACCTGGGCAACCGGATTTATGGCGTAAAGGAAGCCGCTGCCTATTACTTCGGTAAGGAGCTGGAGCTGCTGACCCCAGCGGAATGCGCCTGCCTGATCAGTATCACCAACAACCCTTCCATTTACGATCCTCTTAGCACAAAGGTGTTTAAATATGAGGTCACAGAAGGAGATGTCCGGGAGTTGGACGGCTTTGGCCGTAACCACTTCCGTAAGGAAAACACCCTTTGGATGATGCGAAATGAGGGTTACCTGTCCGAGGAGGAATATCAGGAAGCGCTGGCGCAGAAGCTGGTGTTCCAGCGTGGCATCAAGCAGGAAGATCGCATCGAAGATTGCCTTAACGAGGAATGCGGTTACCATGACCAGGTAAAGACTTTCGTCCAGAAGGAAGATGGTTTGTACTATTGCCCGGTCTGTGACACCGTTACGGAAATCGGTGTTGACGCTTCCCAGGATGTGTATTCGTGGTTTGTGGATACCGTTCTTGAAAAAAATGGCGATCGAGGAGATCTGCCGATTCGAGAACAAGCCGATCTACAAGGGAGATATGCTCGTCTGGGACGCACCGATGCTTCGCCGCGAGGTCGAGAACGCCACCCGCCTCGGCGCATCTATGGGCGCGCAGAGCGTCGGTATCGACACTTGGGGCGTTGACTACGGTCTGGTCGACAAAAATGGCGAGCTCGTCTGCGATCCTTACAGCAACCGCGACCTCCGCACACGCGGTATCGGAGAGTATTTCTCGCAGTTTATGCCTCTTTCGCGCCTCTACGAGATTACGGGTATTCAGTATCTTGAATTCAACACCGTTCTCCAGCTCGCGGCAGAGAAGAAATTCACTCCCGAAAGACTTGAAAAGACGGATAAGATCCTTTTCCTGCCCGATCTTTTCGGATATTTCCTTTCCGGCGAGCAGGTCAGCGAATACACAGTCGCATCCACGGGCGCTATCGTTGACGCATACACCCGCGACTTCTCGCCCGAGATCCTTTCGGCGCTCGGAATTTCAAAGGACAAGTTTGCTCCCATCGTTGATCCCGGACAGATCATCGGTAAGGTAAAGCCCGAATTCGCTTCGGATATGAAACTTATCACTGTACCTTCTCACGACACTGCAAGTGCAGTGTTTGCTACTCCCGCCGAGAGTGACGATTTCATCTACATAAGCTCGGGCACCTGGTCGTTGATGGGATGCGAGCTGAAAGCTCCCCTCATATGCCCCGAGGGTGAGCGCCGCAATTACACCAACGAGGGCGGCGCGTGCGGTACGATCCGCTATCTCAAGAACCACGTCGGACTCTGGCTCGTTCAGGAATGCCGCCGCGCTTGGAAGGCTGAGGGCAAGAATGTCACCTACGACAGCATGACCGAAGAAGCGCTGAACGCAAAGCCTTTCGTGTCCTTTATCGACGTCAATGATCCCGTGTTCATGCCTCCCGGCGATATGCCCGCGCGAATTGCGGAATATTGCCGCAAGACGGGTCAGCCCGTGCCCGAGAGCATCGGCGAGATCATCCGCACGATCTTTGACAGCCTTGCGCTTTGTTACAGATACACGGTTGACGATATTGCCGCACTTACGGGAAAGAAGCCGAACGCGATCAACATCGTCGGCGGCGGCTCGAAGGATCCCCTCCTTTCGCAGATCACGGCGGACGTCTGCGGTCTTCCCGTCGTTGCGGGACCCGCAGAGGCTACTACTCTCGGTAACCTCCTTGTTCAGGCAATGGCGCACGGGCTCATCTCGGGTATTTCAGAGGCAAGAGAGCTTGTCCGCAAGTCCTTCCCCGTGAAGACCTATCTCCCTCGCGGAAACAAGAGCGATTACGACGGCTACCTTGAGCAGTATCTCCGCCTCATCAACAGAAAGTAAGGGAACGCCAAAATGTTTGATAATTTTATACTCAGCCTTAATACCGTAATGCCCGTATTGGTGCTTACGCTTCTCGGTATGCTGCTCAAAAAAATAAAGCTCCTGCCCGATTCCTTCTATTCCGGCGCGGATAAGTTTGTTTTTGATATTGCGCTCCCCGCGCTGATCTTTGCTCAGATAGTGGATGCCGATCTCTCGGGTGGTGGAGATTTTATGAGATTGCCTCTGTTCACCTCGCTGATGCTTGTATTTACTTGCACGCTCTTCTCCGTGGTAACTCATTTCATCGTCAAGGATCCCGCCCGCGTCGGTGCGTCGGTGCAGGGCATGTTCCGTTCGAATTCCTCGATCCTCGGCGTTGTATTCATCACAAATATCTATGCCGGTCTTCCCGAGTCGGATTCCGCGCTTGCGGGTTACGCGATCACGATGCCCTTCGTTATACTGATGTATAACGTCCTTTCGGTCGTCGTTCTCACAATCTTTATGCCGACCGAGGAAGGAGAAGAAAAGAAAAAGATCAATATCGGAAAGATACTTCTCAATACCGTCAAAAATCCCTTGATCATCGCCGTTCTTCTCGGACTTCCCTTTATGATCTTCGGTTGGAAGCTTCCCACGGTCGTCAATACTTCCGTCAACTACCTTGCCAATTCGGCAACGGCACTGGCACTGATAAGCCTCGGCGCGGGATTCTCTTTCCGGACGCTTAAGGGAAATATCACGCTTGCGACGGTTACTTCGGTAATCAAGACCGTTATCCATCCCATAATGGGCGTTGCGGCGGCTTATCTCTTCGGATTCCGCGGCAACGAGCTTCTCATCACATTTATCGTCTTCGGAACCCCCTCCGCGGTCAGCAGTTATATTATGGCGAAAAATATGAAAAGCGATTATGAGCTTGCGGGCCAGATATTGCTTATCTCGACGCTCCTCTGCATCGTGACCGTCTTTATCGGCGTATTTCTGATGAGCACGATCGGTTGGGTCTGAAAAAAATTTCTCGTTTTTCGTAAAAAAATATCAAAAAAAGGTTTGCAAGTTTACGATATTTGTGGTATAATAAAATATCAAGTAAATTATCGGACCAAAAGGAGTCAAAATGAAGGAAGAAGTATATGGTAAGCTTGGCATAATTGCCATGAAGGGATGCGAGGCATTCGCAAACCGCGTTGATAACTATCTCAGAGAACGCAGGGGTACCGATGAATCTTATCTCGTAGAGGTCGATTGCCCCCGTTTCGGATCGGGCGAGGCGAAGGCGCTTCTCAAGCAGTCTGTCAGAGGTCTTGACATCATGATCATCTGCGACCCCTTTAACTACGGTGTCACATATAAGATGAGAGGTACTGATATCCCCATGACACCCGACGAGCATTTCGCTGATCTTAAGCGTATCGTCGGAGCTATCGAGGGTAAGGCACGCCGTATCTCGGTCATTATGCCTATGCTTTATGAGGGCAGACAGCACAAGAGAACCAACCGCGAGTCGCTTGACTGCGCTATGATGCTTCGCGAGCTCGAATTCTACGGCGTAAAGAATTTCATCACCTTCGACGCGCACGATGACCGCGTTCAGAACGCTATCCCCCTTATCGGTTTTGACAATTACCGCCCTACATACCAGATGGTAAAGGCGCTTGTCAAGGCAGTTCCCGATATCTCCTTCGATAAGGAACAGCTTATCATTATCTCTCCCGACGAGGGCGCAATGGGCAGATGTATGTTCTTCTCCTCTGTTGCGGGACTTGACGTCGGTATGTTCTACAAGCGCCGCGACTATTCCCGCATCGTAAACGGCAAGAACCCAATCGTTGCGCACGAGTATCTCGGTCAGGATCTCACCGGCAAGGACGTTATTATCGTTGACGATATGATCTCCTCCGGCGACTCGCTCTTTGACGTTGCAAAGCAGATCAAGAAGCGCGGCGCAAAGAGAATCTACGCATTCGCAACCTTCGGACTCTTCACCAACGGTCTTGAGGGCTTCGATCAGGCTTATGCCGACGGCATTATCGACAAGATCTTTACCACCAACCTTATTTACAACGATCCCGCTCTCGCAGAGAAGGAGTGGTACGTTGAGGTAAGCATGTGCAAATACGTTTCCTACATTATCGATACTCTCAACCATGACGAGTCGATCAGCCTTATCCTCGACCCCGTCAAGAAGATCCATGCACTCATCGACAAGCATACCGCAGAACTCGGCGGACAGCTTAAGATCGAGTTCTGATCTCAATAATAAAACAGAGCCGCCAGGCTCTGTTTTTTATTAAAAGAATAACGTTGTTCATTACAAATTCATAAATATGGGATATAATTAAATATCAAAATAAAATTAAAGGAAATAATGATATGAGCAATAAAAACGAAAATGCATCCTGCCCGATGAAGAAAACTTCGATCGGTGGTCAGGCTTTGCTTGAAGGCATTATGATGCGCGGTCCGAAAAAGAGCGCGATGGCGGTAAGAAAGCCCGACGGCGAGATGGTCGTTGAGGTGTCCGACCTTAAGAGCGCAGACCGCAAAGGCTTCCTCAAATGGCCCATCGTGCGCGGTGTGGTCGGATTCGTCGATTCTATGGTAGTCGGATATTCGGCTATGATGCGTTCGGCAGAGCTTTCGGGACTCGACGAGGCTATCGAGGAAGAAGAAAGAGAAAAAGCGGCAAAGAAAGCCGCAAAAGAACAGGCTAAAAAGGCAAAAAAACTCGGCATTACCGTTGAGGAACTTGCAGAGCGCGAAGCAGTAGAGAAAGAACCCGAACCTGAGGTGAAGGAAGAAGTTTCCGAAGCCGTTGCAGAGGAAGCTGCACCTGCGGCAGAGAAGAAGGATAATTCTGCAATGATGACGGGCGTTATGGCTGTCGCACTCGTTCTCGGTCTCGGACTTGCGCTCCTGCTTTTCAAGGTCCTTCCCGAGTCGGTATACGAGCTTCTTACATGGGCGTTCCCCTCACTTGAGGGAGAGGGCTATTGGTTCAACCTCATCCGCGCGGCTATCACCGGCGTGGTCAAGATCGCGATAATGGTCGCATATATGGCGGCTGTCACGCTTATGAAGGACATCAAGCGCACCTTTATGTATCACGGCGCGGAGCATAAGACTATCTTCTGCTACGAGCAGGGGCTCGAGCTCACCGTCGAAAACGTCCGCCGTCAGTCGAGATTCCACCCCAGATGCGGTACATCCTTCCTTATCTTGATGCTCCTCGTTTCGATCATAGTAAATATGTTCATCCCTGCCACTCTCGTGGATCATAAGATCCTCAATATCGTTGCGAGAACCGGTATCGGTCTTCTCACCCTCCCCTTCATTATGGGTATCGGCTATGAGCTTATCCGATTTGCGGGCAGACACGATAACCTCTTTACAAAGATAATTTCCGCCCCCGGCGTATGGCTCCAGCACATCACTACTAAAGAGCCCGATGATTCAATGATCGAATGCGCCATTGCCGCTGTCAAGGAAGTTATTCCCGAGGACGGAAGCGATAATTGGTAAACCAAAGTGAAGAGTGGAAAGTGAAAAGTGAAAAGTGAAGGAGAATTTCCTCGCGTTGCTCGGAAATTTCCATATTAATAAATTACTTTTTGAGCGCAGCGAAAAAAGTTACCTGCACTTTCCACTTATCACTTTCCACTTTACACTTCCGGAGGACACAATGTTACAAAAAACTGTAAAACGAGTTTTCACTCGCATCCCTACGCTCATGACGCGCCGTTTGACGTTGCGTGCGATGAAGCCGATGGACTCATACGATATGTTTGAATACGCGCACCGTGCGGACGTTACCCGCTATCTGACCTGGCAGCCGCATCCGTCGAGAGAGTACACGAAGGACTATCTCGAATTCATCGGAAAGTGCTACCGAAACGGCGAATTCTTCGATTGGGCGCTTATCTGGTGCGCCGACGGAGAATACCGTGAGAAAATGATCGGCACCTGCGGATTCACGCGCTTTGACTACGAGAATAACTCCGCCGAGGTCGGCTACGTCATCAATCCCGAATACCGCGGCAGAGGCATCGCGCCCGAAGCTCTTGCGCGCGTGCTTGAATTCGGATTTACCGAACTGAAGCTCAACCGTATCGAGGCGCGTTATATGGTCGGAAACGAGGTCTCGCGACGAGTAATGGAAAAGGTAGGCATGAAATTCGAAGGTGTCCGCCGTCAGTCGCTTCTCAATAGAGGCGAATACGTTGACGTTGGATATTGTTCGATACTTGCGAGTGAATATTTTCAATAAATTGCTAAAGATGAATAATATGAAAAAGACTATTGTTAATCAACTAATATTCGTGTGTCCCGATTTGAAAAATGATATTGACAGCTATCTTGCTGATTATCATGATGAATATTTACACTTGATTTTTGGCGATATTTTTAATCCGTACTTTCATAGGTTGCTTGAACAGCCGGTAGAAAACCGCGAACAGTTGCTGTCGATCTCCCAACTGATTGAAAATATGACGATGCTTGATGAATATTTTTCAGAAGTTGTCGTGACAACCGTTTTGGAGCGCTTGGCGGATGACCGTTCGAAGTTAAGTGCGTTCAAATCTTTAGCAGGGAAAAATACTATTAATTTAATGAACAATATGTAATATGCAATTTGCATCCACGATGAATATTTCTTTTTCGTGTTGTCCAAAATCCTCCTGTACCAAAAATACAGGAGGATTTTTATATGAACGCAACAGTTCCCGCACCTACCCCTCTGAAGGACAGACTTGAGGGCACCAAAACCCAGGAGAATCTTCATACCGCGCTTTCGGGCGAATCGCAGGCGCACCTTCGATACACCTGGTTTGCGAGCAAGGCAAGAAAGGACGGATATGAGAAGGTAGCGCAGATCTTTGAGGAAACCGCCCGAAACGAAGCCGAGCACGCCGAGATCTGGTTCACTCTCCTCGGCGGTATGGACGAGAGCGAAAAGAACCTCGAGGTAGCCGCGAACGGAGAGCATTTCGAGTGGGACAAGATGTACCGCGAATTTGCCGAGACTGCAAGGGAAGAGGGCTTCGACGAGATCGCGGGCAGATTCGAGCGCGTAGCAGCCATCGAACGCCGTCACGAGGAAAGGTATCTTAAATATCAGAAGCAGCTCGCCGACGGAAACGCCTTCGTCAAGACCGCCGAGGACGGCAATACCCCCTGGATCTGCCTTGCCTGCGGTCAGCTTATCGGTGCTGAAAACGCCCCCGAGCATTGCCCCACCTGCGGACATCCGCGTGCGTATTTTGCGAGGTTTGCAGAATAAAATAACGGTCAGCCGAAGGCTGACCGTTATTTTATGTGTATATTATTATTTTCTCGCCTTATTAAGAATAAGGTTAACGATGATGCCGAGAATAAGAGCGCAAGCGGTATTGGTGATATAGATCTTGTTTGCGCTACCGATTGCCATTGCCATTCCTCCGATACCCGTGATGAGGATTACGGAGATCGTGAAGAGGTTTGCGTTCTGCTCAAGGTCAACCTTCTGGATCATCTTGAGACCCGAGACCGCGATGAATCCGTAAAGGGTGATGCAAACACCGCCCATTACGCAACCGGGGATCGAATCAAGGAATGCAACGAAGGGGGAGATGAAGGAAACGATCATTGCCATAACAGCGGTAACGGTAATTGTGATGACCGATGCGTTTTTGGTGATGGCGACACAGCCGACCGATTCGCCGTAGGTGGTGTTGGGGCATCCGCCGAAGATCGAGCCGACAAAGGATCCAACGCCGTCGCCGAGAAGGGTATTATGAAGACCGGGATCTTCAAGAAGGTCGGATTCAATGATAGAAGAAAGATTCTTGTGGTCCGCGATATGCTCCGCGAATACAACGAAAGCAACGGGAATGTATGCAACGACGACGGTTGCAAGATAGGACGCGCTGAATTCGCCCGTGCCCTTAAGAGCGGTAAGGAACGTAAACTCGGGAACCGCAAGGAAGGTGGAAAGTCCTACGCCGTCGGCAACGAGAGCCTTGAAGGGAGCAAAGTCGATGATCATAAGAGCGTCATTGCCGGTTGCAATACCGATCACAGTAAAAATAAGCCCGACTACGTAACCTGCAATGATGCCGATGATAAAGGGGATGAGCTTAGCCATCTTCTTTCCGTACACGGAGCAGAGAATAATGGTAAAGAAAGTAACCATTGCGCAGATCAAGGATACCCAGAGATTTGTTGACATTTCAAAATAGCTTGACGTGCCAAAGGAGATCTTGGGACCGTAAGAGAATACGTCGTTGATAGCCGCGCCTGCGAGCGAAAGACCGATGAGTGTAACAGTCGGACCGATTACTGCTGCCGGCATAAGCTTGTTGATCCACTTAACTCCTGCGAATTTTACGATGATAGCAATAATAACGTAAACGAGACCTGCACTGACGGCACCGATCAGAAGACCGAGGAAGCCGAGTGCATTGGATACGGCACCTGCGAAAGCGGCAACCATAGAGCCGATGAACGTGAAGGAAGAACCGAGGAATACGGGGCTCTTGAATCTTGTGAAGAGCTGATAGACGATAGTGCCCGCGCCCGCACCGAAGAGAGCTGCGGAAGCCGTCATACCGTTGCCGACGATTGCGGGAACGGCGATGGTTGCTGCCATAATGGCGAGAAGCTGCTGGATCGCGAAGACGATAAGCTGACCGAATTTCGGCTTATCTTTGACATTGTAGATGAGTTGCATGCGAAATCCTCCTTAGATTTTCCGAAGCTTTATTGGCGATTGCCTCGGATTCTTCCTATATAATATCATATTTTTCGACAAAAGTAAAGTAAAAATAGAAATAATTTTTTCATATTTTGTTGAATTTTTGAGGTCGGGAAATATTTGCGGATTTCTTTTTTGATTTTTCGCAACTGCTATTGCAAAACACGCGAAAAAGTGATATAATTAATTTGATTTATCTTAAAAAGGAATTAAGCAAATGATAAATAAGATTTATACGATAGGCGAATTCATTGAAGCTCTTGATAATTCCGGTATGCTTATGGGCACAGATATGCAGGACCCTTATGCCGCAACCGAAGTCACCAATCTCACCTTTGATTCGAGAAAAGTCACTCCCGGCACGCTCTTTATCGCAAAAGGAGTTCATTTTAAGGAAGAATACCTTTTCTCTGCGATAGAGAAGGGCGCGGTTGCATATATCAGCGACAAGATCATCGCAGGCAGGGAGAACTATATTGCCGTAAATGATATCCGCACGGCAATGGCTCTCATTTCGAGGATGTTCTACGGTGATCCGCAGACCGACCTGACCACATTTGCCGTCACGGGCACCAAGGGCAAGACCACGACTTCTTACTATCTTAAAGAGATCCTTGATACTTACGCCGCAGATACCGGCACCCGCGAATGCGGCTTTATGTCCACGATAGATACTTACGACGGCATCGAGCGCTTTGAGTCGACCAACACCACCCCCGAATCCCCCGACGTCTGGCGTCATTTCTCGAACGCCGTAAAGTCGGGTATCGAGAATTACGTTGTTGAAGTTTCTGCGCAGGCTCTGAAGTATCAAAGAGTCGAATGGGTGACATTCAACGTCGCGGGATTTACCAATATCGACAACGATCACATAAGCGACGTCGAGCATCCCACCTTTGAGGATTATTTCTATTCCAAGCTCAAGCTCTTCGATAACTGCCGTATCGCCTGCGTCAATACCGACGATCCAAAGAGCGATATCATGCTTGACTATATCGATGGCAGAGTACCCGTTATCACCTTCGGCTCGCACGAAAGCGATACGATTTACTGCAAGTCGATCGAAACTCTATCCGACGGAATTTATTTTGACGTTGTAACTCCTCTTTGGGAGAGAAGAATGAAGATCACAATGCCCGGCGAATTCAACGTCAAGAACGCACTTTGCGCGATCGCGATGACATACGCCGTCGGTATTCCGCCCGAAACTATGGAAAAGGCACTTGCCGTTGCCCGTACTGCAGGAAGAATGCAGGTCTTCAAGAGCGAGGATGAAAAAGTCATCGTCATCGTTGATTACGCGCACAATAAAAACAGTTTTGAAACTCTTTGCGAATACGTTTGCCGTACTTACCCCGAACGCAAGAAGATCGCTTGCTTCGGTTTGCACGGCTCGAAATCGCAGAACAGACGCGAGGAGGTCGGCAAGATCGTCGGTTCTTGCTGTGACTATGCCGTCATCTGCGAGAAGGACCCTGCAGACGAGCCTTTCGAGAAGATCGCGAGGGAGATAACCGTGCATCTGGAGGCACTCGGATGTCCCTTCGAGGTTGAGCAGTACAGACAGGAAGCTATTCGCAAAGCAGTCTTTGCAGATATCGGCGACAGTGTGATCATGTTCGCCGGCAGAGGCGCCGAAACGCATATGATCCGCCACGGAGGAGTGTATCACTACCCCTCGGATATCGAATCTACCATTAAGGTTCTTGGTGAGTACGATGCAGCCACGGCTGCAAAAAAAGCGTCTGTATAAGCCGTTTTTGCTTGATTTTTTGAAATAACTTTGTCTTTTTTGCAAGAAAACTTTCAAAAGGTTGCAAAAATAACGATATTTTACTTGACAAATCGGTCAAAATAGTTTATAATACCTTCATAGTCTGCGCGAACGAAAAGAGGAGACATTTATATGAAACGCAACCTTATCGCAATGATTGAAGAAGGTATGCCTACCTTCTCCAAAGGACAAAAAAGAATAGCAAATTATATACTTGAGCATTATGACAAAGCGGCGTATATGACCGCGTCGAAGATGGGCGCGCTTGTCGGCGTTTCCGAGTCGACGGTCGTAAGATTTGCAATCGAACTCGGCTTTGAGGGCTATCCCGAAATGCAGAAGTCGCTCCAGGAGCTTATCAGAATGAAGCTGACCTCGGTGCAGAGAGTTGAAGTTACCAATTCTCTTATCGGCGAGGGCGACGTTCTCGAAAAGATCCTTGTATCGGACGCTGAAAAGATCCGCAGAACCCTCGAGGAGGTTGACCGCGAGGCTTTTGAGGCGGCGGTTGACAAGATCGTTGCCGCAGACAAGATCTACATCATCGGCGTTCGTTCATCTTCCTCGCTTGCCGGATTCCTGAATTTCAATTTCAGAATGATCTTCGATAACGTCAAATTCGTTCAGACAACGTCCGGAAGCGAGATGTTCGAGCAGATCATGTCGATCGGACCGAATGACGTTATGATCGCAATCAGTTTTCCGAGGTATTCGAAACGAATCGTCAACGCGGTTGAATACGCACATAACGCGGGCGCGGACGTTATTTCACTGACCGACAGCCATCAGTCACCGATAGCGGGCGTTGCCGATCAGCTTCTCCTGGCACGAAGCGATCTCGTTTCCTTCGTCGACTCTCTCGTTGCCCCGCTTTCGATAATCAACGCCATCATCGTTGCCGTTTCGCGTAAGAAGATGGATGACATCAGAGTCCGCTTTGACAAGCTTGAAAAAATCTGGGATGAATACGAGGTCTACGACAAGGCGCACGAATAAGCGCAGGTCGTAAAAATTGGTATGAATAATTCTGAATTTACAACGGATAATATCCGCGTAGCCGTAATAGGCGGCGGCGCTGCCGGAATGGCAGCCGCCGCCTTTGCCGCGTATGCGGGAGCTTCGGTCACTCTTTACGAAAAGAACGGACCGGACAAAATGGGATGGAAGCTCGCCATCACTGGCAAGGGAAGATGCAACGTGACAAACGATTGCACTCGCGACGAATTTCTTGAAAACATTCCGCGCAATCCCCGCTTCCTTTATGCGGCATATTCTGCTTTTCCGCCCGCAAGGGTGATCGAGCATTTTGAATATCTCGGCGTACCGACAAAGGTTGAGCGCGGACGCCGTGTTTTTCCGGAATCGGACAAGGCACGCGACATCGTCGATGCACTCGTGCGCGATCTTGAGTATTCGGGCGTTACCGTCGTCGGCGGTGCGGTGAAGAGGATTACAAAAGAAAACGGTGTCTTTACCGTTCATATGACTCACGCGGAAAAGCCTCGCGATTTTGACCGCGTCATACTCGCAACCGGCGGTGTATCATATCCGAGAACCGGTTCGACGGGTGACGGTCACCGCTTTGCCGAGTCGCTCGGGCATCATCCGACAGCACTGACGGCTTCGCTCGTTCCGCTCGTATGCCCCGGAAAGCTCTGCCCATCAATGCAGGGACTTTCACTGAAGAATACCGCGCTCACCGTCATTGAGAGGGAGAGCGGAAAGAAGGTCTACGACGATTTCGGCGAGATAATGTTCACTCATTTCGGACTTACCGGACCGATGGCGCTGTCCGCCTCGGCAAGACTTGGAAAGGTCACTCCGGATAAGTACGATGCCATCCTCGATCTGAAGCCGGCGCTTGACGAGGCGACACTTGACGCGCGTTTGCTTTCGGATTTCTCGAAATACAAGAACCGCGATCTGGCAAACGCTCTCGGAGATCTTTTGCCGAGCAAAATGATCCTTCCCTTTATAGAAATGACGGGAATCCCGCACGATACAAAGGTGCATTCGATCACCAAAGAAATGCGCAAGAAGATGGTTGCCACCTTCAAGGCTTTCCGCGTTCCGATCTCGGGATTGCGCCCGATAAGCGAGGCTATCATCACCCGCGGAGGTATCCCGACGGATGAGATCGACCCGAGAACTATGCAGTCGAAGATCTGTGAGGGACTTTATTTCGCGGGTGAGATAATTGACGTTGACGGTTACACGGGCGGATATAACCTGCAGATAGCTTGGTCTACGGCATTTCTCGCGGGCAACGCTGTTGCCAAATAAGCGCACTAACACGACTGTCGGATCGGAATAATTTAATATTTTGTAAACAAACGAAAATTCGTGAAACTTTTTATGATTTTTGGAGTCTTATATTATGATGGACAAAAAAACAACTCTTAAAATTGCAATAGACGGTCCCGGCGGTGCAGGCAAGAGCACTCTTGCAAAAGCACTTTCAAAGAAGCTCGGATTTGCCTATGTTGATACCGGTGCCATTTACCGCACTGTGGGCTTTGCCGCACGCGCAAGAGGAATTGCGCCCGACGATGCTCCGGCAGTAACAAAGATGCTCGGAGAGATCAAGGTCGAAGCGAAATTCGAGGGCGGACGTCAGGATATGTATCTCGACGGCGAGTTCCTCGGTGACCGTATCCGGGAGCACGAGATATCGCACTATGCTTCCGCGGTTTCGGCGATCCCCGCTGTCAGAGAATATCTCTTTGATATGCAAAGAAGCATCGCGGATGAAAACAACGTTATCATGGACGGCAGAGATATCGGAACGGTCATTCTGCCCGATGCACAGCTTAAGATATTCCTTACCGCAACCCCGGAGGAAAGAGCCATGCGCCGCACAAACGAGCTTATCGAAAAGGGACAGGCTGCCGATTTTGAGCAGATACTATCCGATATCAAGGAGCGCGACGAGCGCGACTCGAGCCGTGCTATCGCACCGTTGAAGCCTGCGGACGATGCCATCCTTTTCAATAATACCGGCTATACTCCCGAACAGTCGCTCGAGAAGCTTCTTACCATCGTAAGGGACAAGCTCGGCGTCGCGGAGGTCTGCCGATGAAAAGTAAGCTTTATGCGTTTCTTCATTTCCTTCTTGCGTGGCTCGCAAGACTGATCTTCTGCGTTTCCTGCAAGACGAGAAAAAAAGAGCCCCCGCTTTCGGATGGTGCGCTTCTTGTTTGCGCAAACCATATTTCGGTTCTTGACCCCGTGCTTATCTGCGCGGTGCTCCGCAAGCATCAGCCCAGAATTATGGCAAAGAAGGAGCTCTTCAAGGTTCCTGTTCTCGGCTGGCTCGTCGGTCAGCTCGGTGCTTACCCCATCGACCGTAAGGGTGCGAATGCGGACGTTATCTTAAAGACCATCAAAATGCTTGAAGACGGCTATTGCGTCGGTATGTTCCCCCAGGGAACACGCCGCGCGGGAGTCGAGCCCGAGACAACACCGGTCAAGGCGGGCGCGGGACTTATCGCATCCAGATCGAAGGCAAGCGTTCTTCCTATTCATATAAAGACCAAGGATTACCGCATCAAAGCGTTCAGACGCGTTACCCTCATCATCGGCGATCCGATACCCTACGAGGAATACACCAAGGGCGGAGAACTTGAGGGCGATTCGAGAGCTATCACGCAGTACATTTTCGACCGCATCATCGCGCTCGGAAAAGAGGAATCGAAATGAACCGACACGAAATAACGGTAGCCAAGCACGCGGGCTTTTGCTTCGGTGTCAAGCGCGCCACCGATATGATAGCGGAAAAGATCGCTGCCCGTGACGGCGACCGTATATTCACTCTCGGCAAGCTCATACATAACGATACTTACAATGCACAGCTTGCAAAAGAAGGTGTCGGCGTAACGAGCATAGACGAGCTCGAAGCTCTGGCGGCATCGACCGAAACAGGTGCGCCCGTGACGGTATTCGTGCGCGCACACGGTGTGACCAAGCAGACGAGTGAACTGCTTGATTCGCTTTCCGAAAGGTACAAAGGCTTTTCATATGTCGATTGCACCTGCCCTTACGTCAAAAAGATCCATAAGATCGCGGCGGAAAATTCGGCACCCGAAAACGATGGGGAAGAGAATGTTTTTATCCTTCTCGGAGCGGAAAGCCACCCCGAGGTCATCGGCATCGTCAGCTATTTCGAGGGCAAGAGCTTTGTCTTCCAGACAGCGAGTGAACTTGAAGAAGCGGCGAAGAATAAAAAATTACCAATTTATAGCAATATTGTGCCGGTTATGGCGGCGCAGACCACTCAAAAGTTAACAGAGTGGAAAAATTCATTAAAAGTTATCAAAAAACTATATACAAACGTCAAAATTTTTGATACAATATGTAATGTTACGGAAATTCGGCAGCTTGAAGCGGAAGAGCTTTCAAAAGCGTGCGAGACTATCATTGTCATCGGCGGACGCGACAGCTCAAACACAGCTAAGCTTTTCGCGATCTGCAGTGAAAATTGTAAAAATACGATCTGCATTTCCGAACCGCACGAGCTTGACGGATCAATTCCGAGCATCCCGCAAAAAGTGGGAATTGTCGCAGGTGCATCGACGCCCGGCGGCATTATAGAGGAGGTATACAACAAAATGAGCGAAATGAAACTCGACAAAGCAGAAGTTAGCTTTGACGAAATGCTCGACTCAGCAATCAAAACTTTAAGTTCAGGAGACACCGTTACCGGTACCGTTATTGCGGTAAACGACGTTGAGATCAAACTCGACCTCGGCGCAAAAGTTACCGGCATACTGACCGCCGATCAGATATCCGACGATGCTTCTCTGAAGCTGAGTTCCGAGTACAAGATCGGTGACGAGATAGATGTATTTGTTATCCGCGTCAGCGATGTTGACGGATGCGCAACCGTTTCCAAAAAGCGTGCAGATCTTGACAAGAATTGGCACATCATCGTTGATGCCAAGGAAAGCGGCGAGAACCTTGAGGGTGTTGTAGCCGAGGCTGTCAAGGGCGGCGTAGTAATTAAACTCTACGGCGCAAGAATTTTCGTACCCGCATCGCAGACCACAGTTCCGAAGGGCGGAGATCTCTCCACTCTCGTTGGCCAGACCGTTAAGTTCAAGGTTATTGAGCTCAAGGGCCAGGGCAAGAGCGCTGTCGGTTCCATCCGCGCGTCTGCAAGAGAAGAGAGAAAGGCTCTCGAGTCTGCTTTCTGGGCAGAGATCGAAGAGGGCAAGTACTACACCGGTAAGGTTAGAGGAATGACCGAGTACGGCGCATTCATCGACCTCGGCGGAGTAGACGGTATGCTTCACAAGAGAGAGATGTCCTGGAAGCCCATACATAAGCCCGCAGATATTCTCAATATCGGCGACGAGCTTACCGTATTCGTTAAGTCCTTCGACCTCGAGAAGAAGCAGATCACTCTCGGTTACAAGACCGAGGAGACCCATCCTTGGAAGGTATTCAAGGCTCAGTACGCTGAGGGCGACGTTCTTGACGTAACTATCTCGAACATTATGTCCTACGGTGCTTTCGCTAAGATCACCGACGACGTTGACGGTCTTATCCACGTTTCTCAGATCGCTCTTACCCGCGTTGACAATCCCGCCGATGTCCTCGCTTCCGGTCAGACCGTTTCTGTTAAGATCACCAAGATCGACGACGAGCAGCAGAGAGTAAGCCTCTCCATCAAGGCTCTCCTTGAGGAAGAGACTACCGAGGAAGCTACCGACGCTGAATAATTTCAGTTTGATATGAAAATTGAACCGACTTCGCAAGGAGTCGGTTCTTTTTTCAGAAAAATTCAAAAAAATACTTGAATTTCTCCCCCAAAGCGAGTATAATATTATATATATTAATTTGTGAAACGAGGTACACAAAATGAAAGTTATAGTTTGTAAAGATTACGCAGAAATGTCTCGCCGCGCGGCTGACGTTTTCGTTGACTACATCAAAGAGAATCCCACCGGCATTCTCGGACTTGCAACCGGTTCTTCCCCCGAGGGTATCTACGAGTGCCTTATCGAGGATAACAAAGCCGGCAAGATCGATTTTTCCGGCATCAAGTCCTACAATCTTGATGAATACTATCCCATCGAGCCCACCCACGAGCAGAGCTACCGCTACTTTATGAACGACAAGCTCTTCAACCACGTAAACATAGACAAGGCTAACACCTTCGTTCCCGACGGAAAGTGCGAGGATCCCGAGGCGTTCTGCAAGGCGTATGACGAAAAGATCGCTGCAGCGGGCGGTGTAGGCATCCAGCTTCTCGGTGTTGGACGCAACGGTCACATCGGCTTCAACGAGCCCGGCGACGAGCTTATCGGTGCTACCCATCTTACCTCTCTCTGTGAGAGCACCATCGATGCAAACTCCCGCTTCTTCGAGACCCGCGACGATGTTCCGCGCCACGCTATCACTATGGGTATGGACGGCATTCTTTCCGCAGAGTGCATCGTTCTCGTAGCTTCCGGCAAGGAAAAGCACGAGGCTATCGCTGCTCTTCTCAGCGGCAAGTACAGCACAAACGTTCCCGTAACCCTCCTCCGTTCGCATAAGAACGTTTACATCTTCTGCGACGAGGCTGCTTACAACGGCTGATAAAATGAGCGAATTTTTCGATAAAGTAAAGCACGAGGCGGAAGTCGTTCTAACCGAGCTTCTCGCCGAGGCTAAACTTAAAAAAGGCGATATCCTCGTCATCGGTTGTTCGACCTCCGAGGTCGCGGGCGGAAGAATAGGCAAGGATTCCTCCGCGGAAGCGGCTGAGGCTATTTTCGCGGCTGTAAAACCCATTCTTGATGAAAAAGGGATATACCTTGCCGCACAGTGCTGTGAGCATCTCAACCGCGCGTTGATCGTCGAGCGCGAGTGCCTTGAAAAGTACGATCTTCCCGAGGTCTGCGTAATGCCGCATCCCCACGCAGGCGGTTCCTGGGCAACCAAGGTATGGGGCGAATTCGCTTTCCCAGCCGCAGTAGAAAGTATTTCGGCGCACGCGGGCATCGATATAGGTCTTACTCTCATCGGAATGCATTTGAAAGCTGTTGCCGTTCCCGTCAGAGTGAGCCTTTCGAAGATTGGAAACGCGACCATCACCTGCGCCCGCACCCGTCCGAAGCTTATCGGCGGATGCAGAGCGATTTACCCCGATTAATATCGATCAGGCTGTTCTATGCGAACAGCCTGATTTTTTTGACAGAATTCACCACTAAAATACATAAAAAGGTAAAAAGACGTTAAAAATATTTTCAAATGCGATTGACATTTATGCCGAAAGTGTGCTATAATAATATATATATTTTTTTATTGCGGAGGTTATATTATGGACGGCAGTTCAAATAAAGGCATAAAGACGTTTCTTATAACCTCTTGCAAGGGCGGAGTCGGAAAATCCACCGTTGCCGCGAATCTTGCTTTCTCGCTTGCTTCAAGCGGAAAGAGGGTCCTCCTCGTCGATTGCGATTTTTCAAACCGCTCGCTCGATCTCATCCTCGGTTACGAGGAAAACGTCTTCTTCGATATCTGCGATCTTGTCAGCGGACGCGCTACGGCGTCGAAAGCCGTTATGCAGGACTCGCGCGAGGAAAGGCTGAATTTCATTGCGGCTCCCCATATCAAGAAGGACGATTTTACGCCTGAACAATTCCGCGAAGCCGTTATGGCCGCGGCACGCGAATATTTCTGCGAATACGTTTTTATAGATACACCCGGTGCGCTTGACGGCACGCTTCCTTTGGTTGCTCCCTGTGCCGATGCCGCGCTTATCGTCACTTCGCATCAGCCGACAACCGTGCGCGGCGCGGAAAAGACGGGTTATCAGCTCGAAGATCTCGGCATCAAAGAGCAATACCTTATCATAAACAGATACGACAAAAAGGGCGTTCTTGACGGAACGAGCCCCGGACTCAACTGGCTTATCGATCGTACGCACGTTCCGCTGATCGGCGTCATCCCCGATTCGCAGGACCTCGAAAAGGCACAGATCTCGGGAAAGCTTGCAGTTCAGATGCGCCGCGACCGCGAAAAGGTGCGCGATGCGTTTGAGGAGACCTCACGCAGAATATGCGGCGAGAGGATCCCGATAATGTCCTACCTCCCCGAAAAGAAGAGAAGAAAGCTTCTCTATTCATAATCATAGATATCAAAGCGAAAGGAATGAGAAAATGGAAATAGCTATCGTTGCACACGACAAGAAGAAAGAATTGATGGCGGAATTTTGTACCGCTTACTGCGGAATACTCTGTAAGCATAATCTTTATGCCACAAGTATTACGGCAAAATATATTTCCGAGGCGACCGGTCTTCGCATCGAGCGTCTTCTCACCGGCGACCACGGCGGAGAAGAGCAGATCGCGCAGAGAATCGCGTATAACGAGATCGACCTTCTCATAGACTTCCGCGATACCGATCCCTCTGTTCTTATCAACGAACGCTCAAACGAGCTTCTTCGCCTTTGCGATATGTATAATATCCCCGTTGCTACCAATATCGGTACTGCGGAGGCTCTTATTATCGCGCTTGACCGCGGCGACCTTGATTGGAGATCGTTCGTAAACCCCAGAACAGCACATACTTCCCATAAGTTCTGATAAAATTTTGCACGTACTCTTGACAAATCGGTCAAAGAGGTGTATAATATTATACCGTAAATGCAACGGACATGTCCTTGCGCCATTTCGCCTACAGAGAGGGAGCGCCTGCTGAAAGCTTCCGACGAAACCGCAAAGGGTACCACCGGTGTGTCATTTTGAATACTTATTTTAAGTTATAAATTCGGGTGGAACCGCGCAATATAAACAGCGCCCCGGCAGCGAGAGCGGTGGGGGGGGGCGGGTCGTAGCCCTG
>JAZSLM010000048.1:0-4635 GCA_045535375.1 Eubacteriales bacterium
CCGATACGCCAAGCGTATCGGTCGGTTTTTATATATTTCAGCTAAGCGGAATGGGATTCCAAGAATTATCACGAACGTTAATAACTTCATCTCCGATCGTACTGCCATCAGTGCAGTAAACGGCAGTATTGCGATTATGAAACTTTCGCCCCTTGATTTCCTTCCAATCTGCCACAGAACCTCCGTAATTAATTCTGAAAAGCTTTTTACAATTCCTGAACGCCCCGACCCCGATATTGTTAACACTTCCCGGCAAAGTAAGCGCATTCAAGCTGACGCATTCTGCAAACGCACCGGTACCGATATCCTTCACTCCTTCCAAAGCGGTGACGGATTCAAGCTTTTCGCATCCGCTGAATGTGTAGGAAATTATATATTCAACACTTGACGGAATAACGACTTCGATAAGCCCCGCGCCCGAAAAAGCATACTTGCCGATACTGATAACGCTTTCGGGGATATCCACCGTTTTGAGAGCCGCACAACCCTGAAACGCGCCGTTGCCAATCCCCTTCAAATGCTTGGGTAAAATTATTTCTTTCAATGATTCGCAACCGTTGAACATATCGGTGCCGATCTCATCGAGTCCCTCGTGCAAGGCAATTTTCTCAAGATGCGGACAGCGCGCAAACACCGAGTTACCGATATTCTTGACGCCTTCAAATCCGCTGACGGATTTAAGATATTGTCATCCGCTGAAAGCAGAATCTCCTATGCTCTCAACTTCTCCCGGGAAGACCACCTCGGTAAGCCAAAAGCAATTCGAGAAAGCAGATGATCCGATCGATATCAGGCTTTCGGGGAAAGTCAGAACCGAAACAGACGAGCAAAGTGAAAAAGCAGAATCTCCGATCGTACGGAGTCCCTCATAAAAGGTAAGCTTCTTAAGAGTCCCGCACTCTGCGAATGCGAAATTTCCGATACTGACGACACTCGCGGGTATCTCTATGCTTTGCAACAAGCTGCAGCCCTCGAAAGCCCCGTCGGCAATATTCTCGAGCCCCTCGGAAAGCACAGCTTCCTCCAGATGCGAACAGTCTTTGAAAGCATTTTTTCCTATAGTTTTGACGCTTGAAGGAATGCTCACGCTTTTCAGATTCTTGTTTCCTTCAAAAGTCGAAGCGCCTATACCGACAACCGGTTTTCCGTCAACCTCGGCGGGTATTTCAAGCGTTTTTGTATTTTTCTTCTTAAGCGCAAAAACTATCATTCCGTCGCCGACACTCTTATACTCAAGCGTCGGCATCGGATTAATAATATACCCTCCGACGAGCAAAACAACTGCCGCCAATATCGACGATACCGTTATCAACAGTATCTTCGTCAGCTTTTTGCGTCTTTGCTCATGCCTCTCAATCTCATTTATCTTCTTCTCGCAGACGGCGATCAGATCCTTCGTTTCCAATCGTTTTTTGACCTGAACGAGTAATTTCAATGCCTCGCGATAACCGTCCGCGGTATTTGATTTCATCCGATTCTTTGCCGAATCAAGAAGACCGTCATTTTTCAGTTTTTCCGCACGAAGACGGCATTTGCTTTCAAGATCCGAGGCATCCTTGTACCCACGCAAACCGTAAAAGCGCGTTGCCGCACGCAAATATTCGTCTTCACGCACAGCCGCATTCATCTCTGCGACAGCTTTGTTGTAAAGACCTTCAAGCGAAGTCTGCTCGTTGCTTGCATATTCTTTATTATCCACAGTCTTCCTCCTTCCGGTTTTGGTGATGTACAGTTTCTACAATTAAATTATAACATACGCGTATTTCTTTGTCAAGTTTTTTGTTTATGTATTTTAAGGTGAATAATTGTCAAGAGTGACTGCTTAAAATAAGCCCTCCCGCTTGCGGGAGGGTTGGGTGGGTATAGAGCGGCGCGCGGAGTTTTCTCGCCAAAGCAAAATTCAAAGCGAAATATTATAAAATCGAAAAGAATCCGCCGCGGCGGATTCTTTCCTTTTAGTCTGAAGTTCAGCTCAACATCTTCTCCTGTTCTTTCGCGTGTCTTGCTTCATCGGCGGCAAATTTCGAGAACAGGGATGCGGCGGAAAGGTCGCCGCATCGTTCGGCGATACCCGCGAGTCGGCGGTAGTTTTCGGATGTACGGCGCTCATCAATAATATTATTCTTCAACGCTCTCGTTGCCGCGACGGGTGCGCGGCTGTCACAGTCCTGGCAAAGATTGATCCTGCCAGAGTTGCGCACACTGCTCCTCTCCGCGGGATCACCGCCGAGTCGGAGTATCAACTCCCCAAGCGCGCGATGGTGATGCATCTCCTCCATCGAAAGCTTCTCAAAATACTCGGAAAGCTCTGGGAGCGCATCGGCAAACATTATTGATAAGTAAAGATACTCGGAAACGGAATTAAGCTCCCCCGCGCGGGCACGGGCTGCCTCGCAGGCAAGGGGAATATTTTTAGGGTTCTGTCTTTTACAGCAATTATCGTTCATCGTTTTATCCTCACAAATATTATTCAATCACAGTTTATGCCCCAAAAGAAAATCGGTTAATCACTAAAGAACAAATTGTTAAAAATAATTTCAGAAACTTCGGAATTTCTATTGACAATCACTTGACCGTATGGTATAATTAAGGTAATAAATACGAAGTATATTGAAAGGATTTTTTCAAATGGATATCACTTCTGTTTCAAGGCTTTCAAAAAGCATAACCGAAAACGTCAGCCGTGTAATTTTCGGCAAACGCGAGCAGATCGAGCTGATCGTCATCTCTATGATCGCGGGCGGGCACGTTCTGCTTGACGACATTCCCGGCACGGGCAAGACCACGCTCGCGCGCGCACTTGCGAAGTCCATCTCGGGCGACGTAAAACGAATTCAGTTCACCCCCGACCTTCTCCCCTCCGACATCACGGGTATTAATTTCTTTGACCAAAAGACCTCGGACTTCGTATTCCGTCCGGGTCCCGTTTTCACGAATATTCTTATTGCCGACGAGATCAACCGTACCACACCGAGAACCCAGTCGGCTCTTCTTGAATGTATGGGCGAGCGTCAGACGACGGTTGACGGCGTGACCTACAAGCTCGCAGACACCTTCTTCGTTATCGCTACGCAGAACCCGATCGAGTCGCAGGGCACGTTCCCGCTCCCCGAAGCGCAGACCGACCGTTTCTTTATGAAGCTCGCCCTCGGCTACCCCGACCGCGACAACGAGATGGCAATGATGGATATCCACGGTGCGTCCACACCTCTTGAAGCGCTCGCGCCCGTCTGTACTTGCGCCGATATCACCTCAGCACAGACTGCCTGCCGCAGCGTGACCGTCACCGAGCCCGTCAAGGATTACATCCTCCGCATCGTTGACGCAACGAGAAACAATAACCGCATCTCGATGGGCGTCAGCCCGAGAGGCACGCTTGCGCTTCTGAACGCCGCAAGGATTGCCGCCGCCTGCGACGGCCGCAACTACTGCATTCCCGACGACGTCCGCCGCGTAGCAGTCCCCGTCCTCGCACACAGAATCATCGCCCGCACACAAAGCACCGTCCGTATGTCGGACACCAACGAAAAGCTCATCGAGTTCGTACTCGACTCGGTCGAAGCTCCTATCGGAAGATAACGCGCATAATCAATTATGGAAATCCTGTTTTTTATCGTTTCTTTGATCTACACCGTTCGCGGGCTATTTTCGGATGATATCGAGAAAATAACTTACCGCGTGTTCAGTGAAAAGACGTACAAAATCTGTCTTGGCATTCAAAATACGGCAAATTGCGTGTTCTGCGTATTGATCGCGGTATTGGTTTTGATCAGGGCTGTCACCAACCGCGAGATCGGAGAAAGCATAGAACTGCTGTTTGGCACACAGTTTGCCTGCAACGTGCTCTACATTTGGATTGTTTACTACATTGCCTCCCCGAGAAGAAAAGATGCGATACTCAAATTGATCAACGCATATAAAGCAGATCACCCCGATCTCGGCGATGAAGAGCTGCTCCTCGCATTCTGCCGTGAAAACACAGATATTTCGCTGAAAGAAGCAAGATCAGCAATTAAATCAAGTAAATCCAAGATATAATATTGGGATTTTCGCCGCAAGCGGCTCGGAAGGAGTCAAACATTACCTTTCGGAATGTTTGCGCTCCTTCAACACACCATATAATAAGGAATAAAAATGAAATTCAAAAGAGTGCTTTCCATATCAACACTCCTGCTTTCCGCGCTCTCGCTGACGTCATGCCGTGTAAACTGGTTTGACAGTCACTACGATGTGCCGTGGTACGTAATTGCGATTCCAACCGTTATAATCGTTGCTATCATTTTCTTAATTGCAGGAAAAGCGATTGCCGATAAACTTTACGTCTGCCCGAAATGCGGACAAAAATTCCATCCGAGCTTTTGGGTAGCTATGTTCTCGTTGCATATCGGAAGCGACAGATGCTTCAAATGTCCAAAATGCGGACGCAAAGGATTTTGTCCGATTGCAAGAGACAATGAAGAATGAAGGAGCGCAAACCTTCCGCGAGGGAAGGTTTGACTCCTCCCGAACCGCCTGCGGGACGCAGTCGGTTCGAAGCACAAAAGTATTTCGCGCTCTGCGGAGCGCGACTTAAGGCGCCGCCTTAAGAAACCGATAAATTTTGAATAAATTTGAGCCAAACTTTCCCCTCAATAA
>JAZSLM010000078.1:0-15046 GCA_045535375.1 Eubacteriales bacterium
ATTCAAGCTCAAAAGCTCCTGTGTAAAGTCTGTAATAGGTGCCCTTTTCTTCGATGAGCTTATCGTGGCTTCCGCGCTCGATGATGCGACCGTGGTCAAGGACCATGATGACGTCCGAGTTGCGGACGGTGGAGAGGCGGTGGGCGATTACGAATACCGTTCTGCCCTCCATCAGCTTATCCATACCCGCCTGAACGATAGCCTCTGTTCTTGTGTCGATCGAGGAGGTCGCCTCGTCGAGAATGAGGCAGGGTGGATCTGCGACTGCGGCGCGGGCAATGGCAATGAGCTGGCGCTGACCCTGCGAGAGGTTTGCTCCGTTGCCCGTGAGCATCGTGTCGTAGCCCTCGGGGAGACGGGTGATAAAGTCATCGGCACCCGCGAGGCGTGCGGCTTCAATGCATTCCTCGTCGGTCGCATCGAGTCTGCCGTAGCGGATATTGTCCATAACACTGCCCGTAAAGAGGTTGGTATCCTGAAGAACTATGCCGAGCGAACGGCGGAGGTCGTCCTTCTTGATCTTGTTGATATTGATGCCATCGTAGCGGATCTTACCGTCTGCAATATCGTAGAAGCGGTTGATAAGGTTGGTGATCGTGGTCTTACCCGCACCGGTTGCGCCGACGAACGCGACCTTCTGACCCGGTTCTGCATAGACGGTTACGTCGTGAAGAACAGGTTTGCCCTCTTCGTAGGCAAAATCGACCTCGGTGAGGCGAACGTCGCCGCGAAGGGGAGTGTAGGTGAGGGTGCCGTCGCCGTGGGGATGCTTCCAAGCCCACTTTTGGGTGTGCTCGGCAGTTTCCTCGATCTCTCCGTTAGCGTTTTCCTTGACGTTGACGAGGGTGACGTATCCATCGTCTGTCTCGGGTTCTTCGTCCATGACTGCGAATACGCGTTCTGCGCCCGCAAGACCCATGACGATCGAGTTGAACTGCTGCGAGAGCTGGTTGACGTTACCCGTGAACTGCTTGGTCATATTGAGGAAGGGAACTGCGATACTGATGTTGAGCACCGCCATCGAGGGGTCGCGCGAGAGGCAGAGGTTGGGGATCTCGGTGATGATGAAGATACCGCCGACGATCGCCATGATAACGTAGAGGATATTACCGATGTTGGCGATGATGGGACCCATCATATTCGCGTATGCATGCGCACGGTAGCTGTCCTCAAAAAGATCGTTGTTTACTTTATCAAAATCGGATATAGTGGTGTCCTCATGGCAGAAGACCTTGACGACTTTCTGACCGTTCATCATTTCCTGAACGTAACCCTCGGCGCGTCCCATAGCCATCTGCTGGCGGATGAAGTATTTTGCCGAGCCGCCACCGACCTTCTTCGATACGAGGATCATGAAGATAACGCCGACCATTACGACGAGTGTCATCCATACGCTGAAGTAGAGCATGATCGAAACGACGAAGAGAACGATCGCGCTTGCCTGGATGATCGTGGGAAGTGCATGTGATACGAGCTGGCGGAGGGTGTCGATGTCGTTGGTGTAATGCGACATGATGTCGCCGTGCTTGTGTGTGTCGAAATATCTGATGGGAAGATTCTGCATCTTATCGAACATCGCGCGACGCATCTTTGAGAGGAAGCCCTGCGTGATATAAGCCATAAGCTGTGTATACGCGGTGATCGAAAGAAGCGAGAGGGTATAAAGCGTTGCAAGAAGAGTCATAAGCGGGATGACTTCTTTACTTGCCTCTTCCCAGGAAAGACCCTGCTCCTGCGCGTTACCGATGATCTCGATGACGTTCTGGATAAAGAGACCGGGTAAAGTTGCGCAAGCAGCGGAGAAGAGGATGCAAACGACGGTTACGGGAACGAGAACGGGATAGAACTTAAAGAGCATTCTGACGGTTCTGCCGAGTGTCTTGAAGTTTATCTTTCTCTTCATCGGCTTGCCGTCAAATCCCTTGGGAGGCATCTGATTTTTACTCATTTTCGGTACCTCCTGTCTGCTGTTCGTAAACTTCGCGGTAGATATTGCTTGTTGTGATAAGCTCGTTGTGTTTTCCGATCGCGGATATTTCGCCCTTGTCGAGGACGATTATCATATCAGCGTCCTGAACAGACGCGATACGCTGTGCGATAATGATCTTTGTGGTTTCGGGGATGAATCTCTTGAAGCCCTCGCGGATGAGAGCATCGGTGCGGGTGTCGACTGCGCTTGTGGAGTCATCGAGGATGAGGATCTTGGGTTTCTTAAGGAGCGCGCGGGCAATGCAGAGACGCTGCTTCTGACCGCCCGAGACGTTCGTTCCGCCCTGCTCGATGAAGGTGTCGTAGCCCTCGGGGAAGGAAGAGACGAAATCGTGTGCCTGCGCGAGCTTGCAAGCCTCGATCATTTCCTCATCGGTGGCATTCGGGTTGCCCCAACGGAGGTTTTCCTTGATGGTGCCCGAGAAGAGAAGATTCTTCTGGAGAACCATCGAAACCGAATCACGGAGGGTGTCAAGATCGTATTCGCGGACGTCAACGCCGCCGACCTTGACTTCGCCCTCGGTCACGTCGTAAAGACGCGGGATAAGCTGAACGAGAGTGGTCTTTGACGATCCTGTGCCGCCAATGATGCCGACGGTCATGCCCGATTCAATATGAATATCGATATCCGAGAGGGCACTTCTCTTTGCCTTCTTCGAATACTTGAAGCTGACGGAATTGAAGTCGATAGAGCCGTCCTTGACCTCGGTCTTGCCGTTCGCGGGGCTTGTGAGGCTTGGCTCTTCCCCGAGAACCTCGCCGATACGCTTGATGGATTCTGCAGACATGGTCAGCATAACGTAGATCATCGAGAGCATCATAAGCGACATGAGGATCTGCATACCGTAGGTAAGCATTGCGGAAAGCTGTCCGACGTCGATATTCGAGCCGGTGCCGGAGATGATGAGGTATGAGCCAAAGGTGAGGACGAATACCATGTTGAAGTAGAGGCAGACCTGCATAAGGGGAGTGTTGCAGGCAACGATACGCTCTGCCTTTGTGAAATCGCGGCGGATATCCTCGCTTGCCTCGCCAAAACGCTCGCGCTCGTAATCCTCTCGGGAGAATCCCTTGACAACTCTCATACCGCGAACGTTTTCTTCGATCGACTCGTTGAGGCGGTCATACTTTTTGAAAACGCGTCGAAAAGCGGGCATAGCTTTGCGCGCAATAAGGAGCAATCCCGTGATAAGCACCGGTACTACGACAACGAATGCTGTAGCGAGCGCACCGCCCATAATGTAAGCCATGACGATCGAGAAGATAAACATCAAGGGCGAACGGATAGCGGTACGGATGAGCATCATGTAAGACATCTGCACGTTGCCGACGTCGGTAGTCAGACGGGTAACAAGAGATGCGGTCGAGAAATTATCGATGTTCTCGAAGGAGTAGGTCTGGATCTTTCTGAAAAGATCGCCGCGAAGGTTCTTGGCAAAGCCCGCGCTCGCCTTTGCGCAGGTAAAGCCCGCGACGCCTCCGCAGGTCAGCGAAACGAGAGCCATGACCGCAAGCAGCGCGCCTGTAGTCAGAAGCTCTTTCATCTCGGCTCCCGCCTTGATACTGTTAACGAGATCCGCGGTTATAAAGGGGATAAATACCTCGATTATAACCTCGCCGATAATGAAGATAAGGGTGAGTATTGAGGGGAGTTTATATTCCCTGACACACCCAAGGAGTCTTTTTATCATTTTTGGGTTTCCTTTCTGCCAATTGGCAAAATTGATCGTATTATATATTATACTAAAAATATAATAATTAGTCAATATTCAATCTGACGAAAAGAAAGAAAAGACAAGGGCAGTTTGTGGTGCCCTTGTCGGTAGTTGATTTTGCTAATAAATTAAATGATATTATTCCTTAAATTCGGGAGCTTCCTCGAGAAGCTTGCGGAGCAGTTTGTAGAGTGTGAAGATATCCTCGCGTTCCAGAGCAATGTGCTTTGTCATTTCCATGGGTACGAAAAGCGCCTCGTCCTTGAGTGCTTCGCCGGCTTCGGTGATCTTAACGTTAAGTACTCTCTCGTCTTCCTTTGAACGGCTGCGAACGAGATACCCCTTTGCCTCAAGCGTTTTTAGAACGGGGGTGAGAGTGCCCGAATCGAGATAGAGTTTTTCGCCGAGTTGCTTTACGTTCTGGGTCTTTTCTTCCCAGAAGACCATCATTACGATATATTGCGTGTATGTAAGTCCGAGCTTGTCAAGATGCGGACGGTATCTTTTGATCATTTCGCGCGACGCGGCGTAGAGAGGAAAGCAGAGCTGACTGCGCAGGCTGAGGGATTTGTATTTATCGTCCATTTGAAACCTCCGATGGAATAAATAGATTACAACGTAAACTATTATATCACAAATCGGTCGGAATTTCAATAATATTATCGAAATTTCTAAAAAATTTAATTCAATTATTCGGCTTTTACGATTTTTTGCGGGAGAACGAGCTGCATCTGGTATTCGTTTCGGTAGCTGCCGTCCTTCTGCCTGATAGCGTTCGGGATCATACCCGTAATGCGGAAGCCGAATTTTTC
The DNA here is from genome assembly GCA_045535375.1 of Eubacteriales bacterium. Taxonomy (GTDB): domain Bacteria; phylum Bacillota; class Clostridia; order Oscillospirales; family CAG-272; genus CAG-390. Next base: position 4,517 of record JAZSLM010000078.1, read on the forward strand.
GTAAAGTGCGCGGGCACGGGAGTTGCCTTCGACGAAGTCAAGCTCAATGATCTCGATCCCCTCGCGAGCCTGTGCAACTGCGATCATCTCGCGGAAGAAAGCCGAACCGATGCCGAGGCTCCAGTATTTTTTCAGTATTGCGATAGCGATAACGGCGCGGTGAGCGACTTTTACTCCCGAACGAAAGCTGATCTCGCAGTTGCCTGCGATCTCGCCGTCAATGAAGCAGGTGATCGCGAGGGTGTCGTTCGATTCGCGGCGGCCTTTGACCCATTTTTCTTCCTTTTCGAGCGTTACTGCCTCCCATTCCTCGGGTGTGCGGAGAAGAAAATCGGTCTCGCCGCAGGCCTTTGTTATGTAGGCAAGCATCCCCTCCGCATCGGATATTTCGGGAGTTTTCAGTATGGCTTTTGTGCCGTTTTTGAGTGTTATTTCTTTCGGTTGGAATATCATTTTTTATCCTTTCTGTACTATTTATAGTACGAGTGATAGCTTTGTTATAATCAAATTTATATTACGAGTCTGTAGGAGAAGGCGCCTCGACGTCCCGAGTCAACTAAATATTGCATAATAATTAAATCACTATAATTTAGTTTCAGTTTCTGTATTTTATCAAATCAATAACGTCGTGCTGTCAAGGGACGTCGAGGGCGCCGTCCCCTACAGACTCGTAATGTAAATAGCAAGAAAATGTAATTAGGCTCTCGTCATTTTGTAATATCTTTATTAAAGTATGTAAGCGTTAAATTATCCTCAACTTGAAGCAACAGATTCATATCCCTATACCCCGCTTTTTCGTAGCAACGGCGGTTTTTGTCCATATCTGAAGGGAAATCAACGTAAAATCTTTTGGCATCGGGAAATTCCTTTTCGGCAAGCTCGATAGCTTTCGGTGCGATGCCTTTGCCTTGATGATCAGGGTGGATGTATAGCCTTCCGAGGTAGTATTCGCCCTCTTTAAGGAAGGTATCGGGGAACCACTTGCCGTGAACCCGGTAGAATATCGCGCCGACCGTTTCTCCGTCCGCGAGGATGGTGAAATGGCGGTAGTTTTCGTTGAGTCTCATCAGAATGTCATCGACGCCGCGCAAACACGGGTTGCCGGGGTCGTGATATCTTTCGTATAGCGGCAAAAAAGCGGCTTTTTGTATTTCGATCAGTTCCTCGGCTTCCGAGGCTTGCGTTTCTCTTATCGTTATTTCCATTTCTACTCCTTCCTGAAAATATCAAGCATATGGTTCGTCGCGCCGATCATATCGGGGCGCTCGCAGATGCAGAGGTGGTATTTTATATAAAATTCAAAATCCTCGTCGTCGAGCTCTGCGAATTCCTTGCGCAGGAAGTGGACGAGCATATCCGTGCCGACGTAGTGTAGGCGGGTGACGTTGAAGTCCTCTATGAGGGCGTCGATCTCTTCTTTGCGGTGAAGCTGAAATATGTCCTCGGGAAGAGAACGGAGCTTGAATGTTTCAAGATCGATTTTATCACCCGCGAGTGACGGTTTAAGCATTCCCTTACCAATGCAATATTGGTAAACAGTCAGATCGCTGTTGCAGTAGGCAACAAAAACAATCCCGCCCTTTTTCGTCACTCTGATCGCCTCCGAGAGCGCCTTTTTCTGATCTTCGACCGTGTATAGATGGTACATCGGACCGAGAAGCAGGGTGATATCGTATTTTTCGTCTTCTATTTTTAGATCAAGCGCGTCGCCTTGCGTGACCGTGATCCTTTCCGAGGGCAGAGTGTGCGCGCGGAATACTTCGATATTGCATTCCATCAGCTCGACGGCGTCGACCTCGTAGCCGTTCTGAGCTAAATAGTGCGAGTATCTGCCCGTTCCCGCGCCGATCTCGAGTATTTTCATACCGGTGCGAAGGTATTTTTCTATATAATGAACGGTCGTGATGAATTCCACACTTCCGTGCCGCGATATAAGCCGCGAGTCCTCCTTGCCCTTCGAGTAGTAAGCCGTGAGTGCTTCGAGTCGTTCCATTGTTTTTTCTCCTTTATGTTAAATAATTAATAAACAAAAAGACGGCGCAAACCGAAATCAAAACTTCGACTTGCACCGTCTATATCCAAAATATAATCCTATAATGCGATTATGATGAAATTTGGGTACGACAATACAAGCCCGACGAATACCAATAGGAGTATTCTCCGTGCATAGGGACGTTATTAAGTACGAACTTAATTGTTGTCATTGCCGTAGCCTTTCTTAAAAATTTCGCTTATTATAACACAAAAAGGAATGCTTGTCAATAGGAAATTTCAAAAATCTTGAAATTATTCGCAGTCAAGCATGGTTTTTCCCTCTCCGACGAGCCCTTCGAAGTCCTTTTTGAAGGCTTCAACGGCAAATGTGACGGTGGGATTGGAGATAAGTCCCTCGATGATGTCGGGCGCGCAGGTAGCGCATCCGCAGCCGTAAGCGGCGAGCTCCTGAACCTGCTGGCTGTTCTTGAAGCTTGCGGCGAGGATCTCGGTCTTGTAGCCGCCGCTGACGAAAATGTCGTGCATCGTCATAGCCGACTCAACGCCGTTCGCGCCGAGGTTGTCGATGCGATTGACGTAGGGAGCGGCATAGTCTGCGCCCGCCTTTGCTGCGAGGTACGCCTGCATGGGGGTGTAGATAGCGGTCGCGGTGATCTTGTATCCGCCGGCGGAGAGCGCCTTCATAGCCTTGAGACCCTCGCGGGTGACGGGGATCTTGATGAAGGTATCCTTGCCGAGCTTTTCCGTGATCTTTGCGGCTTCCGCGATCATCCCCTCTGCATCGGCAGAGATGACTTGAACGTGAAGCTCTTTGCCACCGAGAAATTCGCGGATTTCGGAAAGAACCTCAAATGGCGGGCGTCCGCTTTTTGCGAGAATGGAAGGGTTGGTGGTTACACCGTCAACGGGGAAGAACTCGGAAATTTCCTTGATCTTCGCGATGTTAGCGTCATCAATAAGTAATTTCATTTTTATATACCTCTTTTTTAATAATATCAATTTTCGAGTAAAGCGAGAAAATCTACCTTCACTAGCCACTAGTCACTTCTTCCGCATAGCGGACCGTTTCCATCGCGTCCTTCGCGTACTTATCCGCGCCGATGCGCTCGGCGTATTCATGGTTGAGGACGGCACCGCCTACGACGATCTTTGCCCACGGCGCAGATGCGCGGAGCTGTTTGATCGTTTCCTCCATTGCGGGGACAGTGGTGGTCATAAGTGCGCTCAGACCGACTATCGGAGCGTGCAGACGGACGGTCTCCTCAACGACTTTTTCGGGCGGTACGTCGCGTCCGAGGTCGCACACGGGATAGCCGTAATTTTCGAGGATGAGCTTGACGATATTTTTGCCGATGTCGTGAACGTCACCCTTGACGGTCGCGATCACGAAGGGAGGTTTGTTCGAGGCGTTTCCGCTCGGCATGTGGGCTTTGATGACTTCAAACGCCGCCTTCGCCGCCTCCGCACTCATAAGGAGCTGGGGCAGATATACCGTTTTTTTCTCAAATCCTGCGCCGACCGTGTCGAGTGCAGGGATTATCTCGCCATTTACGATCGCAAGCGGCTCGCGCTCCGCGATCATTGCCTCGGTGAGTGCCGCCGCGCGGTCGCGAAGACCCTTTACGATCGCCTTTTGCAGCTCGGATGCGAAATCTTCCTTGACTTCCGTGACCGTCTGCGTTACGGTGCTGACCGCCTGCGCAGAGGATATGAAGTCGGCACAGTTTTCGTCAAGTCCCGCAAGCGCGCGGTAGGCGTAATAGGTATTCATCATCTCGGCGGAATAGGGATTCATTATCGCCGCCGAAAGTCCGCGTCCAAGCGCGAGGGCGAAGAAATTTGAGTTGATCAGATCGCGGTTCGGAAGTCCGAAGGATACGTTCGAAACTCCGAGCGAGGTGTGGCATCCGAGCTCGTTTCGTATCATTCCGACGGCTCGGAGAGTTTCGCGCGCGGCATGATTGTCCGCGCTGATCGTCATTGCAAGCGGGTCGAAGATGATGTCATTCTTGTCGATGCCGTATTTTTGGGCTTCGGCGAGGATGCGCTTGGCGATTTCAAATCTTTCCTTTGCAGTTGTGGGGATGCCCTTGTCGTCGAGCGTGAGGGCAACGATCAGACCGCCGTATTTCTTTGCGAGCGGGAAGACCGCGTCCATGCTTTCCTGCTTTCCGCTGACCGAATTTATCATTGCCTTGCCATTGTATCGGCGGAGAGCCGATTCCATCGCCGCGGCATTCGAGGTGTCGATCTGCAAGGGCAGGTCGATGATAGCCTGAAGCTCGCGGACGGCTTCGGTGAGCATAGAAGCTTCGTCAATGTCGGGCAGACCGACGTTGACGTCAAGGATGTGAACGCCCTTTTCCTGCTCGGCGAGCCCTTCTTTGAGAATATAATCGATGTCGTGCGCCTTGAGTGCTTCTTTGAAACGCTTTTTGCCCGTCGGATTGATGCGCTCACCGATCAGTATCGGCTCGTCGCCGAAGACGACGGCGTGAGTGTAGGAGGAAACGCAGGTGATGTTTTTCTTTTCGATGGGAGAGGGAGCGATATCTTTGCAAGCTTCAAAGGTTTTCGCGATATATTCGGGAGTTGTTCCGCAGCAGCCGCCCGCAATGCGGACTCCTTTTTTGACGAGTGCGGAAACGTCCTCGGCGAATTCCTCGGCGGAAACGTCGTAGTGCGTTTTACCGCAGTGGGAGCAGGGAAGTCCCGCGTTCGGTTTTAAGAGAACGGGAACGGATGCGTATCTGAGGTATTCTTCAACTATCGGAGCAAGTGCCTTCGGGCCGAGCGAGCAGTTTACGCCGATCGCGTCTGCTCCCATACCCTCGAGAAGCGCGACCGTAGCCGCGGGTGACGCGCCGGTCATAAGCTTGCCGTCCTCGGAATATGCGTTTGAAACGAAAACGGGGAGGCTCGAATTCTCCTTTGCCGCAAGGAGAGCGGCTTTGGTTTCGTAGCTGTCGTTCATCGTTTCTATCATAATGAGATCGGCACCGTATTTTTCGCCGAGCTTGACCGTTTCGGCGAAGATCGCGACGGCATCCTCAAAATCAAGGTCGCCGAGCGGCGCGAGCATTTTGCCCGTCGGTCCGATGTCGAGAGCGACAAACTTTTCCTGCTTGCCGATGCTTTCATCAGCCGCCGCACGGGCGTTTTCGATCGCGGCTTTGACGATCTCATCAAGCTTTTCGGGCGAAAATTTCAGGATATTCGCGCCAAAAGTGTTGGTGTTTACGACGTGGCTCCCCGCGTCAAAGTAGGCGCGGTGGATATCGCGGATGATCTCGGCGTGCGTGAGATTCCAAAGCTCGGGAAGCTCGCCTGCACTGAGTCCGCGTTCCTGCAGAAGCGTGCCCATTCCGCCGTCGAGGAAGAGAATATTATCCTTTAAGAATTCGGTAATTTTCATTTTTGACTCCGTTATCCGAGAATGTCGGAGAGATTGCGCTGAATCGCCTCGGCGACGTCGGGTTTGTTCATTGAGTAGACGTGGACGTTCGTGATGCCGTTGGCGAAAAGGTCGATGATCTGATCGGTCGCGTAGGCGATTCCCGCCTGCTTCATCGCCGCGGGGGTGGTGCCGAATTTATCAACGAGCGATTTGAAGCGCTGGGGCATAAAGGAGCCCGAAAGCTTGATGGCGCGCTCGACCTGATTGCCGTTTGTAATCGGCATGATTCCGGGGATGATCGGCACGGTGATGCCCGCCTCGCGGATCTTATAGAGGAAATTATAGAGCAAGTTGTTGTCGAAGAACATCTGGGTGGTGAGGAAGGAGCAACCCGCGTCGACTTTTTCTTTGAGATACTTGATATCTTCCTTCTGACACGCGCTTTCGGGGTGGATCTCGGGGTAGCACGCGCCGCCAATGCAGAAATCGGCTCCCGATTCACGAAGCTCACGCACGAGCTCGACCGCGTGCTTATAATCCCAATGACTGCGGTCGGCATTCTCCAGTCCCGCGGGAATGTCACCGCGCAGAGCCATAACGTTCTCGATCCCCGCCCCCTTCATGTCAGCGATTCGCTCGCGTACCGTTTCGCGGGTCGAGGAAACGCAGGTAAGGTGCGCCAGGGTCGGAACGCCGTAATTGGCCTTGATATTTTTTGCGATATCGAGGGTGTATTTGCTCGTGCCGCCGCCCGCGCCGTAGGTGACGCTCATAAAAGAGGGGCGGAGCTTGGCGATCTCCTCGGTTGCGTGCTTGACGCTGTCAAACGCCGTGTCGGTCTTCGGCGGGAATACCTCGAAGGAGAGGGAGAGTTTGTCGTTTTTGAAAAGTTCTGTGAGTTTCATTTGTTTTACCTATATCATCTATAATTTTTGCACGCTTGTTCGAGTAAAAGAAAATCATTGCATCGTTTCGACAGAGGTGTACTGTTGCCGTCTTTTAATTTGATCTTGTAAATATTTTGCGCATTTTTGCAAATCTTTTCTCTGATGGACTTTATAAAACGGTATTCGGCGAGCAATAATGAGCGATAATGAGGATCGCGAACGTTACTAATATTCACATAAGTTCTTTCGCGGGGAGGTACCGGGAACATGTTGTTCAAATTAATTACCGCGTAATCCTTAACTTTGATAAAGTCAATGCTTTCGGTCATATTCCGATGCTTGTCCTTGAAAGAAGAAAGCGGTGCAAAATAATCCAATCCGTTTATCTCAAATACTATACCGATATATTTGCGTTCATTTTTTTGTTCCTGCTTTTTATTGTGAAAAAGATGCGGAGCGTATGAGGTCAGATATGATATGTATGAAGGCGATATTTCATATAAATTGAGGTTATCCATAAATAAATCCTCCAAAACAAATTAAGGGCGAGAATACACTCGCCCTCAATTAATAACTTTCGCATTTTGAGTAGCGAAACACTCACTTTTAACTTTCTTGAAAGAACCAAGAGAAGTTCGCATTATAAGTTTCTCATTTTGGGCTGAGATACACCCACACTAATATTATAATCTATTTTTGACGGTTTGTCAATAGGTATTTGTATTTTTCTCAATTTTATAAATTATAATACAATCGACCCGCCTTTTTTCATTTTCTCGCGAAAAGACGCGAAATCTATCGTCTGAACGGTCTTTCCCGACGTCAGCGCCTCGTAGCAGGCAACTCCCGCCGCCTCGCCCGTCTGGTTGAGCGAGATCATGACGCGGAGTGCGCCGTGAGCGTCCTTGTCCGAGTCGATGCAACGACCGCAGATCATAAGATTCGGGATATTCTCGGGCAGGATCGAGCGGAAGGGGATCTGCCAATATGTCGGATAGGGAACGTCATCGGTGCGCCAGCGGACTTCCTCGATCTCGCCGCTTGGCGTGCTGTGACGCTCCCATCCGTCGAGGTAGCGGAACGTCGTCGGTTTCTGCGGAATATGGACGTCAACGGGATACGCACAGTAGCCGATGGCATCGTCAAATGTGCGTCCGTAGCAGATGTCCTCGCCTGTGATTTGGTATGAGCATTTGAGCTGACGAGTTTCGCGGATTCCCGTCATTGCCGAAAGACCGACAAGCGAAAGCTCGTTGCCGCAGGGATCGGATTCGCGGAGGATGTTCATCATCTCGCGCACCTGCCGTCTGCCCTCGATCTCGGCACGGGTGAGGATATCGGCGTCCGAGCAGTCGCCGACAAACTGCGCCTTGCACCAGTTCGAGACGTTTTTCGTGCCGGGTACGTTGATCTCCCACCCCGCGCGTCCGCCAATGCGTATGCGGTTTTCGTCGGTGCGGAGGATGTTATTCGGTTTCGTAAGCTTATCCCACCCCGCAACGCGCGCGCCCGTGGTCGCGGGCTGAAAGTCGCCGTGACAGTAAACTTCCATCCCGACGTCCGCGCCGAGAAATCCGTCTGCTGTTGCATCAATGAAGAATTTTGCGCGGATCGCAAAGCGTCCCGAGCAGTTTTCGATTATGACGGCTTTCAGCTCGCCGTCCTCGACGTAGGGTGCGGAATATCGCGTGTGGAGATAGGGCGTGATGCCCGCCTCGAGAATCATTCGGTCGAGCTCGATCTTCATTTCCTCGGTGTTGAAAACGTAAGTGCTGTAATGGGGCGCGCGCCATTTGTTCTCCTTTGGCGGACGGATGCGCATACCGTTCGGAACGGCTTTGAGGCGTTCGATCATTTCTTCGGTCAGACCCGAAATGATCTGCTTTTTGTACGTAATGTCGGTCAGCGAGTGCCAGATGCAGACGAAGCTGTTTGTAGCGGTTCCGCCGAATGCGCCCGCTTGCTCAACTATGGCGACTTTTGCGCCGAGACGAGCCGCGCGCACGGCGGCAAAAACGCCCGTACAGCTTCCGCCGAGGACGACTATATCAACGTCGTTTATGACGGGAATATCCCTTTCGGGTTCTCTGATAGTGGTCATTTTTTCTCCTTTATTCAATCGTGATCTCAATGTCGCCCGTCGAGGTTCTGATCTTGCAGGTTCCGCCCGAGGTCGTAGCCGGTACTTTGATCTTTCCCGTGCTTGATTCGGTGACGAAAATTTTGTCGGTCAGTAAAGTACCCTCGACCTTGCCCGTGTCGGTTTCGATCCTGATATTTTCGGCATCCGATGCCGTAAAAGTCACGTCACCCGTCGAGGTCTCGATATCAAACGCTCCCGCGAGGACGCTCGTCAGCGTGACGTCGCCCGTATTGCGCTTGATGCTTATATCATTTTCGACGTATACGTTTTTGAGCAGAAGATCACCCGTCGTGCCCTTCGACGTGATGCCGCCCGCTTCGACCGAGTGGAGCTCGGTCCTTCCGGTACTGCTCTCGAGAGTGACCCTGCCTTCGGCTTTGATGTTTTCGAGAATTATCCTTCCCGTTGAAACGCTTACGCCGAGTTTCGTCAGTTCCTGGTTTGATACGGTGATATGCCCCGTGGAGGCGGCGAGTTCGAGATCTTCTTCGATTTTTGCGAGGAAACTAATGTCACCGGTAGAGGTCGCAACCGAAGAGCGGGTGAATGTCAGGGCATCGGAAACGGTAATGTCGCCGGTATCGGTAGCCGCCGTGAGGGAAGTGTAGCGGCTTTCGGGGAGATAAAGAGTCAGACTTATCTCTCCCGAAAAGATGCCGACGTGATCGAACCAATGACGGTCATCAACTGCCTTGATAACGAGCACTCCCGACTCGATCTCATATTCGATCGTGCGGTTTTCGCTCTCGTCGCAGATGATCTTGCATTCGCCGTTATCGGAAGGGAGAATATTCAAGTCGCGCTCCTGCAGTGCGATGAGGACGTGATCGAAATCACTCTCGACGGTGTAGGCGTATTCTTCAAATCTCTCGGTGGAAAAGCCCTCAAGGCTGAAATCCGTCATAACAAATGCCGCGCCTACCGTCGCAAGTCCCGCGATCAGCAGTAGAATGGCTACAATGATAGCAACAATACTTTTTTTCATCGGTTTTTCTCCTTTCCGATAAAGAGGGATTTGATAAATACGCGAGTCAGCCAGATAATGCCGCGGACTCCCCACTTGCAAACGAAGACCCAAAGAACGGAAAGTCCGGCAAGGAACAAGCCGCATCCGAGAAGGAAGAGAGCGGACGGTATATTACCAAATAAAAACATAGGTAACGAAGCGACGATTCCCGCAAATGCGCTCGCGGCGAAGCTGATCTCAATGGCGAAGAGCACGACGATGAGCGACCAGAGCGTGACGTAGACCGAAAAAACGACAGCCGCCGCCGCGACGAGAAGTGAAAACCATATCGGCGAACCGACTATGATCAGAGTGATCTCGAGTGCGCTCAAAGACCGCTTTGGCTTGACCTTTTCCTTGATAAGCTTTGGCAGAGGAGTGTCCTTGATGATCTGCGCACGTATTTCGTCGATACTTCCGACTTGCGCAACTGCTTCTTCCTCCGAAAGACCTTCCTCTGTGCGGTCGTCGATCATTTCAGAGTAATATTCAAGGCTTTTTTCGATATCTTCCTCGGGCAGTCCCGCAAGCGCGGAAGCGAGCTCGATCAGAAAATTTTCCTTATTCATTGTCAGCGTCCCCTTTCGTCACAAATTTATAAATGGACATAATTTCTTTCCATTCGTTTTTGAAATCCTCGATGCGCCCGATGCCCGCTCCCGTGATGTGATAATATTTCCGCAGCCTGCCGTTGTGCTCGGCGGTGCGGACGGTGAGCAGCTCCGCCGCTTCAAGACGGCGCAGAATGGGGTAGAGAGTTGATTCCGATATTTCAATATACGGTTTTATATCCTTGATGATCTGATACCCATAGGAATCATCATCTTTTATCGCCGCAAGCACGCAAACGTCAAGAAGCCCGCGCTTCATTTGAATATCCATACAATACCTCCTCTTGCATAATACTGTGTTACACATAGTATATCATACAAACGGCAGTTTGTCAATAGTTTTTAAGAAAAATATATAAGATTTTGATTGCCAAAAAGCAAGTGCGAACAAAGCGTTCTTGGTGTCCTCTCATCACCCTCTGCGGAGGGAGCTTCTCCCAGGAGAAGCCTGAGGTTACTGTTAGCTTTATTTGCTACACATTGATGTTGTT
>JAZSLM010000113.1:0-9125 GCA_045535375.1 Eubacteriales bacterium
AATGATAATCGGCTTGCGCCGAATGATAGTTCGCGCAAGCGCGAAATGAAAGGTAAATTTCCGCAGGTGCGGAAATTCTCATAATTAAAACAGAAAGCTCTTGATAAAATATAAAAATGATTGTATAATAATGTAGGAACAGCGATACGGTTGCATCCGTGCTAAATAAAAGATAATCGCACTATTTGAAAGCAGAGCGGTTATCTTTTTTATAGATTCATCTACACGGAAAAAATAAAAAATACACAACTTTTTTCGCTTTTCCTCTTGCTGATAACGCTGCGTAATGTGCTATAATAAGTACAAAACCGAAAGGAGAAACCCCAAATGAACGAAATTATGGAAATGCTCCCATTCATTATCCCCTTGGCGCTCGCGCAGTTCGGGCTGATGGCTTATGCGGTATGGCATATTCTTACACACAAAAATTATAAGCGCGGAAATATGGCGCTCTGGCTGATCGTCAGCATCGCGATCAATTTCATCGGCCCGATCCTTTATTTCGTGCTCGGTAAAGAGGACGCGTGATGGATATACTGACTATCCGCGGTCTTTGTAAGAGATTCGGCGACAAGGAGGTGCTCCGCGGGCTCGATCTTTCGGTTCCCGAGGGCAGCATTTTCGGATTTGTCGGAAGAAACGGCGCGGGCAAGACTACGACCATGAAGGCGGTCCTCGGACTGCTCAAACCCGAGGGCGGCGAGATCCTCGTTGCCGGCGAGCGCGTTGCTTACGGTCAGACCGCCACGAACCGTCATATCGGCTACCTGCCCGACGTTCCCGAATTCTATTCATTCATGACGCCCCGCGAGTATCTCCGCCTCTGCGGCGAGGTGATGAATATGCCGCGCGCGGAGATCGAATCGCGCAGCGCGGAGCTGCTCGATCTTGTCGGACTTGGCGAAGAGAAGCACCGGATCCGCGGTTTTTCGCGCGGAATGAAGCAAAGACTCGGCATCGCGCAGGCACTTCTCGGACAGCCGAGGCTTCTTATCTGCGACGAGCCGACCTCCGCGCTCGACCCCATCGGCAGAAAGGAGATACTTGATATTCTTATGTCGGTGAAGGACCGCACCACCGTGCTCTTTTCAACGCACATCCTCTCCGACGTTGAGCGCATCTGCACCGACGTCGCTCTGCTTGAGGGCGGCAGGATCGCGATGCAGGGTCCGATCGACGATATCAAGGGCATCAAGCGCGCCGAAAAATTCAAGATCGAGGTCCTCGGCGGCAGGGGGCTTCTGCTGGAGGCTTTCCCCGATGCCAAGGTTGACGCGGACGGCTCGCTCGTCTTCGATCAGCGTATCTTTGAAGTGCTTGATTTCATCGTCAAGAACCGCATTCAGTTCTCAAAGATCGAGCGCGAGGGCTCGTCACTCGAATCGCTTTTCGTGGAGGTGGTTGGAAAATGAGAGCATTCCTTGCATTTTTCAAAAAAGAATTGCTTGAATTCGCGCGAAACGGCAAGCTGACCATTCTCGGCATCCTCTTTTTTGCCTTCGGGATCATGAATCCCGCCATAGCCAAGCTGACGCCGTGGATGATGGAAATGCTATCCGAGGAGCTCGCGCAGAGCGGAATGACCGTCACCGAAGTCACTGTAGACGCGCTGACCTCCTGGACGCAGTTTTTCAAAAACATTCCCATGGCGCTGATCGCATTCGTGCTGATGACGGGCAGCACTTTCACCAAGGAATATGAGTCGGGCACCCTCGTTCTGATGCTCACCCGCGGACTTGCGCGATATAAGGTGTTGCTCGCCAAGGTTGCTCTGCTCCTGTGCGTCTGGAGCGCGGGATATTTCCTCTGCTTCGGAATCACTTACGGCTACAACGCCTATTTTTGGGATAATTCGATCGCGACCGACCTCGTCCCCGCCGTGCTTTATTGGTATCTCTTCGGAGTCCTCACCGTCGCGCTGACCGTACTTTTCTCGGTCGTCGTGAATAATTACGGCGGCGTCATGCTCCTGACGGGTGCCGGCGTCCTCGCCTTTTACCTCGCGGGACTTTTCCCAAAGGTGACAAAATATATGCCCACCACGCTTATGAACGGTATGAATATCCTCGTCGGCGCAGAGAAGGCGGCTGATTTCATCCCCGCCGTAATCATCACCGCTGTGCTTGCCGTTGTCGCTATAGTGATCAGTATTCCGATCCTCAATAAGAAACAGATTTAACGGCGATCGTATTAATTTTAATAAAAATCCGCTCAATTAAGAGCGGATTTTCGTTTTATTGCCTTTTCATTTGTCTTAAAAAGAGCATTACTGCGGCGGCGAGGATGACGGCGGAGTAGCCAAGTACCCACCAGACGTGCGGGAATATGCCCGCAAAATTGCCGGAAAGTAATTCGCGCTGCATTTCGACGGCGTGAACGAAGGGCAGAGAATACGCGATCTTCTTGAAAGCCCCGCCGACAAGCTCAAGGTCGAACCACGTGCCCGAAAGCCACGCGGAAAGATTGGTCAGCAGAGCTCCGCAAATGCCGCCAACCTGCTTGTCGGTCAGAATACTGCCGCAAAGCAGACCGATAGAGATGTGAAGCAGGGATGTCGGTATGATCGACGCGATAGCGGGAAGGATATTCACCGTAACGGGCAGACCGAGAATTATCGCAACGATATAGCAAATAATGCTCTGCAAGACGGCGATCGGGATCATCGGCAGGGTATAGCCGAGGATAAAATCGACGGGCGTCATCGGCGTTGTGTAAAGTCTTTGGAGCAGAGAGCTCGAGCGGTCTTTCGAGATGATCGTGGCAGAGAAGAGGGTCATAAAGGAAAGTCCGAAAACGGCAATTCCGGGCGTCAGATGCGCGATCTCGAAAAGCGGCACGGGGATGTTCGCCTGGATCGCGCTGAGAAGCAGTATCAGCACGAGCGGAAAACCAAGCCCGAAGCCGAGATTGAGCGGGTCGCGCAGGATCTCCTTGGCGTTTCTCTTGGCAAAAGTCAGCATTCTCATTTTTCTGCCCCCTTTACGGTGCGGACGAAGGCTTGCTCAAAGCTGTCTGTGCCCGCCGCCTCCTTGATCTTTTTCGCGGTGTCGCAAACGAGAAGTTTACCGTCCTTCATTATCGCAATACGGTCGGAAAGTGCTTCGGCTTCCTCCATGTAGTGAGTGGTCAGAATGATCGTCACGCTGCCGCGCAACGAGCGGATGACGTCCCAAAGATCGCTCCGCGCGATGACGTCGAGCCCGAGCGTCGGCTCGTCGAGGAAGAGGATCTTCGGCTCGCTGATAAGAGCCATCGCGATGCTCAGCCTGCGTTGCCAACCGCCCGAAAGCTTGCCGGATCTGCGGTTCAGAATTTCATTGAGGTCAAGAAGAGAGGTGAGCTCCTCGATCTTTTCCCGGCTTTTTTCCTTCCCGAAACCGTGGATCCCGCATATCAGCTCAAGATTTTCGCGTGCCGAAAGTCCGGGCGCGATCGCGGTCTCCTGCGGGGACGTGGCAATGAATTTCTTGATCTCGCCCGGTTCTTCGCGTATGCTCTTGCCGAGAAGGTAGGCGTCGCCCCCGGTTGGCGCGGTGAGGCAGGAGAGCATCTTGATCGTGGTCGTCTTGCCCGCGCCGTTTACGCCGAGAAGCGAGAAAAGCTCGCCCTCGCGCACGGAAAGCGAAAGAGCGTCAACAGCCGTCACTTTTCCGTAGCATTTAGTCAGATCATCTATTCTGATAGCATCCATTATTCTCCCTCCTTCAGGTGTCTTGCGCGGATCCCCTGATAAACGTCGGTCAGTATATCCGAGATCAGCTCGGTTTCAAGCTCGAGGAAGGACGTTGCAAGCATCGCGGCGATCCCGTGAACGCTCGTCCACATCTCAAGGTGCATCAGCTGCGCCTTTTCGCGCGAGATCGAGTTGGCTTTCATGATCATTTCGACCGATTCGTCAAAATCCGATGTGAATTTGAACTCCTTTCCACGTCTGTCGCACATGAAAAGATGCTTGAAAAGCTCGCGCTCCTCCTTTGCAAAGCGTATGTAAGCCATGCCGAAGGATTTGTAGGCGGGATATTTGCCGCTTTCCGCTTCGCGCGCCAAAAATCCGAGATAGCGTTCGTAAGCGGCATAGGTCACGCACTCTTCAAGCTCCTCCATCGACGAAAAATTCGAGAAAAGAGGTTGCGTCGAGCATCCGAGAGCCGAAGCGATACTCCGCGCGTTGATCGCCTTCTCCCCGTTTTCACGCAGAAGATCGAGCGTTGTTTCTATTATATCCTGTTTTGTGATCTTAGTTTTAGGTGGCATTTGTATCCTCCCCAATATAATGAATGTTATATAACACTTGTTATTTTATCATAAAAATATCCGATTGTCAATAGATAAAGAAAAATTTCCGCCCGATTTGGGTGGAATTTCAGATTACTGACAAACTCATATTCTAAAAAACCATATGTTAAAGTACACCAAAACAGTCAGACAGCTATGTTCGCACTCGCAATGCAGGGGTGAAGGGGGCACAGCCCCCTTCAAAAAGAACGATGTCATCCTGAGGCGGCGTCCGCAGACAGCCTGCCGCCGAAGGATCTCGTGACGACCGAGTTATTCCTCGGTCGTCGCGGTGCCTGTACGATGGAATTTGATGTGAATAACCGTAAAACTAAAATTAAACAGCTTTGTTCGCACATTCTATAGTCAACATAAACATAATCACTGTGTAATTTTGAAATTACACAGTGATTTTCCATTTTCATATACATTTAGTTTTTTGGTGCAGTACAGACCACTTCGCCAGCACCGCGACGCGCAAAGAACAATTTGCGCGTCACGAGATCCTTCGGGCGTATATGCCTGCGGGCACGCCCTCAGGATGACATCGTTTTTTCTTGCAGGGGCTTCGCCCCTGCATCCCATTTTGCAAGTGCGAACACAGCTTTCTGCTTTTTGTGCATATTGCCATATGTTAATTAACGATATATGTTAGTCAGCTGTCTGAAAAATTTCCGCCCCAAACGGGCGGAAATTTACATATACATTTTGCCGAAGGCAAATTATCATTCGGCGAAGCCGATTATCATTCCGCCGTAGGCGGATTATCATTCGAGCGAAGCGAGATATTAATCCATTTCTCCCTTCGGCGGTTCCAGCTCCACCTCATATCCCGTCGGCAGTCCCATAACGGGGTATCCGGTCTCGTCGAAGTCAACGCGCTGGATGTTGAAGAAACGGTGCGCGGGGGTGACAGTCTCGTTGTGTTCCTTCATGCCGTGGTATGCGCACCAGACCTCCTTGCCGTCGGGCGCGCGGAAGAAGGAGGCGTGGCCGGGGCCGTAAAGTCCGTTTCCGTGAACGAAGAGAGGCTTTTCGTGCTTTTTCCAGTTCGCGGCGTCGCAAAGTGAACCGCCCGTGTGCTCAAGCACGCCGAGGCAGTAATCGTCCGACCAACAGCCGTTCGCGGAATAGATGATGAAAAGCCTTCCGTTCTTCTCAAGGAAGAATGCGCCCTCAACGATCGCGTGCTTGCCGGTATAGGGCTCCACAAGCTCCCAATCGAGCTCGGCGCGGGCAATAGTCGCCCGGTTGTTGCCGTAAGTATAGGGATTCACAAGGTCACAGATATCAAGAACCTGACCGTACTGCGGATCAACGCGGGAAGAGCAGAGGTACTGCACGCCGTCGGGGGCGGTATAAACGGTGGGGTCGATCGAGAAAATATCGGGGCTCGGCTTGCCGCGGAAGACCCATTCACCCTCAAACGGATCGTCTGCGGGACCTTCCATGATGAAGAGTCGCTTCTGGCTCGGCTCGGGCTTGATTCTGCCGCTGGTGTAAACGTACCATCTGCCGTTCGGCGCGCGGTGCATTTCGGGCGCCCAGATGTCGCCCCATATACCGTCGCGTTCGCCGTTCGGTGTATAGATGACGCGCGAGTCGCCGTCCGTGACGATCGAACCCGCGTGACGGCTGCGGAAGAGCTCAAGCTTCGATCCGCGCGTGAAAAGGGCGTAGTAATAACCCGTTTTGGGGTCATAAGTCATAAAAGGATCGGGCGCGTCAAAGGGGGAAACGGGGTTGTGGAATTTTTTCATAGCAATATACCTCTTTTTGTGATATTTGATATGGCACTAGTTTAATTATAGCATAAAATAAAGCAAATTTCAAGTCCGATTTACTCTCAAGATCCGATTGACTTATATGCAAAAATATGATATAATTGAGTCAAATGATTTGGGATAAATAAAGGAAGAGAAAATGAAAACATACACACACAGCGGCGAGCAGACACGCGAGCTTTTGCTGAAGCATTATCAGAAATATCCGCTCCTGCAAGCGGAGGATATCTTCAAATACCTCTTTCAGAGCGCGTTCGGATGCGAGCATCTGGTGTCGGATCACGCCGCCGCTTTGAATTATATAAAAAAGGAATGCGAGTCGACGCGATCGGTGCCGACTCTCGATGAACTCGACGGCGAATACACCCGCGTTCACGTTTCCTGCCTCGCGCCCGAAACGCTTGCGAGTCTTTTCTGCCTTTCGGCAAAGAAAGAGGACGGACTTGCGGCGCTGGAGGAGAAGCTCGAGATCGCAAAGGAGCTCGTCGCGGGCGGCAGTTTGCCGCTTGACGGCGAGGAATTCGCAAAGAAGCTTGCCGCGTGGCGCGAAAAGGGATACCCCGCCCTGCACCATTCGGAAGCCTTCCGCGAGGCGTATCACCCCGCTTATCGCGTAATTTCCAATAAATACGCCAAATTTTTGAACCTTTTTTCCGAGATCGACAGCCTTCTCGCGAACGGCGGGGCGATCATTGCCATCGAAGGCGGCAGTGCGAGCGGAAAGACCACCCTCGCGGGCATCCTTGACGAGGTTTACGACTGCAACGTCTTCCACATGGACGATTTCTTCCTCCGCCCCGAGCAGCGCACGCCTGAGCGTTTTGCCGAGATCGGCGGAAACGTGGACCGTGAACGCTTCCTCGCAGAGGTGCTCGAGCCGCTGAAAGAGAAGAAAACAGTTTGCTACAGACCTTTCGATTGCTCGGCTTGGGCTCTCGGCGATCCGATAACGGTGGAGCCGAAGAAGCTGACTGTCATCGAGGGTGTGTATTCGATGCATCCCGACCTCGCAGGGAGCTACGATCATTCGGTATATCTCGATATCTCCGCCGAATATCAGCGGGAGCGTATCTTAAAAAGAAATCCCGCGCCCCTCGCAAAGCGCTTTTTCGAGGAGTGGATCCCGCTCGAGAATCGCTATTTCGAAGGAATGCGCGTCAAGGAAAGATGCTGCGAGACGGTTAAGATTGAGAAATAAAGAAAAGCAGACCGCGGTCTGCTTTTCTTTATTGAAACGGCACTCCGAACAACGCCACCATCAGGGCGTAAATCAAAGGGATGGATATGACGCACAGGGTGTGCGATATCATTGCCATACTTGCGCCGGTTTCGGGGTTGCCGCCGTAAGCTTCGGGGAAGATGACGGTGTTAAGACCCAACGCGGGCGCGGTCGCGAAAAACGTCAGAAAGAGCACGTCGTTGCCGATCTCAAGACCGAACGCGGCATTTGCCAGCGTTTTAAGGCCGAATATAAACGATACGATCATCGCGGGCAGCAGAGTAAGCCGCAGTGCGGTTGCAACGTACACCTTTTTGTTTTTCAGCATAGAGAGAAAATCGTATTTGGCAATAGTCACGCCCGCGAGCAGCATTGCCACGGGTCCCATGCAGGCTTTGAGCGTGTCGAGCGAATTGGTCAAAAAGCTCGGTATGTACTTGCCGACGCCGCCGAGTCCGACTGCCATACCGAGAAGCATTGCAACGGTTGGCGCGTTGAGCAAACGCCTCAAAGAGCCGCCCCTCTTTTCCGTGCCCGGCGTCATGACGCTGATTCCCCAGGAATAGATCATCAGCTGGATCGGCAGGCAGAACAGTTTGTAATATGAAAGAGCCGCCTCGCCAAACATAGCAAGCACGATGGGATCGCCCATGTATCCGCTGTTTGCAAATGCCAAGGCGTAGAGATACACCCCGCGCTCGGGCCCTTTTTCCTTGACAAAAAAGCGGGCAAGAAAGATCGATATTCCCACGGCAAGTATAACGCCAAGGGTGGACAAAATAATATTGATAAAATGCTCGCCGATGGAATCGACCGTGCAAAAGTATGCCATGGTGGTAAAATTGAGCGCGGGACAGAAGATCCAGGTCTCCATTTTAGCCATGACCTTGCCCGACCCCTCGGGCAGGATCTTGCATTTGCTTAATATGAATCCCAAAGCAATGCAGGCAAACAGCGTCAGCATAGGCGTCAGCGTAGCGGTAAAAGTCGTCATTGTGTTTCCTCGATAAAATGCGTTTATATATCAGCAATTATATCACATGCTGTTATCATTGTCAATCACAAAAGCGAAAAACGATCAAATTGCACTCAAAAGCACAGGAATCAAACCGCATTAGCGCATAATGGGTGGAAAAATTGAGATAGTGTGGCAATAAGAGGGGATGTTTGTCGGAACCTTGGCATTAATAATAAAAAAGAAGGACTCTGAACCCGAAGTTCGCGCATAATTGGGCGGGAGAGATACGTGCGGTGGTAGCGCGAACTCTATTATTGTTTCGCTTTGCGAAACAATAAGGGGTTCTGCCGTCAGTTTTGTTACAAACAATCCCCGATTGCGTATTGGCAATCGGGGATTATTCGTAAAGAAGGACTCTGAACCCGCGTTTGCGCAATAAATGCTGTGGGATAATTCAATTTCTGCTATGCGCAAACTGTGGTACTCCGCTTCGCTCCGACCACGGGGTTCTGAGTCCGGAGCAACTGGCAAAAAGAAAAGCATCGATGCAAAGCATCGATGCTTTTCTTTTTGGCAGGGGCGGAAGGACTCGAACCCACGACCCATGGTTTTGGAGACCAGTACTCTACCAACTGAGCTACACCCCTACGTACCAAAATATTATATCATATATTCAAACAAAAGTCAAGCCTTTTTGGGGAGTTTTTTGAAATTAACGAAAAATTCCTCAAAATATAAGGGTGAAGGAGCGAAAACCTCTCCATTAGGGGAGGTTTTACTCCTTCCAAGCGGGCGACGGGGCGTCGCCCGCTTGAAGCGCGTGGGGGAGTTCCGACCTCTGCGGAGGTCGGCTTAAGGAACTTTTTTCGAAAAGTTCCTTAAGGATCTT
>JAZSLM010000036.1:0-18024 GCA_045535375.1 Eubacteriales bacterium
TTCACCTTGCGCCGTCTGCAGACGGCGCAAACCTTCACCGGATTCTCTCCAAAAACTAATATCAACCGATATTCAACACGCTTTTTCTTGACTTCTCAGCCATTTTGCGCTATAATTAAAGTACCAAGCCCAAAGGAGCCACAAATGGAACTCAATCAGCTTCTCAACCGCGATATCGCCTGCTCTTGCGGACGTACTCATCGCTGTGATATAGACCTCGTTGACATCGGACGTGGTGCGATCGAGCGTCTGCCCGAAAGCGTCAAAGATTACAAAAACATACTTTTAGTTGCCGATTCCAATACATACGTCGTCTGCGGCGAGCGTGTGCGCGCTCTGCTCGGCGGGAAGATCAAGAACATCTGCCTTTTCGTGACCAATGATCTGCTCGTCCCCAACGAGTCGTCGATAGGTGCGGTCAGGGAGAAAATGACACCGGCAACCGACCTCATCCTCGGCATCGGCTCGGGCGTCATCAACGATATCTGCAAATACGTTTCCTATTTCGCAGGGGTCAAGTGCGGCATCATCGCAACCGCACCCTCAATGGACGGTTTTGCCTCGTCGGGCGCGGCGATGATCCTCGGCGGAATGAAGGTCACCGTGACCACCCACGCACCCGCCCTCATCATCGGCGCCACCGACGTGCTAAAAAATGCTCCCTCTGAGATGATCCGCTCGGGTTACGCCGACATCATCGGCAAATATTCCGCGCTGAACGACTGGAAATTAAGTGGGCTTATCAACGGCGAATACTTCTGCCAAGAAGTTTATGATTTGGTTCTCGAAAAAACGAATCTCATCCGCTCTCTTGCAAAGGATATTGCCGCGCGCGAGCCCGAGGCGATCGAGGAGCTGATGCGCGATCTCGTGCTCATCGGCGTGACGCTCACCCTCCTTTCAACTACCCGCCCGGGCTCGGGAAGCGAGCATCACCTCTCGCACTATTTCGAGATCACGGGTATCCTTGAAGATAAACCCTACTTCCTCCACGGCACCGACGTCGGTTACTCTACCATTGTCACCGCGCGCCTACGCGAGGAACTTCGCGCGCTTGAAACGCCCTCTTTTTCCGCGGTTTCTGATGAAACCAGAGAAAAATGCTACGAAAAGATCTACGGAAAGATCGCGGGCGAGGTCAGCGAGCTTCAAAAGAGCGCGGGACGTTACGCAAATCCCGTGAACGACGTCTACCGCGAGAAGTGGGACGAAGTCGTCGCCATCCTCAACGAATGCCCCACCGCCGCCGAGATCGAGGAAATGCTGACCGACTGCGGATTCGATCTTTCACTCTTCGAGGAAATGTACGGCGCGGAAAAGATTCGGAACGGCGTCTGGTTCGCAAAAGACCTCAAGGACAGATATTCGGTCCTGTGGCTCTACTTTAACGTATTTTTCAGCGAAAGCGAGGCGGAAAAGATTCTATGAAAAGCTCAACTTTTGAATTTATGAAAAGCTCTGTCGCGGCGGAACGCCGCGCACTTGATGTGCTTTATGAGCAGATGGACGAGCAGGAATTCTGCAAAACGCTTGATTTTATCTTAAAATCAGACCTCGTCGTCCTCTCCGCCTGCGGTTCATCCGGATTTGCGGCGAAAAAGTTCGCGCATTCGCTCTGCTGTGTTGAATGCCCCGCAAAATTCGTTCCGCCCTCCGAAGCAGTCCACGGCGGTATGGGCGCGTTGAAAAAGGATAATTTGCTCATCCTCGTTTCCAAGGGCGGCAAGACCGACGAGCTCATTCCGCTCGTTTCGATCGCAAAAGCAAAGGGCGCGAAGATCGCGCTCGTCACGGCAAACCGTGATTCCGAGCTCGCCCGCGAGGCGGATTCGGTTCTCCTGTTGCCCGACGTACCGGAAAGCGACGTCTACGGCGTTATGTCGACGGCAAGCTTCAGCGCAACCGTTGCCATCTTCGACGCGCTGATGATGGGAATCATGGAGGAAAAGGACTACGCCCTCTCGGATTTCGCCCTCATCCACCCCGGCGGGGCGGTGGGGAAGAAGATAAGATAAAAATGCTTGCATTTCTCTTTCTTTTATGATATAATTTTTTTGTAATCACCAATATTTATTGAGCTTTCGCTCGGAAAGGAAGAATAAGATGAAAAACACAATTAAATCTCTTTTTTCTCTGATGTTTGCGCTTTTGATCCTGCTCTCCCTCATTCCTTGCTCTACCCTCGCTGCGGGGAAGGAGATCACGAGCATTGTGCTTAACCGCGATCCTTACAGCTTCGGAACCACCACCGACAGCTGGTTGATCGCCGAGCCCTTCTTTATTGCGCTCCCGAGAGATGCGGACACGTCCGCTGTCAGGCTCTATTATGCCGATACGGACGAACCTCTGAAGATATACGATAAAGAAAAATTTGACGATGGCTATATACGCTATACCTTTGAAGAATCCGGCATTTATATGGTCTACGCTATGGACGGAAAAACCGGCATCCGTTCAAAACCGATGGAATTCAAAGTTTACAATAACGGCGTGTCAGAGATTCGTCCGCGTCCCGACAGGATGCCCGAACAGACCGCAGGTGTACCCTTTAAGCATCAGTATTATGATCAGATCTATAATATGACGGTATACTTTATTAAGCTGTACTACGCTGACACCGATACTCCTGTCGCGACAAATGAAGATTCGAGGTATGTCATTCCCGAACCCGGGGAATACCGAGTTTATTATCGCGAGGATATTTCGGGCACCAGATCCGAAGCATTTACGATAACGGTAAAACCCGCCGACAACCCGCAAACATCCGACCCGATATACATTCCGATCTTGTTTGCCCTGCTTTCGGCAACGGCGGTATATCAGGTCTTGAAGCTTCGGAAATATGAATAAAGCCCAAGAGGTTGCTTCATTAAGCGCAATGAAGCAGCCTCTTTTTTATCTTCGGGCTGTGTTTCCGTTTCTTCAACTTTTATTGATGATTCGCCAAGCTAATTGACATTTTTCGGCTTTTGTGCTATTATTATTCCGATAATATCATTGATTACATAAATAATAATGCCGGTTGCGGCACAGTGTGTGCCGTAATGGTCCCCGGAGGTACTGTGAATTGAATCATATATATAACATTGGCGCAGACGAGATCCCCATCTTTTTCTCAACCGACGATCAATATTTGCCTTATCTTGACGTTGCCGTTTCTTCGTTGATCGAAAATGCATCGAAAGAGTATAAATACAGAATTATCGTATTAAATACCGGTCTTGATCCCGCCGCCGCAGCAAAGCTCAAAGAAAGAGAGCGTCCCGGCTTTGCCATTGACTTCGTCGATATTTCCGAAGACTTGAAAAATATTAAATCACGTTTCAAGAATGTCTATCATTTTTCGATAGTGACCTACTACCGACTTTTTATCGCATCCCTTTTTCCGCAGTACGATAAGGTGATATACCTCGATTGCGATATCGTCGTTCTCGGCGACGTATCCGAGCTTTACTTCACCGACATCGGTGAGAATATCATTGCCGCCGCGCCCGAGCAGTTCGTTCAGAATACGCATGAATTCCGCACCTATGCCGAAAAGGCGCTCGGTGTCGATCCCGACGTATACGTAAACGCGGGAGTGCTGGTGATCAGCCTTGACAGATTCAGAGAAGAAATGATCGAAAAGAAGTTCGTCGATCTCATCACAGCTTATGATTTCGATCTTCTCGATCCCGATCAGGCGTATCTGAATTATCTGTGCCGCGATAAGATCCACGTTCTGCCCAACGGTTGGAACAAGGAGCCGATGCCGCTTCCTTGTGAGGGGGAAAAGAATATAGTTCATTACGCTCTTTACAAAAAGCCATGGCAATACGACGACGTGCTCGACGGGGAGTATTTCTGGTATTATGCAAAGAGATCCCGCTTTTACGACGTGATACTTCAGCGCCGCGAGGCTTTCGATGAAAACGAGCGTGCCAAAAAGGAGTCGGCTGCAAGTGAAATAATCGTCCACGCGGGCAGAATAGTTGCCTCCGATTATACTTTTTTGAAAATGCTTAAGGATTGTTGAGATCGCACAATGGAAAAGTCAGCACATAAACTTGAATTGCAGAGAAGGATCGCCGAGCTTGAGAAGAAGGAGCTTTGGCACCTTGACGTCGAGGATGATCCCGAAACCTATCCGCTTATGCCGGATATGGTCGATTATCTTAACGAAAAGCTTTCAAACCGCATCAAAAATAAGATCGCCAACGTAATGGGCGCGCGCTTTTTTGATAAGATGATCGCAAACAGGCAGCTTATCATCAAAGAAGTGCGCGGTATCGAAAATTTCCGCGCGGTCGAGGGCGGAAAGATCGTCACCTGCAACCATTTCAGCGTGGGCGACAACTATGCCGTATGGGTGGCGCTCCGTGATCATATGGATGGGAAATTGCTCTACAAGGTCATCAGAGAGGGTAATTATACCAATCCGCCCAAGCCATTCGGGCTGTTCATGCGCCATTGCAATACATTGCCGCTTTCAAGCCGGATGGAAACGATGAAGAAATTCCTCAAGGCAGTCGCAACGCTTCTCGGCAGAGGCGAAACGATACTTATCTACCCCGAGCAGGGAATGTGGTGGAATTACCGCAAACCCCGCCCGATGCAGGACGGAGCATTTTCTCTCGCCGTCCGCAACAAGGCTCCTATCGTTCCGATATTCATCACGATGGAGGACAGCGACGTGATCGACGGAGACGGTTTCCCGGTCCAGGAGTTCACGCTTCACATCCTTCCCGCGATATATCCCGATGCAACTCTGTCTTCGGCAGAGGCAAAGGCGAAAATGAAGAAAGAAAACTACGACGCGTGGGTAAGGGTCTACGAAGATTTTTACGGCAAGCCTCTGGTATACTCTGAAAAATGAAGCTGTATCTTTCGACGATAGGCATTGCAATGCTGATAATATCTGCCGTCAATATTGCATTCGACACCGCCCCGTGGTACTTTATCGTTATCGCGGTGATCTGGTGCACTGCTTTGCAGTTTGCGCTTGACGGCGGAATAGCCATTCTGATAAACAAAATGCCCGATGGGTGGTTCGGTGTCAATAATCCGCTTTATCACGTTTCCGAATGGGAGCGGAAGCTGTATAAAAAATTGCGTGTGAAGTTCTGGAAGGATAAGGTGTGGGAGCTTGGCGGGCTTGGCGGCTTCAGCAAAAAGAATCTTACCGATCCCTCAAACCCGAGCTATATCGAAAAGTTCATCATCGAATGCAACAAGGGCGTCCTTACGCACAGACTGTCATATCCCATAGGCTTTTTGGCTATGCTGACCCTGCCCGGTGTCTGCGCGCTTACAATAGCGCTTCCCGTGGCGATAGTGAACCTTTATCTGAATATCCTCCCGACACTTGCGCTCAGATATAACACACCGAAGCTTATATTGATCCTGAATAGGCTAAGGAAGAAGCTGAAACAGTAATTTGGTTAACAAAAAGAAAAGCGGTTGCAATTTACCGAAATGGTATTTTGCAACCGTTTTTTATCAAAGCAATTTCTTTTTTATATAACGCAGCGTCTTTCCGGGTGTTTTCTGCGCGAAATTATCGTAAAGATCAAAATTGCTGAAGGTTCCGCCGTCGTCGTTTGCCCAGCCTATCAGCCATTTGCCCTTTGTTTCGCTGTCAAGCGTGTCGCTTTCCGATTTGTAACGGAAGATGTGATAAACGCCGCCTTTTCTTACCTTGCCGAGATACTCGATCTTATCGGGAGCACGTCCGAGCTCCGTCGGGTATGAGAGCCAGTGAACGAGGTCGCTCTTTGCAAGATATTCGGGTTTTGCAAGCTCAGCGGGGAAGAGATGAGTCTTTTTCAGCTTTTTGAGCATCGAATAAGTGCTGTCTGCGTGCATAAGATCGCGCGCGAGCGTATCTATGGTTTCCTGCGGCACGGGGAAATCGGCAAATAGCAGGGTCTCTGCGGCAAAGAAGGAAATATTATTGATTCCGAAAGCAAGCACCTTCGTCAGCAGCTCGCCGATCTTTTCGTTGAAGAAGAACTTGCTGACGTCGCATGCAAATTCGAGGCTTGCAACGACGTCCTCGGTCAGCTCGCAGGTAAGATAGCGTTCAAGCTCGCTTTCGATATATTTTTCGATCTTCTCGCAGGATTCCTCGGGCATTTCGGGGATGGCTTTCTTGAAATGAAGCATTCCTTGATAGAACAGTCCTTTTTGATACTCGTCCTTGATCGGAATGAGCATGCAGAAGAGGCGGTCTATGTCGGCGGGCGAATTATTGCCCTTTGCAAAGATCTCCTCGATCTGGCTTTCGATAAAGGATTCTTTATCGAGAATACCGATAAGCTCGCGTATTCTGTCGCGGTCTTCGTCAGGCACGCTCTCGGGTGTGGGGTGACAGTGGGGGATGAGATTGATCAGATTTCTCGCATAGCCCATAACGGTATCCTTTTCCCGATAGGATTCGATCGTGGGAATGACGGGGATCAGCCTTTTGACCTCGGTGAAAATAAAAGCGGAAAACTGTGCTTTGTCTTCACCGTCGGGCTGTGCCTCGGGTCGGCTCCAGCAATTTAGAATGTATTCGAGAAATTGATTCTTCTCACCGTATTCGGCACAATTCTGAATCGCGCCTATGATCGAATTGAATTTTGCCATAGCACTTTTCCTTTCTTTTGTATAAGTTTATACGATTTTATTATATCATAAAAAACGTTAAAACGCAATCCCCAAACACATCAATTCAACACAAAATCAGCGGGTTTGCTTTTTAATATGATAGTTGCTCCTCGACGAATGCATCCTTATCCGTCAGCTTCTTATCGAAATAATTGTTGACGAGGTGTTCGAAGTATCTATAGCTGCTGAAGCATCCGTAAAACTCAACGACCTCGCCGTCCGCGGAGTATTTTCCGATATATCCGGCGTAGGTTTCGTTTTGGGAGTCGCAGTTGACGATCAGAAAATCACCGTTTTCATACGTCAGCCGCAAGCTGATGCCGTTCGGTGAATTATAGGCGTAGTAGTGGTGTAAGATCTCGGAGCGGCTGAGATCATTGAGAAGATCGACACCTTTTCCATCGTCCAATTCCTCAAGACGTGTGCATTTGGATTCGTCGAAAGGCAAAAGATCGTCCGAATGATCGGGAACCCACGATATAAATCCCTTTTGATCGGGATTATCATAGTCTATCAGATCGATTCTGACTACGTTTTCGGAGAGTTCGCTCATTTCAAAGTAATACAGCCCGGGATCACACGAAGTCAAAGCCGCGCACAGCGCAAGGATAAATATCAAAATAAGTATCTTTTTCATATCGCCATCTCCTTGTCAGATTAAAATACAGCACGGTTGTTAATTTATCGCGGGAATCAATTTTGCGATACTGTTGTCAAGAGGAACGCAGACGTCTGTATAATATCCTTCGGAGGAGGTTTCTGTTGTCACAAATAATTTATAGAGGACGTAATATTTATCCGGTTCATCCATGGACCTTTTAACTGCCCCATCCCACACGATATTTTCGTATTTGGAAAAGCGGACTCTGATTTTCAGCGTGAGGTAAGAGTTTACGCCCTCGTGGTCCACAAAGGGCTTATATAGAGAGCTTGAATCCAGATCTCGATATCCCACGTAGTTTCCGGTTTCGATGCAATCCTTCAAGGCGTTCTGAAAAGCCTTGGCATCTATGGAAGCCACTGTGTCGTAATACTTCTTTTCTCCGATCGCTTCCATTTTATTGCGTTCTTTGTCATCAAAATAAGAACCATCTTCCCAAAACAATTCGGCACTGCTGACTTCATAGGAAAGTATTTCGGATTCGGATATTTTCATATCTTTGTTGCGCGCTATATATACCTCAAATCCGGGGTCTAAAATGAACCAATCATGACTGTAACAAACATATTCGTCAATTGGAACGTCCTTGATCGCATAATACCGATCAATTTGACCAAACTCATCATACTTTCCCGCTGAATTTTCCGAGGCATACAGATGGATAAGATTGGGATCTGCCTGAACATAATTTGCATGAAAATACCCGGCGGTATAACCTTCAGGATACTTTGCCTTGAATCTGTAATCGGGACCGCATGATACAAATGTAAGCAGCAAAAAGACAAGCATAAGCGGGATACACAAAGTTTTTTTCATAACCGTTTACCTCCTTTACTTATATAGACGTAAAAATGCGTGATTAGTTTCGGATCAACTGAGTTTATTATATCATAAATTTTTACCGATGTAAATAGAGCGGCTTGAATTTGCATTCAAACCGCTTGTGATATAAAATGTGGTATAATATAAAGTCGAAAGGCTTCGCTGACGAGAGAGATCTCTCTTTTTTGTTGGCAAGTATGGGCGGAATAGATATTTCTGACTAACTTTATTGGAAAGCCAAAATATTAGTGAAATATTCGGCTTATACCGAATGTGAAATAATTTCCTTGCGGAAATTGTGAAATATTGCTCCCTTTGGTCGCAATGTGAAATGAAATAAATCCACTCACGCCCGCAGGCATTTCACACGCCAAAGGCGTATTTCACGCCCGAAGGGCATTTCACAAATCCCGCAAGGGATTTATTTCGTTGAAAAAAGCACTGCTTTCGCAGTGCTTTTTTCTGGCTAATGACTATAATTTTGATACAAAACAATGCTTCATACTCTCACTTTTGTTTCAGTTTGATAAAAAGATTTCAGTCCAATGATTTCATTCCTATTATCAAAAATCGGAGTCGGATGTACAAACCAAATGTCCGAAACGCGAAGATACTTTTCAATGTCGCGATCCTCAACCTCGGCAAATACCGTTAATACCTCCTCACCGTCGGGTTCAATGCGAAAGATCATTTTCTTCCCGGTTTCCATTTCAATAAGAAGATGAGAATCATATATCACTTGTTCTCTCTCCCCCGCAATTGTACTCTCGAAAATTTTGATTTTCTGAATTTTTCCATGCGGACAAGGTAATGTTTCATCAGCAGCCAATTCCATCTCGGCTTTAGAAATATTCGCAGTAAATACCATTCTATCGATTCCGTCGAAACAAGTGTCTGTATCCCGATCTGCCGTAAGAGAAACCATACACAAATCCGATTCATCCGGACGTTTTATATAGATGTTGACTTTGTGAGATTTTGCCAGTCTGTTATCCACAAGCATAGAACCGATATCAAGTCCGATGAGTTCACATCCAACCAAATCTTTCAGCGCGGAACACATCTCTTCATCTATGTGATATCTGAATGTATTTCTGCTTGCACCGAAAACATCTGTATCTTTCCGGTATTCCTTGCCCAACCGTTTCAAATTAGATCCACGTATAACCGCTCTCATTTGGACGCAGGGAGAATCCCGAAACCATTTT
Source organism: Eubacteriales bacterium (assembly GCA_045535375.1). Lineage (GTDB taxonomy): Bacteria > Bacillota > Clostridia > Oscillospirales > CAG-272 > CAG-390. The sequence continues at coordinate 9,322 of JAZSLM010000036.1, forward strand.
GGAGCATACAGCGCATTATCGCAAAATGTTACTTCAAGGTTATCGGATATGCGACAAGGCTTTTCGCTGTTTTTTATTATTTTTCCATAAATATTCCACCATCCGACATACATCGTGTTTCCCCGTTCGTCTTTTCCAAAGTCAAACGCTTCGTCGGGATTTTCGAGGTCAAGTCCGAGTTCAGTAAAACGCTTTTTAACATCATCAGACAAGGAGCGCGCATATTCTCTGAAAGCGCAGCAAGGCGGACATCCACAGTGGTACTTTTTCTCCGCAAGCGTTTTCATTTTTTCTTCGTATACATCAATAGTGCAATCTTCAAATTTAAGTATCATCACTATCCTTCTTTCGCTTTGAATCATTAACAATAGTATCCATCATGCCCATATATGCAGTACATCCGCATCTTACTCGTCCTTCCAAAGACTGCGTAACCATCCCTGTTCTAAATCCTTTTTCGTCTTTCTAAAAATATTATATCACAAAAAAACAAAAACCGCAATCCTTTTGTATCAGAATTGCGGTTTTTGTTTGGCAAGTATGAGCGGAATAGATATCTTGACTCGTAATATGAAAAGCGGTTTAACATCAAGTCGAAAGGCTTCGCCTTTCTTCACCCCACTCGAAAACATAGTCGTTTGGGTGCGCACGCGAGCGTGCTTCCAAAACTCCTTGTTTTCTCCCTTGGCACGCTCCCTTCATCCGCCCCCGGCGGCGGTCGCGCACCAAGCCCGCGCCGGCTTCGCCGACGCGAGCGATCTCTCCATCTCCGTGGGCGAAAAAGGCACACCGAAAGGTGTGCCGCTTCGGATGATTTGTTTTGAAATGATTGATTCTTTCTTGGTTTTTATCAGATATTGATATAGCTTTATTATTCTTACCGCAAAAGAAATTGATTTATCAATAAGTAAGTTTTCCTTCATAAAAACCACCTCCAATATAATACATTATATCATATTTTGGATTGTATTTCAATATTAAATGGAAGCTTTTCGATCGACGGGAGAAAAGCTACCGAAATTATTCATTATTCATCAGCGAAGCGACTTCATTATTCATTATTCATTAAAAAGCCGCGCATGTAAAATGAATAATGAATGATGAATAATGAAAAATGAATAATAAAAAATAAAAGCCGCTTGCTTACGCGCGCGGCTTTTATTTTTGGCGGAGATGGAGAGATTTGAACTCTCGCGCCGGTTACCCGACCTACACCCTTAGCAGGGGCGCCTCTTCGGCCTCTTGAGTACATCTCCGTGTTGTACCTACGCGAGCGGCCGTTTGCAGAACTCGCGGATAATATTATACAACATTTTTAAGCGCTTGTCAAGATGTTTTGGTGCTTTTTCTTATATTTTTATGATAATTATTTGCTTTTATTCGCCGCAAAGCCTGTTCTTTTTACCCGCGGACGATTATTCTTGACATTCGGATGCGTTTATGATATAATGAAATCGTAAAATGAATATCGGAGGAAACCGAAATGGAGCTGAAAATTTCAACCGTTTATACCAAACAGCGCCTTCTGCGCTTCAATGATTATTTCTGGATGCAAAGAAAAGTCTTTTTCTCTTTTATGGCTGTCTGCACTCTGCTCGTCTGGGCGAGCGTCGCTCTTTTGATATTTATTGACGCTCTCACCGATACTGTGGTTTTATGCAGCGTTATGGTCACATTTATGGATCTTGCCTATCTCTTCGGCGCGTTTGTGTTGCCGAGACTGACGGCAAACAAAGCGCCTGCGGCGGACGCGGTGCTTGACTACGTTTTCAGGGACGGCGAAATGAGCATTAATGTTGAAACCGACAAGGAAAACGCCAACAGTACCATAAAGTATCCTGCCATAATTAAGGTCGGAAAAAAGAATGATGACGTATATCTGTTCATATCAAAGCGACAGGGCTACATAGTTGACGTATCCGAGCTTTCCGAAATTGAACTCGATGCGCTCAAGGCACTTGTGACGTCGCATCTTCCCGTAAGAAAAGTAAAGTGGAAATAAAATTTAACCGCACGGTAAAAAGTTTTGCCGTGCGGTACTTTTGTTGTTGACATTTTCCTATAATTGTGATAAAATTAAATTAACTATATATAAGTGAGGACTGTTCGATGCAAAAAGTTCCCGTGAAGATAAATATTGAGAATTATCCCGAATCGATCCGTCCTCTGCTTTCGGGCGCGGAAGTTTACGACAGCCGATGTGCCAGCGGCGCGGAGGTACTGTTCATCGATCGCGACGGCGGATATTTTCTCAAAAGCATGAAGCGCGGCGAGCTTGAAGCAGAGGCGCGGATGACGAAGTATTTCGGCAGTCTGGGTCTCGGCGCAAAGGTCCTGGCTTTCGAGCAGACCGACCGCGATTTTATGCTCACCGAGCGCGTGCGCGGCGAGGACTGCACGGATTCGCTCTATCTCTCCGACCCGAAACGTCTTTGCGAGCTTTACGCAGAGCTTCTTTACGACCTGCATCAGAGGGATTTCACCGACTGCCCCGTGCAGAACAGAATTGAATCCTACTCGGCTCTTGCCTTTGAAAATTACCGCACGGGCAATTACGACAAGGACTCCTTTCCCGATTCTTTCGGCTATGCATCTGCCGAGGAGGCTATGGCGGTCATTAAGAAATACGGATCGGCTCTGAAAAACGATACTCTGATCCACGGCGACTACTGCCTGCCGAACGTGATGCTTGATAATTGGCGTTTCTCCGCTTTTATCGACGTCGGAAACGGCGGTGTCGGCGACAAACACATCGACCTTTTCTGGGGTGTCTGGACTCTTTGGTACAATCTGAAAACGAACGAATATGAGGACAGGTTCCTTGACGCTTACGGAAGGCGGAATTTCGAGAAGGATATGCTCCGCGTGGTTGCGGCATTTGAGGTGTTCGGGTGAAAAGAAGAATGATAAAGGCGGCGGTCGTTATGTTGGCGCTGTCAATGCTTCCGATAGGTGTTCTGCCCACCGCCGCGGCGCAAGTCAAGGCGTATTCGTCGCAGGTTTCGGCGATACAGATCAGCGAAAATATCGGCGTTATGGGTATGCGGGTAAAGGTAAAGGCACCCGTTTCGGGCGTCGGCTTTTCCATGCCGACCTGGTCGGTCAGCGGTAAATATTCTGCTTATATATCGGCTTACGAATGGAAGGGAACCTACTCTGCCACGGTTTCAGCCGAGCCCTTTGCGTCAAAGCAGTTCACCGCGCTTCAGGACAACGCAACGAATTGGCTCTATTTTGACAAAATGCCGGCGGGCGAATACTTTTTCGCTATTGAAAAGACCTCGGGCACCGTCGGATGCTGGTGTGCCGACAACAACAGCATCAGCCGCGGATTCCGCTATACCGACGGAGTTGAGAGCAAGGGGGATATGCTTATGACACTTGAAGTCGAAGGCAACGAAAAGGATATATTTGAAGAATGCGAAAGCTCGGCGCCCGTCTACGGCGAGGCTCCCGTTTTTGAGGAAAATACCGCGGATATGACCGACCTTTCGGCTCACGGTCTGCCGTCCGACAGCCTTTATCTGAAAAATGACGTTATGCCCGACACCTGGGTGTTCACCGATTCGCTCGGAAGAAAGGCTTTGACTAATGCAGACGTCGGAGATCCGCGCGACGATAAGATCCTCGCACTCTTTTATTGGACCTGGCACGCCTCGCAGGGCAACGCGAACCACTTCAACGTGCAAGAGTTCCTTGATTCCGAGGCGGCACGCGGCGTTGATATTTCATCAATAATACACGATTACAATTACAGCGGCTGGCCCGTGGGATATTACAATCACTTCTGGGACGAGCCGATATACGGCTATTACCGCACCAATGACGAATGGGTGCTCCGCCGACAGTCGGAAATGCTGGCAAACGCCCTCGTCGATACCGTTTTCACCGACAACACAAACGGTCAGTTCACCTGGCGCGACAGCTATATTCCGCTCTTTGAAACCTGGGGTCAGGCGCAGAAGGACGGCGTTTCGGTGCCGAAAGTATCCTTTATGCTCCCCTTTGCGGCAAGCGACGACGCCGTGGCGCAGATGGAGATGCTTTACACCGACATCTACCGCGAGGGAAAATATTCCTCTCTTTGGTTCTGGTTCTACGGCAAGCCGATGCTGATGGCGCATCAGAGCAAGCTCGTCAAAAAGGACGGCTTGCAGGGCGAGATACTGTCGTTCTTCACCTTCCGCAACAATTACCCCGGCTACATAAACAAATTCCCGAATTACAGGAGCTGGGGCTGGCTCTCGACCTATCCGCAGGCGAAGTATTATTATAACTTCGAGAATGAAAAATCCGGAACCGTCGAGCAGATCTCGGTCGGCGTTTCGCAGAACCACAATTACGTCACCCATCAGCTTTCCGCAATGAACGGACCGAACAACACGGGCAGAACGTATACTTCAAAAGGCTATGACACGAGTGAAAACGCGCTCCTTAAAGGCGCAAATTTTGCCGAGCAGTTCAATTACGCGCTCGAGGTCGACCCCAAGGTCATCTTCGTCACGGGATATAACGAGTGGATCGCGGGCAGATACGAGGAGTGGCAGGGCGTTAAAAATGCGTTCCCCGACCAGTACAACGCCGAAAACAGCCGCGATATCGAGCCCTCGCGCGGCGTGCTCGGTGACGCATATTACTATCAGTTCGTAAATTTCGTTCGCCGCTATAAGGGCGTGCGTCCGATCCCCGAAGCGAGCGGGAAGCAGAGCATTGATATAGCCGCGGGCACGGATCAGTGGCAGAACGTCGCTCCCTACTACGCTTCATATATCGGCAATACAGGCGACCGCGAGGCAAAGGGCTATGGCGAGCTGACCTACCGCGATTATTCGGGCAGAAACGATATCATCGGCGCGCAGATGGCAAGGGATGATAATAATATCTACATCCTCGTTGAGTGTGCGGAGAATATTTCGCCCTATACCGATCCCCTCTGGATGAATATCTACCTCGACGTCGAGGGCAGAGAGGGAGGATGGGAAACCTTCAACTACGTTATCAACAAGACTTCGCCGAAGAGTGAGAGTATCGCGGTTCTTGAACGCTTCACGGGTAACGGCTACGAAAGCGAAGCGGTTGCCGACGTCGCATACTCGGTGCAGGGAAGATACCTGCAGGTCGAGATCCCGAAATCGGCTCTCGGAATCGAGGGTGAGGAATTCACGCTGAATTTCGCCGTCACCGATAACGTCCACGACGAGGCGGATCAGGCAAAAGCCAATAATAAGAATTACGTTTACACCCTCTTCTCGGGCGATATTCTTGATTTCTATACCTCGGGCGACGTCGCCCCCGGCGGACGATTCAAGTACAGCTTTACTGCAAAAGCAGAAGTTATTCCTGCCGAAAGCGAACTCCTCACCGAACCCGCGGAGGTAAAGATCTCGGGCTGCGGCTCACTTGCCGCCGCACCGCTCGCCGCTATAATTCCCGCCGCTGCAGTGATCTCCAAAAAAAGAAAAAATAAAAACGACAAATAAACGGAGGAAAATGTTATGAAAACCATTACCCGCATTATCACCGCATTTCTCATTCTTGCGATGATGCTGCCGATGGCGCTTTCCTGCGCCGAGACCGCACCGCAGGAGGAAACTACTGCTCCCGCAGTAACCGAAGCTCCCTCGGCGACAGATACTATTGCTGAAACCGTCCCCGAGGAAACTCTTTTCTTACCCAGCAACATTCCCGAAGACCTCAAATTTGATGGCACCATCATCAATATTCTTCACAGAACCGACTCAAACAAGAACGAATTTTTTGTTGAAGATCAGTCCGGTGAGTCGGTAAACGACGCAGTGTTCAGAAAGAACGCAAACGTTCAGGAGCAGTTCGGAGTTACCCTTGAATTCTTTGGTATCCCCGGTGCATACGAGCAGCAAAAGGACTTCGTAAACACCTGCATCAACAGCCTTCAGGCGGGCGCGGATGCTTACGATCTTTTCTGCGGTTATTCCATGACCGGCGCGACCCTCGCGGTTGAGGGTGCTCTTCAGGATATGACCCAATATTCCATTCTTGAATTCGATAAGCCCTGGTGGCCCGAGAGCCTTATTTCAAAGGCTACCATCAATGACGGTATTTATTTTGCATCCGGCGACATCGCGCCCTCGTTCCTTTATATGATGTACCTCGTTGTATTTAACAAGGACCTCTTTACCGATTTCCACAAGCTTCAGCCGAACGATCTTTACGAGCTCGTTTATGAGGGCAAGTGGACAGTTGACAGACTTATCGAGTACACCCAAGGGGTTTATCTCGATCAGGACGGCGATAACTCGTCAAGCGAATCCGACCGCTACGGCCTCGTCATTACTTCCGTGCCTTTTGACTCCTTCTATACCGCATCCGATCTTTACACTGTTGAGTTGAATGATGACGGAGATTTCGTTATGTCCGAGGATCTCTTCTCTCAAAAGACGGTTGACCTTCTTGACAAGGTCTGCAACCTTCTTCACACCTCGGGTGACGCATATATCAAGCAGGATACGGCACACTTCAAGACCGGTAACTCCCTCTTTATCATCCAGGCTGCAAGCATTACCGCAAATCACCTTACCGACGTTGATTTCACATACGGCGTTCTTCCCATGCCCAAGTATAACGAGGACCAGGAAAGCTACCGTACTGCGCTTTCCTTCCCCTACACCATGTATATGATCTCCGCTGCAGCTCCCGATGCTGAAGCAGCAGCCGCAACCATCGAGCTTCTGGCTTACCAGAGCTACATCCATGTAACTCCCGCTATCTTTGAGGAGTCGATGAAGCTCCGCTACGCTGACCAGAGTGACGACGCATTTATGTTCGATAAGATCCGCGAGGGCGTTGTTATCGATATCGGCAGACTTCTTACCACCCAGATCGACAATATGTCCTTCAGCATCTTCCGTAACGCAGTAAACAATAACACCGCAGGCAGCTATATGTCCGCACAGAAGGTTTATGAAAAGAATTTCGCCAAGAAGCTTGAAGTTATCAACAAAACTCTTGACGATCTGAAATAAACAAAGGAGATTGATCTTATGAAAAACATCACCCGCATCATCATTGCGCTTCTTATTCTCGCAATGACACTTCCCATGGCGCTTTCCTGTGCCGAAACAGGCGGAGGGGAAACCACAGCGCCCGTGGAAACCGAGGCTCCCGGAAGCGGTGCAGCCGAAACCACCGCGGAGGAAACCCTCTACGCCGTAAGCAACATTCCCGCAGACCTCAGATTTGACGGCACGACCGTTAACATCCTTTATTGGGACGACGTTCCCAACGTTGAATTCTTCGTCGAGGATCAGACCGGCGAGGCAGTCAACGACGCGATCTACAGAAGAAACGCAAAGATCCAGGAGCAGTTCGGCGTTACTCTCGAGTTCGTCGGCACCCCCGGTAACAACTCGAATCAGGGCGCGTTTGTAAACGCCTGCGTTAACAGCACTCAGGCGGGCGCGGATGCTTATGATATGTTCTGTGGTTACACGATGACCGGCGCGACCCTTATGACTCAGGGTGTCACTCAGGATCTTACCGATTATGAGATCATGGAATTCGATAAGCCCTGGTGGCCCAAGAGCCTTATTTCCAAGGCTACCATCCGCGACGGTATCTATTTTGCATCCGGCGATATCTCGACCAACTTCATTCATATGATGTACCTCACCATATTCAATAAGGATATGCTGCTGGACATTCATAATATGGGTCCCGATGATCTTTACGATCTCGCTTATAACGGTCAGTGGACTCTCGATAAGTTCATTGAGCTTACCGACAGCACTTACGTCGATCAGGACGGTGATAATGTTGCCTCCGAGGGCGACCGCTACGGCGTGGTTGTAACCCAGGTTCACTTCGACCCCTTCTATGCAGGCTCGGGCCTTACCACCGTTGAGGTAGACGGAGACGGTAACCTTTTCCTCTCCGCAGACCTCTTCTCGCAGAAGACCGTTGACCTTCTTGAAAAGCTTTGCAATCTCCTTCACACCTCGGGCAACGCTTATATCAAGAAGAGTGAGCCCCTCTTTGCCGCAGGTCAGGCACTCTTCCTCGTTGACCGTCCTTACATAATTACCAGAAGCCTTACCGATACCAGCTTCAACTTCGGTATCCTTCCCATCCCGAAGTATGACACCGATCAGGAGGAATATCGCACCTGTCTCGGATTCGGTTACACCATGTATATGCTTTCGAGCGCAGCACCCAACCCCGAGGCAGCAGCCGCGACCCTCGAGCTTATGGCTTACCAGAGCTATCTGAACGTTACTCCCGCGCTCTTCGAGGAATCGATGAAGGTCAGATACGCCGACCAGAGCGACGACGCGTTTATGTTCGACATCATCCGCGACGGTGTTGATATCGATATCGCAAGACTTTTCACTATGCAGCTTGATAAGATGTCCTACAGCATCTTCCGCACCGCCGTCAACAACAACGCCGCAGGCTCGTACATTTCTCAGCAGAAGGCTTATGAGAAGAATCTGGGCAGAATGATCGACAGTATCAACCAGAACTTCGCAAATCTTCCGTAATTAATAGAGAGGACTTCTTCATCGATAAAACGGTGAAGAAGTCCTCAGGTTACTGACAAACCCATATTCTAAAAAACGATATGTCAAAATGTACAAAAACAGTCAAACAGCTATGTTCGCACTCGCAATGCAGGGGTGAAGGGGGCGCAGCCCAAAAGTAACGAACTCGCCCGTCGACTCTGTCGGT
>JAZSLM010000112.1:0-15344 GCA_045535375.1 Eubacteriales bacterium
GGTAGCAGCAGCCTTCATAGCAGCGTTGATGCCTTCCTTAGTTACGTTCTGGCCCTTAACAACAGCAACGAGGATGGTGGTGGAACCGGTGCAGGTGGGAACACGCTGAGCGGAACCGATGAGCTTGCCGTTGAGCTCGGGAATTACGAGACAAGTCGGAGGCCAAGCGGTCTTAGGAAAGACAAAATTTGTATTCAACTCCTTGGCTCACAGAACGACATGGCTACGATCCGACTTTAATCCCCGAGCTCAACAAGAAGCTCATCGGTTCCGCTCAGCGTGTTCCCACCTGCACCGGTTCCACCACCATCCTCGTTGCTGTTGTTAAGGGCCAGAACGTAACTAAGGAAGGCATCAACGCTGCTATGAAGGCTGCTGCTACCGAGTCCTTCGGTTACACCGAGGAAGAGCTCGTTTCCTCCGACGTTATCGGTATGCGCTACGGTTCTCTCTTCGATGCTACCCAGACCATGGTTGCAAAGATCGACGAAGAGACCTACCAGGTACAGGTTGTTTCTTGGTACGACAACGAGAACTCCTACACCAGCCAGATGGTTCGCACCATCAAGTACTTCGCAGAGCTCAACTAATTTTAGTTTACTCAGAAGTGAATATACACCGCTCGGATTTTTTCGGGCGGTGTTTTTTTCTATTTTTATTGACATATTGTTAAATTAATGATATAATAAACTAAATCCTAAACCCCGTGAGGTAATAAAAATGATCAAAAAGAAAATCTTCTCTGCAATTGCACTTTTACTCGCTCTGATTACGGTCGTATCCTGCGGTCCCACAACGCCGGTTGAGATACCCGGAAGCACAAGCGACATTGGAGCCGGCGACATCACATCCACCGTCGTCTTTGATCCCAGCATTCCCGAGGGAATCCTGATCGCAGGTCCCAAGATCACCTCTTCCTGCGCGATCGTCTACCCCGGTGGCTCGAAAGCGATCAAAACCGCAGCCGAAAACTTTGCCGAATATTTCACAAAGCTCATCCCCGGCTCCACTTTTGTGGCTCGAACCGTAAATGAAACCGTTGCCGAGGAATATCAGATCGTTATAAAGAACGATGCTGCCAATTCCGCTCTTTACACCGTCAAACTCGACGGCAAGACGATCAACGTAACCGGTACTGAGGCTAAGTACACCCTCGAAGCACTCTCCTACCTCAAGCTGATCGCATTCAAGAACGGTTATTTCGCGATCCCCGAGAACCTCGATCATTCCATGAGCGGCGGTCCTACCGTTTTTGAATACTCTCCCGAAAACCTTTATTATTACGAAGACGTCTACACCCCCACTCTTCTTTACGAATTTGCCGATCCTCAGGTAAATAAAGATAACAGCCGACTCGTTATTGACGGTGTTGACGTTATCGACAAGGCTGTATGGGACTTCGGCGAGCTCCTTCTCAACAGCGTAACCGTTGATCCCGGCGATCATACCGCTATTCTATACCTCGAAGGCACAAACGACGGATGCAAGGTTATTGAAACCCTGTTCACCTGCGGAGATGCTTCCGAAATGAATCTTTACTCCGGCGAGCTTCACGCGCACACCGGTGACTCTGACGGTAAGGAAACCGTCAAAGAGGCTTACAAATATGCGCGCGACGTTGCAAAGCTCGACTTCTTCTCGGTTACCGACCACTCGAACTCCTTTACAAACTCGGTATATCAGAGCAGACACCAGACTAACGCCGACAGCTATAACGATCCCGGTACGTTCGTGGCTCTTTACGGATACGAGCAGACCTACTCCGCGGCAACCTACTACGGACACCTCAATACCCTCAACTACCCATCTCTCACCACAAGATCCACTCTTCTTGAGAACTACTACAAAACCATGACCAAGAAGCCCGGTTCGATCGTAATGTTCAACCATCCCGGCTACAAGTGGGGTAACTTCTGCGAATACGAGTTCTGGTCCGAGGAATATGACGAAGTAGTAAACCTTGCCGAGATCAAGGGTAAGAGCTACGACGTTGAATATGCACTCAGCCTTACAAAGGGCTGGCACGTTTCTCCTCTTTACAACGAGGATAACCACTCCGCAGACTGGGGTAACGCATACGAATACTGCGGATATGCACTTGCTCCCTCGCTCACCCGTCAGAATATAATCGAGGCATTCCAGAAGAACCGTACTTATACCACCACCGACAAGTCCCTCAAGATCTACTATAAGATCAACGACGAGTGGATGGGCTCCCGACTCAACAATCCTGACAAACTTAAAGTAAGCATCGATCTTTCCACCCAGAAGGCGATCGGTCTTGGCACCGTTCAGCTTGTTGCAGAGGACAATATCGTTGTTGCTCAGCAGAACCTCGGAAGAAAGAAAGAATTCACATGGGAATTCGAGCTTGATCCCTATTACGATTACTACTATGTAAGAGTAAGTGCGGACAGCACCTGGTGTGTAACCGCTCCCATCTGGATCGAAAACCGCGAGGAGCTCACCGTAACCTCCATTGAGCAGGCTCTCGTTACCGACGCCGTTAATGGCAAGGAACAGCGCATCATCGCAACCGTCAAGAATTCGGCAACCACCGATATGACGAATGCGGTCGTAAACTTCTACCTTTCCAGCACCTCCGGATTCAACGGCACCACCCAGACTCCCAGCGCAACCGTTACCATCGGTAACATCCGCGCGGGCGAAAGCGTAACCGTTCATGCAGACTTTGCATATTCAGGAAATACTCCTCGAATTTACGCGATCGCTCAGGGCGAGACCGGCGGCAAGAAATACGCAGGTGTCAGATACTGCGAGATCTCCAATCTTTACTTCACCGAAGTTCTTCCCCAAAGCGTACAGAACGGCGGCGCAGTCTGGGAATATATCGAGCTTTACAACAACAGCAACACCACGATCAATCTCAGCGGTTACTCCATCCGCTACTATGCTAAGCCCGGTGCAAACGCAGATTCGCTCACTGAAAACACTTGGAAGCTGACCGGCACCATCGCTCCTCACTCCCCCGTTGTTCTTTGGTTCCTGCCCGAGGGCAGCAATCTCAGCGTTGCCGATTTCAACAATCACTACAAGACCAACCTTGTCGGCGGTAAGGATATCATTATCATAATCGGCAAGACCCTTCCCGAAACCAACCCCGTTCAGCTTGAGATTCTCAACGGAACAAGAGTTGTTTCCCGCTGCTGGTACAACTGGGAAGGTTCGAAGGACGTTCTTCCCGATAAGGCGATCACCTTTAAGTATCCCACCAACTACACCTTCACTTCCAGGGTAGACACCGTCCGCGTAGCACCCACCCCCGGTACTGTCGCAGAAGGTCAGATGCCCGAGCAGGTGAAGAAGTGATTAGTGGCTAGTGGCTAGTGACTAGTGAAGGAAAATTTTCGCGGAGCGAAAATTTCACATCAATAATTTTGTGCAGTGCGGATGAGATTTTGTATGGCACAAAAATATAACAAGTAAATAGAAAACTCTCGGATATTTTGAAGCAAAAGCTTCTAATATCCGAGAGTTTTTGATTCAGGTATTAAATTATCCAACTAAATAATGGATCATCAATACCAAATTAAATTATCATAATAGTTGATTTTCGAGCAAAGCGAGAAAATCTTCCATTCACTAGTCACTAGCCACTAGTCACTAGTCACTAAATTTCAGTCCTTATTTTTGAAGACAACAGCAGTGCCGAGGATAGCGATGATCGCAACGCCGCCTGCGATCATACCGCCGCAGCCCTTCTTTTCGGGAGCGGGTTCGGTGGTGTTTTCGCCTTCTGCGGGAGCGTTCGTTTCAGGAGCCGAGGTAGTTTCGGGCTCCTCGACCTTGAGGAACTGCTCAGCATCTGCGGAGTTTACAAGGGTCGCGCCCTTGAACTTCGCGTAAGCCTCTGCAAGCCACTGATCAAACTTGGGAGCTACGAGGTACATACCGTCTGCATTAAGATGGCTGACGTCGCTTGCTGTCTGGCAATACTGTGCGCGGAATTTGGCATCCGCCATGTCAACACCGGTGTACTCTGCGTCTGCCGCGTACATACAAACGATGTGAGGATCATTGTAGTATTCCGCAAGCTCCTTCATAGCGTCTGCATAGTCGTTGTTAGTGCCGAGATAGCCGGTTTCGGTAGCATAGCTCCAGGGAGTTACAAGAACGATGAAGGCATCGGGATTCTTTGCCTGAATACCCTGAATGATCACGTTGAGTGCACCCTTGAAGGATGTAACGGTCTTCGAGTCATTCTGACCGAAGGGAACGCTGTAGTGACGGTCATTACGTCCGCCCTCGATGATGTAGATATCGCCGTCCGTGGGCATCTGATCGTAACGGCTGTGCATAGGAGGCTGATTGCTTGACTGACCGCGCGCGGTTGCAACGGTGTTGCCGCCGATACCGTAGTTGTGGAAGGTCATGCCGTACTTGTAACCAAGAAGGTTGACCCATGTCTGATGCTGACCGAGCTGGGAGCCGCCGAAATAGCTGTCGCCGATGGCGTACATCTTGACACCGTCAAGGATCTCATAGTAATCCTCAGTCTCCTGGGCGAGCCAAAGAGCCGCTTCCTCGGCATCCTTGAACTGCGACATTGCCTTCATCGTCGCATACTTTGCGGAGGGAACGTTGTTGGAGGTGACTACCATAGCCTGGCAGAGTCTGATGACCTCGAACTCAACGAAATGCTTAGCGAGCTTTTCGTCGCCGACAGCAAGGAGGTCGGAAACCTTAACGGGGTAGTTCTTGACCACCTCGTCAAAGAGACGGAGGGACTTATCTAGGTCGCCATTGTAGGATACCACGATGCCGTTGTAGTTCTTGCCGATAAGCGCGTTCGCGATAGCGGCGTCCGCGGAGTTATCGAAAACGAGGGTATACTGCTTATCTGCGGTGTAGCCTGCGGGGAGATAGATATTGTAGGTTACCTTTTCGCCCGACTGATCGGTGTAAGAAGCCTCTCCGGTCTTGTCGACAGTCTTGAAATCGGTGGGCTCAACGAGATAAACGGGAGGAATAAGCTCTTCCTCTGTCGAGTAAACAGGGGCATAACGCATGCACAGGCGAAGATTTTCGTTATCCTCGGTGGTGGTGTAAGCGTAGAGGCGGTAATTCTTGGTCATAAGAACGTTATAAACGTCACAGCCGTTGAGGTATTCCTTCGTCTTATCGAATACCCAGTTGCCGCCCTCCTGCTTCCAATGAGAAACGGTCATAACGCTGGTCGAAGCGTAGGAACTACCGTCGAAATCGGTAAAGGTCTGATCGAAGAAGTAAACGGTAGTGCCCGCCTTCGGAACGGTGAAAACGTCACTGTATTCGTAATCGGCGTTGGAGGGAGAGGTGATATTGAACGCCTGAGAGTCATGGTACTGCGAGCCGACGTAGCCGTCGTGCCACTCAAGACCCTTGACCTCGGAGGTCGCGATAAGAGGTGCGCCCGTTACGAGGCTGAGCAGCTCGGGATCGGGCCACTCGGTCTTGAGAACGACCTCGGTGGAAGCGGTACCCTTTTCATTGGTCTGTTCCCACTTAACGGTTACGGGAGCGTCGACCGCGATATCGGAGTAGCTCTTGTTGGGACGAACCGAGAGACGGAGTACCTCGTTATCGTAGGTGGTAACGTAGGTGTAGGTATAGCCGTTCTTTACGACGGTACTTGTTGCATCGTAACCAACGTCATAAACGTATCTGCCGTCCTCGAGCTTATATCTCGTGAAGGCGTTGTATGCATTGTTGGGATTGTCGGTATTGATGGTATAGGAGATCTTGGTGCCCGCCTTGGGAACGGTGAAAAGACCCGAATGAGCGTAATCTGCCGAAGCGAGTCTTACTTCCTTAGCCGAGCCGTTGGTGTTCGACGCGGAGGAAGCGTAACCGCAGAACCACTGAAGATTGCCAACGGTTCCGTCAGTCTCAAAGGTAGCGGTGAAGTTGCGCGCGTTGAGCTGAGCAAGAGTGGAGGGCTCTGTTGTGGGCTCTGCATAAACTCTCGGAATAGCCACCTCGCCATCAGCGCGGTATGAAAGACGGATGGACTGATTGTCGTGGTCGGTAATAAACTCGTATCTTACTCCGCCGTCAACGACCGTCTGACCGATGCTCTTTCCGTAAAGGAAGGTGCCGTCAACGTTCGCGCCGGCTTTGTCGATGACCCATTCGTTACCCTGCTGTACCCATGTGGAGAACGCAAGGAGCGTGTGTCCGAGGCCCGCGGTGGTGGGAGCGGTGTAATACACCTTCGTGCCCGCTTTTTCGATAGTGATGATATCGGAATAGCAATAGCCTGCAGACGAGAGGATCTTGTACTTACTGTTGTTGGTGGGACCGCCAATGGCGCCCTCATTCCATTTTACATCGAGCTCTGTTCGCTCGGCGGAAACGGAAAAGGTGGATGCGGGGATGAGGCAGATCACAAAAGTGAGTGCCAGAATAAAGCTAAAAATGCGTTTAGTCATAGTTTGACCTTGCCTTTCTTTGATATTGATATAATAATACTATATTTTGTCGGTAAAGTCAAGTTTTTTGAAGAAAAAATCCGCCCGTGCGGACGGATTTTCTTATATTTATTCGGGCTTCTTTCTGAGCAAATATTCGTCAAGCTTCTGCTTCATATTGTCGGGGATCTTGCGGGATACGGGGCAATAGACCGCGTTTGCCATTCTGTCCGCGAACTTGGTAATAAATTCGCTGTCTTTTTCAATCTGTTCTGCCGTAAGAAGCGCCTTGGTGTCATAGCTGTTGTGGATGGTTCCGGTATTGCCGGGAGCGTGGCGAGCGAAGGATACCGAGGGCACGCCCTTGTCCGAGAAAGGAGTCGAATCGCTGGAATAGACGCCCTGATAAACGCTTACGGGGAAGCCGCACTCGAGTCCCATATAGGTAATATAGTTAACGAGCTCCTTCTCCGCGGTGCAGCAGGAGCCGAACTTGCCCATAATACAGCCGATCATATCGAGATTTATGCAGAGGACGCACTTATCAAGCTCATCGCCGTGGGTCTCGCAGTATGCCTTCGAGCCGAGAAGTCCTCTCTCCTCGCTTCCGCAGAAGACGAAGCGGAGCGAATAGGAATGCGGGTTCTTGGAGAAATACTCGATCATATGAAGCAGTCCGAGGCAACCCGACATATTGTCGTACGCGCCCGTCGACAGCGAGGTCGAATCGTAATGCGCGGTGAACACGATGAACTCCTCACGCTCGCCCTTCATTTCAAGAACGACGTTCTGCGACTTGCCCTCGTATTCGTCCTGCTCGACCTCGATGCGGATGTCCTTGACACCCTCCTCGATCATCTTGACAGCATCCTTTGCGTTGATATTGACACCCAGAAGCTTCTCGCCCTTGCTGATATAACTGCGGAGCTCGCGCTGATCGATGTCGCGGTCGGCGTAGTTGATATTTCCGTCGAAGGTAATGAACGCGATCGCGCCGTTTTCAACAAGGTCGCGGTATCTCCAATAGCCGAGATAGGTATCGATCATAACGATCTTGCCGCGGCACTGCGAGAGCGAATATTTATCGGTCGCGCGGAGATAGTAAAGTTCACCCTCGGCAATACCCGAGCCGCAGCAAAGATAACCCTTGCAGGCGATCTCCTTGCCGTCGGCATAAAGCTTTGCGCGCTTGATATCCGCCATATCAACGGAAAATTCCTCGGTATAAGCACCGCTTACGAATTCATTACATACGCCGACAAGATATTCGGCAGCCTTTTTCTCCTCTTTTCTGCCGCCCATGCGAACGTACGCGGTGTCGGCGAGGATCTTGTTGAT
The DNA here is from genome assembly GCA_045535375.1 of Eubacteriales bacterium. Lineage (GTDB taxonomy): Bacteria > Bacillota > Clostridia > Oscillospirales > CAG-272 > CAG-390. Next base: position 7,749 of record JAZSLM010000112.1, read on the forward strand.
CAGTTCAAGTTTCATTTTTATTTTCTCCTTTTCATTTTGTCATTGTCAGCGAGCAAATTTCGTAGGTATAGTTTCCTACCTTTGAGCTGTACGAGAACGCGAAAGTACCGCTTCCCGTGATCTTTCCGCCCTTGAAACTGACGTTCCCTTCAAGCACGATCAGCTTCGCCTCTGCGGTAACGAGCTTTTCGCTTCCGTCGTAATTCACGCGGTATACCCGAGCGCTTCCGTCCGCTCCGAGCTCGGCGCGGAGATAACGCGCGTAGCCGTCAACACGGTGGGGCGTGTTCGTCGTGAATTCGGGATATCCGAGCGCGAAATCCGAATCGGTCGCCGCCTCGGTGGTCGTGGTCCACGGCGAATACTTTATACCTCTGTGACGGAGCGCCTTGTTGAGATCGTAAATGCAATCTCCCCAGACCGTAAAATAGGAGCTGTTGAGCGCGGTCACCTCCTCGCAGGCGTAGGCGAGGGTTGCTTGCAGGTTCTTTGCATCGTGTATGTAGGAACGGTTCATCTGCACCGCAACGCCGTATGTCTGATATGCATATCGGATTATGCTGTGATTCGTGCAGATGATCAGTATGCGGTCGAGCATCCCCGCCGCCTTCGTGACCTCGTAGACCTTGTCGATGACCTCGTTGCGCTTGTCCTTTATCTCAACGAGGAAGACAACGTCGGTATAATTCTTCGAGAAATAGTCCACGACCTCCTCATAGAAGGCAAATTCATCGTCCCTAGTGGCATCCGATTCGGTATTCTTCAAAGCTTTAAGCTCTGCGCGTGTGCTTTCGGTGCAGGTCAGCTTTTTATCCCATTTGGATGTCGTAGCGTCGTGATTGATGGCAAGATAGCCGTCCTTGGTCATATAAACGTCAAGCTCGATAACGTCCGCGCCCGACTTTGCCGCCGAAATAAAGGACGGAAGTGTATTTTCGGGGCAATACTGCATATCGCCTCTGTGCGCCACGATCATCGTCGGGAAGCAGAGGGTATTTTGCTTGAAGCCCTCGAGATATTCAACCGCCTTTACCGCATCGGGGCAAATGATCCCCATCGCGCCCTTGAAGATCGCATCGTGGATCGCCGCGGTGCTTGCGTCGGTTTTGAGGAATACCGAAAGCGCATAAGCACGAAGCGCGGTCACATCTGCCGTTGAAAGCGCGGCGGAATCCAGAATAACGCCTTTCGCGAGTGCCGTGGAGACCTCAAGCTTGAGCTCCTTGAGATCTACCGCGCTTTTTCCCGATCGGTCAAGCACGGGACGCGCTGAACGGGTCGATCTGCGGACATTTTTCAGTATTTCCGCATCGGGCGAAATAACGAAGCAGTCGCCGACGTTGTGGTAGTTGATAAAATCGATCAGCAGGCTTGCCGCTCCGCCGTCATTGACCGAGAACGCGGGAATGATCTTCGCACCGAGTGCCTTGACGGCATCGTAAAGCAAACAGATCTCCTCACCCTTTTCAGAATAAGCGTAAAGTGCACCGTTCTTCGCCCCGACACCGAATATCATCGTCGCGGGGCGGACGCCGTCAAGCACGAAAGAGTCTTTCGATGCATAAGTCATAACCGTGGGCGAATTGATTATCGCCGTTTTCGGCTCATAAACGTCGGCGTAGCTATCCGCAAGCGACGAAAAGAGTCTGTCGCCGTTTACCGCCTCTTCTTCCTCATAATATATCACTTCGTATTCAAACTCCGAGCCCGTGAATTTCGCAAGCATCTGCTCGTATGCGGTCTTGATCTGCATCGCGTTCATCGGCGCGTCATAGAGCTTATAATCCGCGATTCGGGTATTTGACGCGTAAGTAGAGGTCGTGCATTCGGCAGTCGTGTCGCCGCCGAGGATAATGGTCGTCCATCCGTTGCCTCCCGCGAGAGCTAATATTCCCTCGGCGGAAAGCTCGGATTCAAACTCGCCGTTGACGTAGAGCGTCGCACTTTTGCGATTCGGGTCGTAAACGCCCATCAGATGCGTCATTTCCTTGCGGTTGGGAGCCGAATCCTGCGCGGGCGTGCTGTAAGCTCCTCCGGTGTGTACCGAGAAGGAATACTTGCCTTTATAAATCGTAAAATTGTACCCTCCGCTCTGGCAGGACATCGCCACGCCCTGCTCGCCCGACGAGGAATTGAATGCGTTATCGTTCACAACAAGGGTTTCAAGCGTAAATCCGCCCTCGAGAAGCTCGTAAAGCTGATTCTTTTCCCTAATTTCCTTAAAGGTCAGCCGTCCGACACCGCCCTTTTCGCGGACGTAAAGATGCGGTATCTCGTATTTCTTGCCGCCGATGACAACGGTTTCGCTGACAACGCTGCCCTTATTTTTTTCGTCGAGAGTGCATTTAACGTGCCCCATAGCGTCGTCAAAACCGCCGTCCGCGGTGAATTCTATATCAATATACGGCTCTTTGAGATATCTCTTTTCGATCTCTGGCTCTGCCGTCGTTTCGGGAGCAACCGTCGTTTCGCTGACGGGCTCTTTTGAAATCTCGACAACCGCTGTCGTATCCTCGGGAACGACAGTACTGCAGGACGATAAAATCGTGATCAAAGCCAAGAGCAAAGCGGTTATAGAAATTATCTTCCTCATATTTCAGCTCCTTTTTTCATTTTTCTTTAGTATACCATAATTTGCACCCTAGGTCAAGATTTTCAAGAAAAAAGGTGCCCGTGAGGACACCTTTGTTTTATTCGCCGTAAACAGCGGGGGAATTGTTTAGATAAGTTGCAAATCTGATGACGTGTCCCCCCGTTTCAACGGGATCGGATACCGATTCAAGGCTCCAACCTTCAAGTTCGTCGAAATTGGGGATGAATGTGTCAACGCCCTCGGTCTCGGCATCGATCAGCGTGATATACGCGCGGCGGCAATATTTTGCAAGATCGGTATAAAGCCGTCCGCCACCGATGAGCATAACGTCATCCTCGGGATATTTCGCGATCTCGTCAAAGAGCTCCGCGTAATTATGTACCGCAACGGTGCCCTCGGGCGAATAATCGCGGTTTGATGAAAGCACTACGTTCACCCTTTTCGGCAGCGGCTTGCCTCCGGGGAAGGATTCAAGTGTCTTTCTGCCCATAACGACGGTCTTGCCCGCGGTCATTTTGCGAAAGAATTTCATATCCTCGGGGATACTGTAGATGAGGTCTCCCCCCTTGCCGATCGCCCAGTTACGGTCGGCGGCTACGATAAGATCCATATTTACTCCTTAAACCGCTACGGGGATCTTGAATCCCGTCGGATTTGCCTGATAATTTTCGAAGATCACGTCCTCGACCTTGAAGTCGTAGAAATTCGTGACGGCGGGATTGAGGCTGAATTTCGGCGCCTCGAACTGCTCGCGCTCGAGCATCTCCTTGACGAGGGGAATGTGTCTGTCATAAATATGCGCGTCCGCGATCACGTGAACGAACTCGCCGGGGATAAGTCCCGATACCTGCGCGAACATGCAAAGGAGGGTTGCATACTGCACGACGTTCCAGTTGTTCGCCGTCAGCATATCCTGCGAACGCTGATTGAGGATACCGTTAAGATACTTGCCCGTGACGTTAAAAGTCATCGAGTACGCGCAGGGGTAGAGGTTCATCTCATTGAGGTCAGCGTGATTGTAGATATTGGTCATAATGCGGCGCGACGCGGGGTTGTGCTTGAGGTCGTAAAGCACGCGGTCGACCTGATCGAACTCGCCCTCGCGGTACTGGTGCTTGACGCCGAGCTGATAGCCGTAAGCCTTGCCGATCGTGCCGTCCTCGCCCGCCCAGGCGTCCCAAATGTGGGAATTAAGCTCGGAAATCTTATTGGACTTCTTCTGCCAGATCCAAAGGATCTCGTCGATGCAGTTCTTGACGCCGGTCTTGCGGAGGGTCATAATGGGAAATTCCTCGCGCAGGTCGTAGCGGTTGGTGATGCAGAATTTCTTGACCGTGTGCGCGGGGGTGCCGTCATCCCAACGGGGACGGACGTCGAGATCGGTGTCGTAAAAGCCGTTTTCAAGTATATCGCGGCAATTTTCTATATAAACTCTGTCTGCGTAGCTCATTTTCGATCTCCTTAAATCTCGCAGTCGACGACTGCACGCGCCGAACGGACTGTTTTTACAAAATTAGAAATAACGACGTGGTCGGGGTGTACCTTGTAGTTATGAAGCGCCTCAAGCGAATCGAACTCGGTCAGAAGCACCATGTCGTAGGACATATCGGTGCCCGAAACGTCGCGCCCGATCTCCATACGGCGCAGCCCCTCGATCTTGCCGCTTGCATAAAGCGCCAAAAGACGCGCCTTGACGTCCTCGAGATTTTCATCCCGAGTCTTTCCTCCCGCCTCGGGCAGGAATTTCCACATTACTATATGTCTTATCATTTTTGACCTCCGTTTTTTTATATACGCAATAATTGTATCATATTATTTTGATTGTGTCAATATTTTTAGAAAAATATGTTCGCACTCGCAAAGCAGGGGTGAAGGGGGCGCAGCCCCCTTCAAAAGAAACGCTGTCATCCTGAGGCGGCGTCCGCAGACCGCCTGCCCCGAAGGATCTCGTGCTGACCGAGTTGTTCCTCGGGCAGCGCGGTGCCTATACAGAGAAGTCTGCTGTGAATAATCGTATAAATATCGACAAAGCACTCTGTTAGATTGTTTTAAGGCAGAATAGGAAACACTATTTTCTTGACTCTTGATAGAGCGAACATATTCGTTTGAATAAACCATTACGGCTATTCATATCAAACTCCTTTGTACCGGCACCGCGCCGCGCTTATAAATTGGCGCGGCACGAGATCCTTCGTCGCATACGCCTGCGGGCGCTCCTCAGGATGACATCGTAAGCGATGAAGGGGGCTGCGCCCCCCTTCACCCCTGCTTGGAATTGCGCACATAGAAATAATAACTCTTGACATCCCGCAAAAAATATGGTATATTAGTGTTGTAGTAACTCATAGCACCCCGCTTTTTACGAATTGGAGGTCAAAATGAAGCTCAAAAGATGGATTTTGCCACCCGCGGCGATCATTTTCTGTATCGCATTATTTCTATTGTTCGGCTTGATACTATCACTCATCGAAAGCATTACCGCTGATGCGATTATCACGGTTATTCTTTCAAACCTTTGCCTTATTCTTCCCACAATTTTCTCATTTTTCTACGGATTCAACTGTTTAGCTGATGCAAACTGCAAACTCCCCTTTATCCTGTATAACGCAATTTTGTTCGCCGCTCCTGTCGCTTTGTCGGTGTTTTTGACTCACAACGCTTTCTCACTGATCTTGTCGCCCATTCTTTTTGTCGTTTGTCTGATTTCGGGAACGCTTGGAGTTTTCATAAGTAAAAAATCCGAAAAGCAGCCGGAATATACCTTACAGTTTGATGGTGTAAGTATGGAGGATGAATGATGAAACATAAAAAATGGCTATTTCCCGTAATCTCGGCAGTTATTTTCTCGATTATCATTTTATTAGTTTATGTTGCCGCAGAACCTTACTCGCACGACAGCGGGTACGGCGGTATAGTAATTGGTTTGATCGGCTTGATATTTTGCTTTGCTATTGCAATACCGGTTCTCTCGGTTCTGTATTCAAAAATATGTCTGCGCAATAGCGAAAATAAATTTCTTTTTACCCTCTATAACTCGTTTCTTCTTGCTTTATCAACGCTTTTGTTTTCCATCGGCAGCAGTCCAATGATTATTCCGGTTATTAGTTCGATTAGCTTTGTATGGTGCGAAATATGGGGACTTCTCGGGCTAATACGAAAGAAAGAACAAAAATCGAATTAACCATTCCACATAAAAAGACGAGAGCGCTCTCGTCTTTTTATATTTTTACTCAAAACACTCAGCGTATTTGGGGTTCTTACGAATTTCATTAACGACATTTTTATGAAATATTCGCAATTGCCTTTTCCAAAAATCATCTCCGAGGGGAGGGAGGTCTCCTTTGTTTATCTTCGGCAATGCCGAAACCAACGGTGCGGAATATTGATATTCACCTTCATTGTAAATGCGTTCATACGCCTTGCAATGATCAAAACATTTATCAAAATAATGGAGTATATTTTCCATGCTGCCACCATTGTCTGTTTCGTAGTGCACCAAAGTCAAATACAAATCACCAATATCCCAATGCCATCTTCCACATCTGCCGTCAATAAATACGGTGTCGTAAAACTGAATAACCGCCAAAAGTATCTGTCTTCCGTATTCAGAGGATGACACCCAAGGTCTTAAGGCTACAGATTCGAAAATAGCAAATTGAAGATTTCCCAGAAGAGCCATAATTCTTTCGCCTTGATATCTTGCTTTTTCTTCTCCGACGGTTGCCAGGGGCAGCAAAACTTCTTTGCAAATGACAAGTGCATTTTGATCGTTGGCAAGTGCTTTTGCCTTTTCGTATTCACCCATGCGGCAATAGAGCGGTGTTATATGACGAATGGCCATTTCACGCTCTTCGGGAGATGGAGCGCATTTCAAAAGCTTTTCATAAGCGCGAACAGCCTCTTGCCAATAAACATTTTGTGAATTGTAATCAATATCATCTTCTATGATGCCGGATGAATCGGAAAGATACCCTTTTGCCCCGTATTTATTCCAACCCCACATATGAAGTGCCTGTGCGAGCTTCAAAAGAATTTTCGGTTCATTAGGAAACTCTTCGGAAGCGGCGCGAAGCATATTGACACATTCCAGGACATCTTCCGATAAGCTTCCTTGATACATTGTAAATCCCTGTTTGGTGAGTATCTTGGTAGCCTTTTCAAGAACAGTTTTGATTTTTTCTTCTCGTTCGTCGTGGTATCCGAACAGTTCATCAATCGAAATATGAAAGTAATTTGCGATTGCCGGTATCATCTCCATATCCGGATAGCTCCCGCCCGACTCCCAGCGCGACACTGCCTGCGCCGTGACTCCGAGTGATTCGGCAAGATTATCTTGCGTGCGCCCGTCGCGGCGGCGTAGTTCACGGATCTTTTTCCCTAAATTGAGTTGCATTTTGTTTCTCCTTGAAAGGTTTTTCACCGGTGTGAGTATATTATATCACACTTCCGAGCGAAAGACAATTATCAAATAGTTGTTTAGGTATCAATCATTGATTGATTTTTCAATGTTCGCACCATAAATCAAGCCCTCCCGCTTGCGGGAGGGTTGGGTGGGTATAGAGCGGCGCGCGGGATTTTTCAGTCGGAACGAAACCAAGGGCGAAATATAATAAAAATGACAAAATCCGCCGCGGCGGATTTTTTCCTTTACGTTCCGCAAAGCGGAACATATCGCATCACGAAGTGATATATCGTATCCAAAGGATATATCGCGCCGAAGGCATATCGTGCGTGCTCTTCGGAGCACGCCGGGTGAAGGAGCAAAAACCTACCGCAAGGGCAGGTTTTACTCCTTCCAAACGTTCGGCGGGGCGCCGCCCGTTTGAAGCACAAGGGGAGAGCAAGCTTCGCTTGCGGGGTTGCATCCGGCAACCGATTTCGCCCTCTGCGGAGGGCGACTTAAGGCGCTGCCTTAAGAATTCGCCACCTTTTGAAAAAGGTGGACCAAAACTTCAAGCTGGTGTATGGCAGCGTACTAATCACTAAAAAACTCTTGACTTTTC
>JAZSLM010000064.1:0-12716 GCA_045535375.1 Eubacteriales bacterium
AGAAGTCTCTTGTTGCGGAAACGGGTGTGGATATCACAGCAAAGAACGTGCTTTGTATAGTTAAGGATAGCTCTTACGTCGTTAGCGAGAATAACGGTGCACTTGCATCCGCAGGACTCGATGAGCTCGCGGTAGTATTCGATATAGTCAACACCGGTGAAGGTGTGCTTGTGGTAGCCGAAAAGCTCACGGTACTTCTCTTCTGTGAGAATATCGGTTACGGGATTAACGCCCGACTGGTCAAAAACATCGATGTCGATAAGATGGTTTCCAACCTCGTCAGCGGGATAAGAAAGCATAAGGATGATGGACTTAAGTCCCTTTGCAATGCCTTTAAGGCAGATAGAGAAGCGGTTACGGGAGAGAATGGGGAATACGATAGCCGCCTCGCCGCCGGGGAATTTTGCGCGGACGTCAGCCGCGATCTGATCAATGTGTGCAAGGTTACCCTGTGCACGAGCAACAACGGATTCGGTCATCGCGATAACGTCGCGGTCACGGATCTCAAGATTTTCCGACTTTGCGGCTGCAAGAACGCTGTCCGCTACGATAGTTGCGATATCATCGCCTGCCTTAATAATGGGTGCGCGAACGCCTCTTGATACTGTTCCGATAAGTCTTTCCATAAAAATTCACCTTCCTTGGGTGTAGAATACAAATTTGATGTAAATCCCAAAAGGAAACTTACAATATATTATACCTCTATATTGTCCAAAAGTCAAGAAAAATCTTATATTTTCTGCATCAAATCGAAATAAATTTACATTTTATTGAAAAAATGCCCTCAGGCGAGGGCATTTTTTAACATTAACTGCATCCTATAGTTTCGATCTGTGAAATCACCCTTCCGTCGGCGGCGCGAATGACTACATCTGTAATGTACGTGCTGCTACCCTCCGAGCGTGTAAGGCTGACCAGCCAATAATTATTGGTCGGGCAATATCTTACAAACGCACTATAGCCCGAATAGTCTCCGAGAGAGTGTGCGATCTCCTCGGCGGCATATTTGTTCGTTGCGGGCTTGCCTTCATAAAGTCCAAGATCCTCACCCGGAGCATATAGAATATATCTATTGATCTGTTCATAGGTCATATCGTAAAGCTCTGTATCGTTTTTCAGCGGTTCGCATTTATCCGTATGCAGTACGACGTTTTTGCCTTGGGTTTTATCCGTCTCAATATAGAAAGTCCAATAATGCATTGCCGTATCTCCATCGGCATCCGAATCAAATTGAGCCGCGTAGATATGGATATCCGAGCCTATCTTCTCAACGGAGGATATACCAAATTCGGTGCCGCCCCATCCCGATACCAACCCAACAATGATCAGCGTAGTATCATCAAGAGCAGTGTCGGAATATTTCGTTTTGATCTCATCCGGAACAAGTTCGGCTCCTCCAAAAGCTTCGCAGAGCTGCGCAAAGCTGTTGACTACCACGCCAAAGCTTTTATCATCCGCGAAGGGCAAACCGTTTCTTTCTCCGCCGTATACTTCAAAATCAACAAACGAACGCTGCGAATAAAGATAATATTTGCCTTCGTCAAACACAGCAATCGAATTATCATCGTCCTTAACCGCGAATATCTCGCAACCTATCGGTCTGAAAGCGGCGGTAAAATCACGTTTATCCGCTTGACTGAGCTCTTCTTGACTTTCGTAATAGGTTTTGACGGAATAAAGAATCTCACCGAGTTTTTCACCTATTCGGGATTCATCGACTTCTCTGTTTTCCCATCCGCCGTCGTAAACAACACCGTTCACGCGGATAAAATCCATCCAATCGACAAGGATGTGCGTGAGCTCTTCCTCCGTGGTTTCTGCCATATTCGTCGCGTCTTCGGTTTCGGGAACTTCACTCGTTTCCACGTTTTCGGAAAAAACTTCTGTGCAGGAAACCGATGCCAAGCAAAGCAAAAATGCCAATAACGCCGCAAATCTTTTCATTTTCATTCTCCTTTCGGGGTATTCACTCATATAGACGGCAAAAGTTGTGAAAAGTTCCATGTTTTTTGAAAAACTTTCAAAAAGCCGAGAATTCTTCATCCTCGGCTTTTCGTAATTAAATTTTTAGTCTTGCAAGAGCACCGAAGCCGTGCTTCTTGGCGAGTTCTTCTGCCTGATCGAATCCGAGAAGGAGTGTTTCTTTCGCGTGCGAATCCGCACCGAAAGTCACTTTTCCGCCCGCATCGTGGATAATATCGAGTATTGCGGAATCGGGGTACGGGGTCTTTCGCCAGCCGCGGCTGATCGCGCCCGAGTTGATCTCAAAGAGGTTGCAATACTTCATATTTTCCGCGACTGCCTCTCTTGCCGCGGCAAGGTAAGCCTCGGAACGCACGTCAAAGAATTTATTCTCGGCGTCGCCGTTGAACTTGGTAACGAGGTCGATATGCGCGACGATATCGCATCCCGTGATCCGCGCAACGTCCTTGGCGAAATCGTAGTAACGAATGGCAAACGCCTCTCCGTCGCCGCCGCAAAGCTCATCTATGCCCTCTTTCAGCACCTCGGGCGAACGGTCGGTATGAAAGAATTTGCCGTCTATGAGAAGATTATGGAACGCTCCTATAACGAAATCGTAATCGTGATCGTCATCGTAAGCGAAAACGTCCCTCTCTATTCCGAGCAGGATCCGGATCTTATCCGAATACTTATCTTTCAGACGGCTGACACAATCGTAATATCCCTGCACGTCCTTCAGCGCATAATGATCGCATCCGCCCGCGGGCGAGTGACCCGAAAAACCTATCGTGTCAATTCCAAGCCTTATCGCCTCAAGAACGATCTCCTCCGGCGTGCTTTTGCCGTCACAGAAGGTCGTATGCGTATGGTAATTGAAGTATCCCATTACTTCATCTTCTCCTGCTTGATCTTCTTATCAACGACGTGGCGGCTTGCAAGCTCAGCGCGCACCTCGTCGATCGAGATTCCCATCTCGGTCATCATGACCATTACGTGATAGGTAAGATCTGCAATTTCAAAGATAGCCTCCGCACGGTCGCCGCCCTTGCCCGCGATGATGACCTCGGTGCATTCCTCACCGACCTTTTTGAGGATCTTATCAATTCCCTTTTCAAAGAGGTAGGTGGTGTAAGAGCCCTCCTTCGGGTTCGTTTTTCTGCCCTCGATGAGCTTCATCAGATCGTCAAGACAAAATGCCTGCTCCGCGTTTTCGTCCTCGTAAATATCCTCAAAGAAGCAAGAACGCGCGCCAGTGTGGCAGGTGGGACCTTCGGGCTTTGCCGTGATCAGGAGAGTATCGGCATCGCAGTCTGTCTTTATAGACACGACATTGAGGAAATTGCCCGATGTTTCGCCCTTGAGCCAGAGCTTCTGTCTTGAACGGCTGAAGAAGCATACCTTTTTCTGCTCGAGAGTAATGCCAAGGCTTTTCGCATTCATATATCCGAGCATCAGGACTGTGCCGTCCGCCTCGTCGGTGATAATAGCGGGGATAAGCCCGTCCGAATTGTATTTAAGATTATTGATATCAAACATTTGTGTACCTCACAGAGATTCCCGCATCGCGAAGACTTGCTTTGAGATCGGGTATTTTGATCTTGCCGAAGTGGAAAATAGTTGCGGCAAGTCCGGCATCGACGCCGGGAAGCGTATTAAACAAGGTTATAAAATCTTCTATTGATCCCGCACCGCCCGATGCAACGATCGGCACGTCGGCAACCTCGCTGACCGCGCGGAGCATTTCTATGTCAAATCCGCCGCCGACGCCGTCGGTATCGATCGAATTGACGACGATCTCACCCGCGCCGTTACGTACACCGCGCTCGATCCATTCAATGGCATCGATGCCGGTATCAACTCTGCCGCCGTTTTTGAAAAGGCTGAATCTGCCGTCCACGCGCTTGATATCGGCGCTGAGGACGACGCATTGGCTTCCGTAGCGTTCAGCCGCACGCGGAATAAGATCGGGATCGCTGATCGCGCCCGAATTTACGCTGACCTTGTCGGCGCCGCATTTGAGAACGCGGTCAAAATCGTCAAGCGTGCGTATTCCGCCGCCGACGGTCAAGGGGATAAACACCTTTGAAGCGACACGTCGAAGCGCATCGGTAAACAGTTGCCTTCCGTCCGAAGACGCAGTAATATAGTAGAAAACAAGCTCGTCGGCGCCGCAGTCGCTGTAAAACTCGGCAAGCACCTCGGGCGAGGAAACGTCGCGCAGATCGGCGAAATTTACACCCTTGACCACGCGACCGTCGCGCACGTCAAGGCAAGGAATTATTCTTTTTGTTATCATTTTGCCGCCTCCGTCATTTCTACCGCGCGTCTGACGTCGATATCGCCCGTGTAGCAAGCTTTCCCGACTATCGCGCCCCAGAGCCCTTCGATCTTTGAAAGTGCCTCTATATCCGAATATGAAGACACACCGCCCGATGCCACAATATTGCATCCTACATATGTCTTGCAAAGATATTCGTAAAGAGCTACGTTGGTGCCCTTCATTGCGCCGTCGCGTGAGATATCGGTAACGATGAAGTCACGCACGCCTTTTTCTATCATCGAGGCGAAGAAATCGTCGCGCTTCAATGGGGCTTCCTCAAGCCAACCCTTTATGGCGACCGCTTCGCCGCGAAGATCGACTCCTACCACTACTCTGCCCCCGCATTCGCGCAGACAGTCTTCGAGCATTTCAGGATCTGTCACAGCGGCTGTACCGAGAATTACACGCTCAACGCCCGCGTCAAGGTATCTCTTCGCCGTTTCAACCGAACGGATACCACCGCCGATCTCAACCTTAAGTCCGCTCTCCTTTGCAAGAGCGGAAACGGTTTCGATATTGGGCGTATTTCCGTCCCTCGCTCCCTCAAGGTCAACGACGTGGAGCCACTCGGCACCCGCCTCCTTGAAGCGTTTTGCGACCGCAAGTGGGTCGTTATCGTAGACCGTCAGCTTGTTATAATCGCCGTGAAGGAGTCTGACAGCCTTGCCGCCGATCAGATCTATTGCAGGTACTATTCTCATCTTGCACCTCCGAAATCGCCCTCACAGAAGTTTTTCAGTATTTTGAGCCCTGCCTTCGAGCTCTTTTCGGGATGGAACTGGCATCCCATTACATTTCCGCGAACGACAGCCGCAGTTATCGGCACTCCGCAATCGCAGACAGCGACGGTGTCTGCATCGCACTCGGAGGCATAGTAGGAATGAACGAAATAAACAAATTCGCCCTCGTTTATATCGTGGAAAATGGGAGAAGATGCTTTAAGCTCCGCATTCGGGAAATGAAGCGCGTTCCAGCCCATCTGCGGGATCTTAAGCTCGGGCGCAATAACACCTTCCATCGAAATGACCTTGCCCGGAATAAGTCCAAGCCCCTTGTGGCATCCGAACTCATGGCTTTCGTCAAAAAGCATCTGCATTCCGAGGCATATACCCATCAGCGGTACGCCTGCATTCGCGCGCTCGATGATAAGCTTATCAAGCCCGGTTTCACGGAGCTTAGCCGCCGCATCACCGAATGCACCGACACCGGGAAGTATTATTTTATCTGCCTTTGCAATCACCTCGGGATCGCCGCTGACGACGGCTTCCGCACCGACAGCAGCAAGCGAGGAACAAAGCGAGTAGAGGTTTCCTACTCCGTAATCAACAACGCACAGCATCAGAGGACTCCTTTACTCGAAGGGATCTCGTCAGGGAAACGGCTGTCCTTTGCCGCCGCCGCACGCATTGCTCTGGCACTCGCCTTGAAAGCCGCTTCAAGGATGTGGTGCGCGTTCTTACCCGCGAGCTTGCGCAGGTGCAGGCAGATATTCGATTCGCGGACAAACGCAACAAAGAATTCTTCGCCGAGTTCGGTGTCAAAAGTGCCGACACGGGGTCGCTTTATCTGCACTCTGTAATCGAGGTATGCTCTGCCCGAAAGATCGACGGCACAAAGCATAAGCGCCTCATCCATCGGAAGGATTATGTCACCGTAACGGCAGATTCCTCTGCGGTCGCCGAGAGCTTCGGCAAATGCCTTACCGAGGCAGATGCCTACGTCCTCCACGGTGTGATGAGCGTCGACCTCAATATCTCCGTCGCAAACCACGTCAAGATCAAATCCGCCGTGGCGCGCGAAGAGAGTCAGCATGTGGTCAAAAAATCCCACTCCGGTATTTATATTGCTTTTTCCGCTTCCGTCTATATTAAGCGTCAGCTTGATTTTGGTTTCTGCGGTATTTCTTTCTATAGTTGAAGTTCTCATTTTTTACTCCTTAATGATCTCCGCTACGGCATTAACGAGCGCCGCCATATCCTCGGCGGTTCCGATGCTGATACGCAGATAATCGCTTATTCTCGCTTTTGAGAAATGACGGACAAGTATTCCGCGCTCGCGCAGTTTGCTGTACGCATCACCGCCCGAAATGTTCGGAAGCTTGACAAAAAGGAAATTCGCCTTACTCGGCAAGACTTCCGCACCTAGTGACCCAAGCTTCTTTGCGGTGTCTTCGCGGACTTTTATTACCTCACCGACCTTTTCCTCGTAGTAAGCCTTTGAGGAATCGCTGAGAGCCGCCGCACCCATTCGAAGTGCAAGCGAATCGAGGTTATAGGGATTGGTTGAATATTTCATAAGCTCGAGATCGGCAATAAGCTCCGCGTTGCCGACGGCAAATCCGAGTCTTGCGCCCGCCATTCCGCGCGACTTTGAATAGGTCATACAGACGAGCAGATTGTCGTATTTCTTGGTAAGCGGTATCGCGCTTTCGCCTCCGAAATCAACGTATGCTTCGTCAATAACGATCACGCGGTCGGGGTTCGAGGCAACTATGCGTTCGATATCCGAAAGAGGCAGAGCCTTGCCCGTCGGAGCGTTGGGATTTGCGATGACAGCGCCACGGTAAAGTCCGATATAGTCCTCCGGAACTATCGAAAAATCCTTGTCAAGAGGAATTATTTTCGCATCAATGCCGTAAAGATCGGCAAAAACCGAATAAAAGCCGTAGGTCAGGTCGGCAAAAGCCACGCCATCCTCAAAGAAGCAGGCAAACGCGAAATTCAGCGACTCGTCCGAGCCGTTTGAAACGAACACATTCTCGGCTCCCACGCCGTAATACTTCGCAAGCGCTTCTTTAAGATTTTTCGCTGTCGGATCGGAATAAAGACGGAGATCCGAGATCACTTCCGCGTTTATCGCATCTATAACGTCGGGTGCGGGCGGATAGGGAAATTCGTTGGTATTGAGCTTGATATACTTTTTATCTCTCGGCTGTTCGCCGGGAACGTAAGCGTCAAGCGTTCTGTATTTTTTTGCAAGGAAACGGCTCATTCGTACTCTCTCCCCATACGGCGCATTACGCTTCTTGCATGCGCATCAAAGCCCTCGCTGCGGGCGAATTTATCAACGTCTTCCGCGATATCGGCAAGAGCCTCGGCGGAAAAATAGGTAAATTGCATCTTCTTGACAAAATCATCGACAGAGAGCGGACTGTAAAAACGCGCTGTTCCCGATGTGGGAAGCGTGTGGTTGGGACCCGCCATATAGTCGCCGACTGCCTCGGGACAGTTTCTGCCGAGGAACACCGATCCCGCGTTTCTGACCTTATCGAGAAGCCCGAAGGGATCGTCAACGCAAAGCTCAAGATGTTCGGGAGCTATGCGGTTCGACATTGCAACCGCCTCGGCGATGCTGTCAACAATGATGATAAGTCCGTGATCTTCAACCGAAGCACGGGCGATCTCCTGTCTGGGAAGGACTGCAAGCTGTCTTTCGATTTCAACAGTAACCTCTTTTGCAAGATCTTCGCTGTCGGTAACAAGCACCGCAGATGCTCGCTTGTCGTGCTCTGCCTGAGAAAGCAGATCTGCCGCAACGTAGACGGGATTCGAATTTCCGTCCGCAATAACAAGTATCTCACTGGGGCCTGCGATCATATCAACACCAACCTTGCCGCTGACCTGACGCTTTGCCTCGGCAACGTATGCATTGCCGGGGCCGACGATCTTGTCGACGGCTGGAATACTTTCGGTACCGTAAGTCAGAGCCGCAACTGCCTGCGCGCCGCCGCACTTGAAGATTCTTCCCACGCCCGCAACGCGAGCTGCCGCGAGGATCTGTGCGGGAATGCTTCCGCCGCTCGGGGGAGTGACCATAATTATCTCATCGACTCCCGCTATCTTTGCAGGAATACAATTCATAAGAACCGACGAGGGGTAAGCCGCGGTTCCGCCGGGAACGTAAAGTCCGACTCTTTCAAGCGGAATCACCTTCTGACCCGCGAAAACGCCCGCTCGGCTGTTACAAACGAAGCCCTGGCGCACCTGGCGGCTGTGAAAATCTCGGATATTCGCCGCCGCGCGCTCGAGCATATCAATATAATCTTCACCGATCTCGGCGCATGCAGCATCAATTTCTTCTTTCGAGACCTCGAGCGAATCAATATCCGCTCTGTCAAATTTTAATGCATATTCTTTGAGCGCAACGTCGCCGCGCTCCTTTACGTCTGCGATGATCTCGCTGACGGTGGCGGAAACGTCGGGCGCACCGCCTATTCTGTCAAAGATCTCGCTGTCGCTGATATCTTTTCTGTAAACCGTTCTGATCATTTTTTATTCCTTAATTTAGATAAATGCAAAAATTCTAATATTATAAAATCCGTTTTTTCGGCGGCTATGCCGACCGAAAAAACACCTTTTAGGCGAGCCATGCGAGCCCGCGCGCCGTGGGGAGCCGTCAAAATCCTCGATTTTGATGGCGGCGATAAGCGCGCGTTTTCAATTGTAAAACGCAGTTTTACAATTGGATCATTCCTTATTCTCAAAAGCACGGCAAACGCGCATTATCTGCTCGCCCTTGAATTTCATGCTCGCCTTGTTAGCGATAAGCCGTGCGCTGATATCACAAATTTTGTTGAATTCCACAAGGCCGTTCGCCTTGAGTGTACTTCCCGTTTCGACTATATCGACGATAACGTCGGAAAGTCCGAGAAGCGGTGCAAGCTCGATCGAGCCGTTCAGCTTGATTACGTCTATCCTTCTGCCGAGGGACGCATAGTACTGCCCCGCAATGTTCGTGAATTTCGTCGCTACGCGCAAAGTTTTCGATCTGTCGTCGATGAAATCGGATTTCGCCGCAACAGCCATTCGGCAAACGCCGAGACCGAGGTCAAAAAGCTCGTAGACATCGGGTGAATATTCAAGAAGTATATCCTTGCCCGCAACGCCGATATCCGCCGCGCCGCGCTCAACGTATATCGCAACGTCGGAGGGCTTTACCCAGAAGAATCGGAGCGTTCCTTCCGCGTTTTCAAAAACGAGCTTCCGGCTTTCCTCTCGAATGCCCTCGGCTTCCATTCCCTCACGTTCAAAATAGGAATAGACCTTCTCACCCAGCCTTCCCTTCGGAAGAGCGACGTTCAAATATTTTCTGTTTTCCATATCAAGCCTCCCCGCCAAGCACAACTACCTCGGCGCATCTTTCTGAGCCCGCACGTCCCTTTTGAACGAGCACGGTTTTGCCGAGTTCGCGGATCTTCTTTACTTCAGCCGCGATAGCTTCCGGAGTCGCGTCTCCGCAAACGAGCATCACGTCTGCCGCGTATTTCTTCTCGCCGTCGTCAAGACGTTCCAACAGATCGGTGTAAAGCGCGAATCCGAGACCGCTTCCCGCTCGTCCCATCTTTTTCATCAGCTTGCCGTATTCTCCACCCTTGAGGACAGCTTCGGCAACACCGTCGATATATCCCGCAAAAACGGTACCGTCGTAGTAATTCATTCCGTGAACGACCGAAAAATCAAGCGAAACGCAATCCGCTTCGGAATCGGTCAGCGTATTTGCGATCAGCTCAAGCATTGCAAGCGCCTCTGCCGATTTCACGTTTTTATCAAATCCATTATCACGAAGCGCACAAACAGCTTTCTTTATCGGGAGCGAGAATCTCGAATAATCAACGAGCTTTTTCGCATTATCGGAAGAAATACCGTTCTTCTCGCAAAGAAGCGCTATCATCGGTGCGTTTTTATCCTTCAGAGCATCCGCAAAATCCGCACGGACTTCAGAGGGTATTCCGAGAAGCTCGAAAAGTCCCGAAACAAGACCTGTATGTGAGATATCGAGCTTATACTCGCGTCCCGTGATCGCAAGAGTTTTGCAAGCAAGAGAAACGACCTCTGCACGGTCATAGCCACCGAGATCGCCAATGCATTCAAGACCGATCTGAAGTATCTCCTTGAACTCGTCCCCTCCCGCGGGCACGCGGTAAACGCTTTCGCTGTAGAAGAACTTGTCGCTTCTTCCCGCCTCCTGTGCCGCGTCGCGGATGATGGACATCGTGATATCGGGCTTAAGCGCGAGAAGCCTTCCGCCTGCGCCCGTAAAGGTTATCATCTGACCGCTGGTGAGAAAGTCACGGTATTGCGAGAAAAGATCGTACTCCTCAAAACCTACGGTACGGTAACACGAATAACCCGCCGAAGAATAAAGTGAGCGCAGAACGCTCGGCAATTCGTCAATTATCCTGCCGCGAATTTTATTCATCATCCTTCGCCTCTTTTCCTTCGAGCTTATCGAGCGCCGTGCGGTATCCGCCGTTGCCGTAATAGAGCGAGCGCTTGACTCGGCTTATCGTTGCCGTGCTGGCACCGGTTTTTTCAGCTGCATCGCCGTAAGACATTCCCGCATCGATGCACTTTGCAACTTCAAGTCGCTTCGCCATCTCGTCAAGCTCGGCAACAGTGCAAAGATCGGTGAAAAAGTTCTCGCATTCCTCCGCGCCGTCAAGCAAAGCAATGGCGCGCCAAAGCTCGTGCATTCTCTCTTTAGATATGTTTCTGATATCTTTATTCATTCAAAAAACCTACTCTTTCAAGGAAATCTCCCTTTAATCCTTTAGTATGCTAAAATGATAACACATTGAAAGGGATTTGTCAAGTCTTTTTTGAAAAAATTATAAAAAATCGGCGATTCTTCCGAACCGCCGATTCTATTTTAGGTAAGATCGAATTCTTTCCAGTTTGCGAAATTGTCAAACGCGCCGTCTACACCACCAACAGACTCGTATCTTTCGGGAGTATAACCGGGACCGAAGCCGTAAACTCTGCCGATATTCGCGCGCTTTGCGGCAAGAACGCCCGAAAGAGAGTCCTCGAAGACTATACAATCCTCGGGACTTCTGCCAAGCAATTTTGCCGAGCGAATATATATCTCGGGGTCGGGCTTGCCGGGCATTATACCGTCATCGTAGATGATCCTATCCCACGAGAACCAACGTTCGAGGTGAAAATATTCAAAATAGCACTTGACGTTGTTGATCTCGGAACCGGTTGCGATCATCATCGGATAGCCTTCTGCTTTAAGGTAATCAAGAAATTCTTCGACTCCGGGAACAAGCACGAAGGTGGGATCGAGAACCGCGCGGCGGCGGTATTCGGCTTCCTTTTCATAGGTGAGCCGTTCAATTTCCTCTTGGGTCAAAGGGCTGAAAAACCTTGTCAGTATCTCCGTGTTGCTGCAGCCGAGAAGATTCTTTTCCGCCTCCTCATCCGTCAGCGCAGGTCTGCCGTGTTCGGGGAAAAAATCTTGCCAGACTGCCTTGTGGATATGCGAATCAAGAACCAGAGTGCCGTTGAAATCGAATATCATACCCTTCTTTTCGCTCATAATTAATTTTTCCTTTTCTATATTAATCAATGTTAGGCATACCCGCAAATCCCTTTGCGATCTCCTCGTCGGTGGGCGCGTAGTCGGTCAGAAGACCGTCGTTGTACTTGCCGTAAGCAAGCATATCGAAGTAGCCCGTTCCGGTCAGACCGAAAACGATAGTCTTCTCTTCACCGCTCTCCTTGCACTTAAGTGCCTCGTCGATAGCGACCTTGATGGCGTGCGAGCTTTCGGGCGCGGGAAGGATACCCTCGACTCTCGCGAACTCAACGGCAGCCTCGAAGACCTCGGTCTGCTTGACCGAAACGGCCTCCATAAGCCCCTGATCGTAGAGTGCGGAGAGTGTGGTGTTCATGCCGTGGTAACGGAGTCCGCCCGAGTGGTGCGGCGCGGGGATAAATCCGCTTCCGAGCGTATACATCTTTGCAAGCGGGCAGACCATACCGGTGTCGCAATAGTCGTATGCGTATTTACCTCTTGTCAAAGTCGGACAGGATGCGGGTTCGACCGCGATAAAGCGGTAATCCGCCTCGCCGCGAAGCTTTTCGCCCATAAAGGGAGCAATGAGTCCGCCGAGATTCGAGCCGCCGCCCGCACAGCCGATGATAATATCAGCCTTTTCACCGTATTTATCAAGTGCCGTCTTCGTTTCAAGACCGATAACGGACTGATGAAGCATAACCTGGTTGAGCACGCTTCCGAGAACGTAGCGGTAGCCCTCGGTGGTCGATGCGACCTCAACCGCCTCGGAAATAGCGCAGCCAAGGCTTCCCGAGGTTCCGGGATGCGCCTCGAGTATCTTTCTGCCGACCTCGGTGTCCATCGAGGGCGAGGGAGTAACGGTCGCGCCGTATGTCTTCATAACCTCACGGCGGTGCGGCTTCTGCTCGTAGGAAACCTTAACCATATATACCTTGCAGTCGAGTCCGAGGTACGCGCAAGCCATCGAAAGCGCCGTGCCCCACTGACCGGCACCGGTTTCGGTGGTAACGCCCTTGAGTCCCTGCATCTTTGCGTAGTAAGCCTGCGCGATCGCGGAATTGAGCTTATGGCTTCCGCTTGTGTTGTTTCCTTCAAATTTATAAAAGTCGGATCGTAGCCATGTCGTTCTGTG
>JAZSLM010000119.1:0-11230 GCA_045535375.1 Eubacteriales bacterium
TCTAAGAGGTGTTTTTTCGTGGGCTAAGCCGCCGAAAAAACGAATTTTATATAACACAATTAGCATTTGGGTGAATAAATGAGTATCACAGTTAATAAAAGCTCGGAGTTGGTCCTCTCGGCGATCAGGAGTGACGCCGAGTATAAGCAGCTTCTTGACGCGGTAAATCTGCAAAGAAAAGCGCGCCCGAAGCCTGTTGTCGTTTCGGGACTTTGCGAGGGTGCGGGTGACGCGCTTTGCGCCGCGCTTGCGGGCGATTTGCCGGGCGGACTACCCGCACTCGTCCTCTGTCCCGACGAAAAAACGGCGCGGAGAATGCGGGATACCCTTTCGGCATTCGGTCTGCGGAGCGCGTATTATCCGAACCGCGACCTCAATATGTATAATATTTCCGCCTCGCGTGAATTTGAGCAAGCGAGGCTTTCTCTGCTTGTCGCGCTTCGCCGCGGCGAGCTTGAAGTTGTGACAACGACACCCGAGGCAGCGCTTTCCTATACCGTTCCGCAGGGCGTTCTTGCCGAAAATCTTATAAATATCTCCCTTGACGGCGAAATTTCGCCCGCAGAGCTTGTAAATCGCCTCTGTATGGCGGGCTACGTCCGTTCCTCGCTTGCCGAGGGCGCGGGTCAGTTCGCGCAAAGAGGCGGAATCGTTGATATTTGCTATACCTCCGCGGGTATTGACCGCGCCGTTCGAATCGAGTTCTTCGGCGACGAGATCGACCGCATGGGCTTCTTTGACGTTGCCACTCAGCGTGTTATCGAAAACGCGCCTAGAGTGCTGATCCCTCCCGCGCGCGAGATAGTTGCGGATAGCGAAAAACTTCTTGCGATAAAGAAGTCGATCGCAAATCTCCGCAAAAAGTCAAAGGACTCGCGTCTTTCCGAGACCCTTGAGGGTGAGATGAGCGCGATCGAGCTTGCGATCTCCGCGGGAACAGAGGTCAGATTCCTCGACAAATACGTTTCCCTCGTCTACCCCGAAAAAACGACCCTGCTTGACTATTTTTCGCCGATGTCGCTCTGCATCATGCGCTCGGCGGCATCTGCGGAGGACGCGTTCAAGAGCGCGGTCTGGCATTCGGATGAGCAGGTCAAGGCGATAGTGGAATCGGGCAGCATTGAGGCAAAATATGCGGAATTTTCGGCTCCGCTTGAAAGATGGAATGCTTTCACCGCGTCGCACACCACGGTCATGATCGATTCGCTCGTTCAGGGACTTTCGGGCAAGGCACTCGGCGGTCTTTTCGGCTTCCGATCAAAGCACGCGCTTTCAACGTCGGACAACGACGAGCTTCTCCGAGAGGAGCTTGAAGGTCTTTCAAAGGGCGGATACCGCATGATACTCATGGCGGGCGACGAGCACAAGGCAAAAAACTACGCGGGCCTGCTCTCGGAAAGTTGGGGTATCAAGGCTTATTATATTGAAGAAAACGAGCTCCCCGAGCTTTCAAAACTTTCTCGCGGCGAGGCTCTCGTCATCGCGGGCGCACCGACTGCTCCTTTTGAACTTCCCTCGCCGAGATGTGCCGTCATCTCGCTGACGATCACCGAGGGCGGCAGGGCAGAGAAGAAAAAGCGCGCGGCAAAATCGAAAAAGGACGGCGCGGCACAGCAGATACTCTCATATGCCGACCTTTCCGAGGGTGACTATGTCGTTCACGAGGCGCACGGTATCGGTCAGTATATGGGTCTGACCACAATGACCGTCGACGGCGTGACGCGCGATTATATCACAATCCAGTACGCGGGCAGCGACAAGCTCTTCATGCCCGTTGAAAAGCTTGATAAGGTGTCGAAATACATCGGCGCGCATTCGGACGACGGAACACTCCGCCTCTCGAAATTCGGCAGCGCCGAGTGGGGCAAGACCAAGGCGCGCGCAAAATCGACTCTGCGCGACATCGCAAAGGAGCTGATCGCGCTCTATGCCGAGCGTCAGCGCCGTCCGGGATTTGCATTCTTCCCCGACGATGATTTTCAGCGCGATTTCGAGGCGGCTTTCGAGTTCGACGAAACCGAAGCACAGCTCGACGCCACCGAGGATATCAAGCAGGATATGCAAAAGGCAGTGCCCATGGACCGTCTGCTTTGCGGCGACGTCGGATACGGCAAGACCGAGGTCGCGTTCCGCGCGATCTACAAGGCGATCCTTTCGGGAAAGCAGGTCGCTCTGCTTGTGCCGACGACAATTCTCGCGCTCCAGCATTATCAGTCGGCGCAGAGCCGAATGAGAGCTTTTCCCGTCAACATCGAAATGCTCTCGCGCTTCCGCAAGCCGAAGGAGCAGAGAAAGATCATCGACGATCTTGAAAAGGGCGATATCGACCTCATCATCGGCACACACAGTTTGCTTTCGCAGAACGTAAAGTTCAAGGATCTCGGCCTTCTGGTCGTCGACGAGGAACAGCGTTTTGGCGTTGCGCAGAAGGAAAAGATCAAGCAAAGATCGGGAAACGTGGACGTTCTTTCGCTCTCGGCGACTCCCATCCCGAGAACTTTGAATATGGCAATGTCGGGAATTCGCGATATTTCGCTGCTCGATGAGGCACCCGGCGACCGTCAGCCCGTGCAGAGCTACGTTCTCGAGCACGACGATCTAATCATCAACGACGCCATCCGCCGCGAGCTTTCGCGCGGAGGTCAGGTCTTCTACCTCTATAATTTCGTTGAAACCATCAGCTACACCGCCGATAAGATCAGAAGCGCCTTCCCCGAGGCGAACGTCGTCGTAGCGCACGGCAAGATGGATAAGGATCAGCTTGAGGATATCTGGCGCGATATGATAACCGGCGAGATCGACGTTCTCGTTTCGACCACTATCATCGAAACCGGCGTCGACGTGCCGAACGCGAACACCCTCATCGTTGAAAACGCGCACAGAATGGGTCTTTCGCAGCTTCATCAGCTCCGCGGACGAGTCGGACGCTCCCCCAGACGCGCATATGCGTATTTCACCTTCCCGCGCGGACGCGCGCTGACCGAGATCGCGGAAAAACGTCTTGAAGCTATCCGCGAATATACCGAATTCGGCGCGGGATTCCAGATCGCTCTGCGCGACCTTGAGATCCGCGGCGCGGGCAACGTCCTCGGCGCGGAACAGCACGGCCATCTCGACGCGATCGGTTATGATCTTTATATCAAGCTTCTCAATGAAGCCGTTCTTGAAGAGAAGGGTGAGAAGGTCGAGGAAAAGGTCGATACGACGGTCAGCCTCAATATCAACGCTTATCTGCCCGAAAGCTACGTCACTAACGCGGCGCAGAGAATGTCGCTCTATAAAAAGATCGCGCACGTACGGAACGAAAAGGATACCGAGGACCTTTACGAGGAGCTTTCCGACCGCTACGGCGAGCCGCCCGAGCCAGTTCTTTTCCTGCTTGACGTCGCTCTTCTGCGCTCGCTTGCGCAGCAGTGCAAGATCTTGTCGCTGACGCAGGAAGGAAGACAGGTGTCAATCCGTCCCACCGAATTCGATCTTGAAATATGGCAGGATATTTCCGAAATGCCGGGCGTAAAGCTACGTGTCGTTATCGCGGAGGAGCCGTATCTGGTGCTCACGCTTCGCGAAAAAGACGACGCGCTTGCGATTCTTTGCGAAATATTCAAAAAATATCTCAAATTATCGGGAAATAAGGGATAGACAAAATCCAAAAAATAGTGTATAATATTATAAAATTGAAAAAGGAATAGTTTTATAATGAAGATAATCAAAAAAATTACAGCGTTTGCGCTTGCGCTTGTGATGCTCACGCTTTCGTTTGTCGGATGCTCGAGCCTCGGAACTCCCGTTATGGAGCTCGGAGGAACCGAGATCACGGCAAATATGATCGAATTCTGGCTCTCGCGCTACAAGGCGCAGTTCGAGCATTACTATGGCGAACCAGTTCGCAAGCAGTATGGGCTTGACAAGGTCGATCAGTTTTGGCCTCTCGTTGCCGATCCCGCAACCGGCGAGACCTACGATGACGTTATGTCGGGCTTCATCTATGAAAACGCGCAGACCTATCTTTGCTCGCTCTATCTCTTCGATCAGTTTGGCCTGTCGCTCCCCGCTTCGACCGTCGAGGAGGTCGACACCTATATTGCCGATCTTTGCGAGAACTACGCTTCGGGCTCGAAGTCGGAGTTCAACGCGATGCTTTCGAACTACGGCGTAAGCATGAAGATCCTTCGCGAGCTTTATCTGATCGACGAAAAGGTCGATTACCTTGAAAATTACCTTTTCGGCCCCGGCGGAACGCTCGGCGTTACCAAGATCGATAAGGAAAACTATTATCAGCAGAATTACGTGCGTATGCGCCAGATCTGCTTTTTCATCAACGAATGCCCCGAATATGACGAAAACGGAAACGTACTTCTTGATAAGGACGGCTACACAAAGTATCGCAGTATGTCCGCGGCAGAGACCCAGGAAGCAAGAAACCGTGCCGCTGAGGCTCTCAAGAGCATCAATTCCGGCTCCTCCTTCCTTGACGTGTCGAAGCAGTATGACGAAAACCCCACCGACGATGAATATGCAGGCGGGATCTATATGAGCAAGGATTCTGCTATGGGAACCGACGCGGCTCTCGAGAAGATCTACAACGAGCTCCAGTCGATGGAGGTCGGACAGATCAAGCTCATCGAAACCGCAAACAATCTTCATATCGTAGAAAAGCTCGAGCTCGACGAGGGAGCTTACGATAAGACCGCAAACACCGACTTCTTCACCTTCTATGATCCGGAGCTCGGACAGATCACCACTTTTGAAGACTACCTCAAAGAGCCTCTCTTCCTTGATTATATCGCGGAAAGCCTTGAAAAGTTCTCGGCAGACGTCAAGATCGACGAAGAATTGCTCAAAAAGTATAAGTTGAGTACAGTTCAGGCGAATTATTATTATTGATCTGCGGGGCAGATCAAGTTAATGTCGGCTGCGCCGAGTTAAGATCGCCTGCGGCGAGTTAATATCGGCTGACGCCGAGTTAATGTCGCCTGCGGCGAGATTGATAGGTATTTAATTTATTATAATAAATAACGGAGTTCCCAATGTCTTCGAGTATTTTATGTGATAAATCCAAGGCTTTTTCAAATCGTGTTATTGCTTGTTGCCGCGTTTTGAGAGATCGAAAGGTTGAATATTCATTGGTCGATCAGTTGTTGCGCGCGGGAACCTCGGTGGGCGCTAATATTGCTGAAGCCAGATACGCCAACGGAACAAAAGATTTTTCACACAAATTGCGAATTGCGCTTAAAGAGATCAATGAAGTAGAATTTTGGCTTGAATCACTGTACGGAGCGCGCTCTATTACTGAAAAAGAATACTCCTCTATGCGAAGCGATGCTATCGCCATCAGAAGAATGCTTTCCGCCTCTATCAGAAAAATAGAAAGCAAAGCATAACTTCCGCGTAGCGGAACATTAACTTCGCGCCAGCGAATTTTAACTTTGCGAAGCAAACCTTAACTTCGCGAAGCGAACTTTAACTTCCGCGCAAGCGGAATAGCAAAAACTTCACCAAGAAAACCGAATATTGCATACGGGGGTGCCGTGCGGCTGAGACGGTCTTGGGACCGAACCCTTTGAACCTGATACGGATAATACCGGCGAAGGAAGTTAAAAGTCACCGAATTTTTTCGGGGGTGCCGCACATTCACTGCAGGGATGTGCGGCCCTTTCGTTTTTCGTGAAAACTGATCACTTTTTCGAAGAATCCGAGGAAAATCGGCTGATTAATATATCTCCGAAAGGAAAAAAGAAAAATGAAAACAAAAAACACAAGAACAAACATTCTCGCACTTGTCGAGACGGCAATGATGGCGGCGCTTGCCGTCGGACTCGAATTGCTCTGCCAGTTTTTGCCCTCTCCGTGGGCGTACGGAGGATCGATAAGTCTCGGCGCAATACCGATAATCTATCTCTCCTACCGCCGCGGCTGGAAATGGGGACTTTCCGCAGGATTCGTCTATTCCTGCGTGCAGATGATGCTCGGATTCTACGTACCGCCCGCAAACACCTTCCTGTCGATCGTGCTCTGCGTACTGCTCGACTACGTTCTCGCGTTCACTGCGCTCGGACTCGCATCGGTCTTTGCCGCTCCCTTCGATAAGTCCGGAAAGACCGCACCCCGCCTTGCCGGTTACATCGTCGGCGCGGTCGGCGCATCCGCTCTGCGATTCGTCTGCAGCTTCCTCTCGGGCGTTGTCCTTTGGGAAAGCTATGCCCCCGAGGGAATGAACGTCTGGGTCTATTCGCTCGTATATAACGGAAGTTATATGCTCGGCAACGCAGCGATCGCCGCCGTGATCCTCTTCCTGCTCTGCGCCGCAGTCGATCCCAAGACGCTGAGGCCGATGGGACGTAAATAAAATATTCCGGGGCTGTCTCACTAACGGTAATGAGACAGCTCCTATTTTGATAATAGAAATTAATGATATAAATTTGGAAAAACTTTGTAAGCACAGTTTTATATTGCGAGGCAGAAATAAAATTAACCATCAAACATCAGAACGTGTCATCCTGAGCGGAGCGAAGCGGAGTCGAAGGATCTCGCGCAGCGGGTCAATGTAGGAGTCTGCTGTGAATTTTATCAATAATAAACCGATGAAAATATCACATAGATACCGCTCACATCAAAAGCAAACTGCCGGACGCTTCGCGAGATCTTTCGACGTCGCTCAAGATGACATAGTTCGCTTCCAGCGAACAGCCGAGTCTTACGACCCGCTTGAGAGCGCGTAATATTATGCTTATTTATAGTGTTATTTGCGGCTCGTAATGAATTGATTTGTATTTTTTTAAGTTGACAGAATTGTCCGCTGGGAATGGCTGATATACGACTGCTGACACAGATTTCTGAATATTGTTTTAATAGTTCAACCGTAAAAACATTGTGTTTCGCAAGAAAAAATGATATAATTTTCATACAAATTGAACCTTTTGTTGTTTCGTTTCGACTATATAAGTGAAATCGATTTCAAGGTTATTTGCGAGGAGGTGATAATGTGAGTGAATTTGAAAAGCTATTGCGGGAGAATTTTGTGCCGCTTCAGCGATATGTGAATTTTAAGGTACACAACAAGTACGACGCAGAAGATATTATTCAAGAAGTATGCCTTGCTGCTACGTTGCGGTTTGATTCCTTAAAAAATCGGTCAGCTTTCAAGGCGTGGCTTATTGGTATCGCGAGCCATAAGTGCAACGACTATTACAGAAGAAAAGCCAAGGATATAAATATCTCTTTGGAGTCTTTGTTCGAATCGGCGCTGAGTACGGGCAGATTCGGAATCACCGAACAAAGTGTTGTACGCGACACGTTGGATTCTCTCGGTGACAAAGAAAAACAGATTCTGTATTTGTATTTCTTTAAGAATATGTCACAAGAGGATATTTCCAAACAACTTGCCGTTCCGATTGGTACGGTCAAAAGCCGCCTACATTATGCGAAAGAAAAATTTAAACAGCATTACCCTTACAAAGAAACATTAAAAGGAGAAACGATTATGAAAAAGTTACCCGAATATCTGCCCGAATATAAAATTGAAAACTCAGAGCTTGCTCCGTTCGTTGTCGTCCACGAAGAACTCCCCGGCATGTTTGTAATTCCCCGAATGGGAGAGTCAATTTCATTTGGAATGTATGATATGCCGTTGCGCAAACAAACCGGTGTCTATGAATTGAGCGTAGCCGGAAAAGTCGTTTTGCACGGAATAGAGGGCGTTTCTATTCAAAAGAAATACAGCGAGGATGCGGTCATCGATGAAACCACCGTTTTCGCTCAACTGACAGATACTCATTGTAAGTATTTGGGCGGCATCTCTGTTGACAAAAACGGAAATCAAAAAATCACAACGTTTTTAGATTCGGATTTTGATGAAAATTACGGTATTGGTGAAGATAATTGCGGATTCCCGACTTATCGCAAGGCGGAAGGAAAAATCAGACAAACAGGCGAAGGTCTTGTTATACCTGCGGAAAATGATGTTTCCGATATCGTTGGCAGATTCCGCATTACTTTGAACGGTACGGTATACGATACCGTGCGGCTGATAGATTACCAAACTTACGCTGATAAGAGTGGAATGCTCTGCGAACACTATCTTGATAAGGACGGACGTGCAATACTTTGGCGTAGATTCAACAAAAACGATTGGGCGATCAAGCGTTACGGAAAGCCGTGGACAGAGATGCTTCCCGAAAGCGAAAGACTGATCGTCAACGGTGAAATCTACGTGCATTGGTACGATTGCGTAACCGATTATATTTTCTAATACCTCGCCCCGCGAAAGCGGGGCGCATTTTTTCGTTTCTGATTGCAAAATTCATAAAATCCCCTTGACTTTTTATGTAAAAAAAGATATACTAATATAATGAGAAAAAATCTGCGATAGGAGAACTATCATGAAGATACCCGAGTATTTTGGATGTATGGTATTTGACGACAGAGAGATGAAGTCGCGGCTTCCCGTTGAGGCATACGAGCGTATGCGAAAGACGATCGAGGACGGGCGTTCGCTTGATATCAGTCTTGCCAATATCGTCGCCGAGGCGATGAAGGATTGGGCTGTCGAGCGCGGCGCGACGCATTTCACTCATTGGTTCCAGCCGATGACGGGCGTTACCGCCGAAAAGCACGACGCCTTTATAAATCCGACCTCTGACGGCGGCGTTCTGCTCGAATTTTCGGGCAAGGAGCTCGTTTCGGGCGAGTCCGACGCGTCATCATTCCCCTCGGGCGGACTGCGCGCAACTTTTGAGGCGCGCGGGTATACTGCGTGGGATCCTACTTCTTACGCTTTTATTAAGGAAAAGACGCTCTGCATCCCCACGGCATTCTGCTCCTACGGCGGCGAGGCTCTTGATAAAAAGACTCCCCTTCTGCGCTCAATGGAGGCTCTCAACCGCCAGACGATGCGAGTGCTGAAACTCTTTGGCAATGAGGACGTCACCTCGACTAAAGCTTGCGTCGGTCCCGAGCAGGAATACTTTCTCATCGACCGCGCGATGTTTGAGAAGAGATGCGACCTGATCTACACGGGGCGCACCCTTTTCGGCGCAAAGCCTCCCAAGCGTCAGGAGCTTTCCGACCACTATTACGGAATCATAAAGCCCCGCGTCGCCGCATATATGGAAGAAGTGGACAAGGAGCTTTGGAAGCTCGGTGTTTCCGCAAAGACTGAGCATAACGAGGCGGCTCCCGCACAGCACGAGTTGGCGCCGATCTTCACAAAGACGAACATCGCCTGCGACCACAACCAGCTGACCATGGAGGTCATGCAGAGAGTTGCAAAGAAGCACGGAATGATCTGTCTGCTTCACGAAAAGCCTTTTGCGAACGTATCGGGCTCGGGTAAGCACAACAACTGGTCGATCCAGACCAACACGGGCATCAACCTCTTCAAGCCCGGTGACACTCCCGCAGAAAACGCACAGTTCCTGCTTTTCCTCTGCGCCGTCATTCAGGCGGTTGACGATTACGCCGATCTGCTCCGTCTTTCGGTGGCTTCACCCTCGAATGACCACCGTCTCGGCTCGCACGAGGCACCTCCCGCGGTCGTTTCGATCTTCCTCGGTACCGAGCTCGAAGAGATCCTCGACGCTATCGAGAAGGACGTGCCCTACAACGCGCAGGCGCAGGAGCCGCTCCGTCTTGGCGTACATACTCTCCCCAAGCTCCCCCGCGACAATACCGACCGCAACCGTACCTCGCCCTTTGCCTTCACGGGTAACAAGTTCGAGTTCCGTATGCTCGGCTCGTCCGACAGTATTGCCTGCACCAATATAATGCTCAACACCGCCGTTGCCGAGTCGCTCCGTCTTTATGCCGACGAGCTCGAGGCTGCGGAGGATTTCGACGCCGCGCTCCACGCGCTCATCCGCCGCACGGTCTCCGAGCACAAGCGCATCATCTTCAGCGGAAACGGCTATGACGAGGCTTGGGTAAAGGAGGCGACCGAGGTCCGCGGACTTCCCAATTATCCCTCGACCCCCGATTGCGTGCCGCAGTTGACTGCGGAGAAGAATCTCGCCCTTTTTGCACAGCATAAGATCTACACCCCCGTCGAAGCGGCATCCAGACGCGACGTTATCCTTGACAACTACTGCAAGGTAATTCATATCGAGGCGCTGACGATGATAGATATGGTCCGCCGCGACATTCTCCCCGCGATCTCGCGTTTCTCGGGCAAGCTTGCCGAAACGGGCAAATTCAAGCGCGAATTCTGCTCAGCCGCCGATACCGAATATGAGTTCTCGACGGTCGCAAAGCTTTCGTCGCTGGCAACCGACATTATGAAGCAGACCGATCTGCTTGATAAAACGCTCTCCGAGCTCGTGGGCGAAACCGACATTATCGCGCTTGCGCACGCTTACCGCAACCTCGTTTTCGCGAGTATGGAAAAGCTCCGCACCTTCGTTGACGAAGCCGAAACACTCACCGATACTGCCGAGTGGCCCTATCCCACCTACGGTGACCTTATGTTCAGCGTAAAATAAAATTCACCGATAAAGCTGTGCTTTACCGGTGAAGGACGCGCGCTTATCGCCGTGAGCCAAAATCGTTGATTTTGACTCGCTCCCCTCGGCGCGCGGACTCGCCTTGCTCGTCTTAGCGGTGTTTTTCGGTCGGCAAAGCCGCCCCAAAAACTGATTTTATTGTATTTTAGCGATTGTTAATAATCGAAAGAAAACTCATATAAATGAAAGGACGAATGACCATGAAAAAGATCACAGCATTATTTTTAGCTCTCCTTATGCTTCTTCCGACGTTTTTGGCGTGTAACGAGGCTGCACCCGAGGAAACCACGGAGCCTGAAGTGCCCGCAGAAACAACGCCTGAAGAAACCGAAGCACCCGTTCCTTCGGGACTTCTTCTCGTATCCGAGTCCGCAACCGATTACGTTATTGTCCGTCCCGAGGATTGCCAGACCTTCGTTATTGACGCTATGCAGGATCTCCGCAAGGCGGTGGAGAACAAATACGGCGTCAGCCTCAAGCCTCAGGATGACTGGGTGAAGGGCATCAAGGACGGCGAGGCATATGATTCCGCCGCTCCGGAAATACTTATCGGTGCGACGAACAGACGCGAAAGCCAAGAGGTTCTCGCAACTCTCCAGCCGGGCGAGTACACGATCAGAGTCAGCGGAAACAAGCTCGTTATCGTCGGCACGACCGATTTCCTGACCGGCAAGGCGGTAGAGGAATTCACAAAATATGTGAATGAAAGCGAAGGCAACACCGAGCTTACCGTA
>JAZSLM010000038.1:0-3792 GCA_045535375.1 Eubacteriales bacterium
CTTCAAACAGACGGCGCCCCGCCGGCTGTTTGGAAGGAGTAAAACCTCCCCTCGCGGGAGGTTTTCGCTCCTTCACCTCTTAACAACAAAATCTATATCTCAAGCGCAATATTTGTCCAAATTTCACCCCGAAAACTCACGTTTTCGGGGTGCTTTTTCATTTTTTGTCCGTTCTCCTATTGATTTTTTTCGAAATATATAGTATAATTAAATTAACTATATAATAACGGAGGTTTATCCGATGAACAACGATTTCACATCAACCTACGAATACACCGTCGAGCAGAAGCCCGAGGGCAAATTCCGCCTTATGAAGATCGGCTTTATGTCGCTCTATATCCTCTATCCCGTCATATTTATGGCAATTCTGTTTCTGATCCAGCTGTTCCAGCTCTTCGCACTCGTTGCGGTAACCGAATGGATGCTCGTTTACTTCACCTGGAAATATACCAAGCCCGAATACGAATATTCGGTCACCTCGGGCAGAGTCACCTTCTCCGTCATCCGCGGCAAGCGTTCGCGCAAGGAAATGCTTAGTTTCTCCATCAAGGAATGTCTGCAGATCGCGCCCGCGACCGAGCGCGAATGGGTTGAAAGACTCGAGCTATACGACCCCGAGCTTACATACTCCGCCGTTTCGACTGCCGATTCTCCCGACAAATACTACGCCGCTTTCGAAAACGCCGACGGCAAACGCTGTGTTTTCTATTTCGAGGCGACCGAAAAGATGCTCAAGCTCTGCCGCAACTATAACTCCGCACACACAGTTGTCACAAAGGTACGCTACTGATGAAAAAAATATCCTCCTTTACCGTTGACCACGACCGCCTCGAGCGCGGTATTTACGTCAGCCGCATCGACGGCGACATTGTAACCTACGATCTCCGCATGCGCCGACCCAACTCCGGCGACTACATCACTCCCCTTGCCGCGCATTCGCTTGAACACTTGCTTGCGACCTATATGCGATCGGGCGAGGCGGGCGACCGCGTGATCTACGTCGGTCCCATGGGCTGCAGGACCGGTTTTTACCTGCTTATGGCGGGCGGAACCGAGAAAAATGCCGAAAATTTTGCCGCTCTCCTCACGGCTTTTGATAACATCATCGCTCACGAGGGCAAAATGCCCGGTGCCGCACGCCGCGAGTGCGGAAATTTCCGCGCTCTTTCGCTGAAGGCGGCTAAGGACGAGGCAAAGAAATATCTTGAAGTGCTTGACGAATTCCGCCGCGCGGGCACTCTTCCCACTTTTGAATACGAGGGCGGAAGATCGGGTATATAATCATGAAGACTAAACTTGGAATTATTGGAGCGATGGAAAGCGAGGTTGAGCTCCTCGTGTCGCTCCTTGAAGACAAAGAATGCCAAAAGATCGGCAAGCATACATACTACACGGGCACCCTTTCGGGCACTCCCGCCGTTATCGCGCGCGCGGGTGTGGGAAAGGTCAACGCCGCGGTCTGCACCGCCGCAATGATCCTTGAATTCGCGCCCGAATATATCCTCAACACCGGCGTTGCGGGCGCACTCGGCAAGGGAATCAAAGTCGGCGACGTCATTATTGCCGACTCCTGCGTCGAATACGACCTTGAATACGGCGCTCTCGGCGACAAGCGAGGAAGCATTTTCTATCCCGATTCGACATCCGAGATCGTTATGCCCGCCGATGCGGAGCTTTCCGCTATGCTCGAGGAAGCGGCACGAGGCGTTTCGGGCGGCGAATTTGAAGTCAAGCGCGGAGTTGTTGCCACGGGCGACAAGTTCGTTTCGAGTAACGCCTCTCGTGAGGACATCCTCTCCGCCTTTCCCGACGCACTTTGCTGTGAGATGGAGGGCGCGGCGATCGCGCAGGTCTGCCGTCTTTACTCGGTGAAATTCTCGGTTCTCCGCTCGATGTCGGATTCGGCTGACGGCGAGGCTGAAATGGACTTCCCCACCTTCGTCCGTCTTTCCGCAGACCGCGCGGCAAAGATCGCGGCGGCTCTGGCAAAATCACTTTCGTGAGGAATTGAAAAATGAAACTACCGATCAAATATCATGACGGAAAAAGAATAGAAACCATCCGCACTGCCATCCGCGCATCCGCGCGCAGATACAGCGCGCGCCCCGCGATCATGCAGAAATTCGCGGGCTCTTACCGCGAGATCAGCTACGCTGAGCTTCTTTATAAGGTCGAAGGTCTCGGAACCGAGCTTCTCGCGCGCGGATTTTACGGTCAGAAGGTAATTATTTACGGCGAGAGCTGTCTTGAATGGGCAACCGTCTTTCTCGCATCCGTTTGCGGTCTTGCGGTGGCTGTTACGGTCGATAAGGATATCGATGCGAATGAACTTGCAAAGATCGCGAAAAAGACCGAGGCTTCGGCAATATTCTATTCACCCAGACTCGAAGAAAAGACTGCCGCGCTCGATATCAAAAAATTCTCCTTCAACAGCCTTGAGGCGCTGATCGAGGAGGGCACCGCGAAGCTTTCCTGCGGTGACACCGATTATCTCCGCCTTTCGATGGACGAGAGCGATCTTGCGGTTATCAGCTTCAACAAAAACCAGTCGGGCGAGGCAAAGGGCGTTATGCTTTCGCAGAGAAATATCTGCTTTGACCTTACCGAGCTGACGAAGACCCTCATCTGCTTCCCCGAGGACGTCTTCCTTTCCGTTCTCCCGATGCATCACGTTTACGAGATGACCTGCGGATTCCTTTACCCGCTGATCTCGGGCGCGTGCGTTGCCTTTTGCGAGGGACTTCGATACATTTCAAGAAATATTCAGGAGGTTCGCCCGACCGTTATGGTCTGCGTTCCCTATCTGCTTGAAACGATGTACCGCAAGATAAAGAGCAACATCCACAAAAAGGGCAGCGAAAAGCGTGTCCGCGCGGCAATCAAGCTGACGGGATCGAGCATTTCGCTCAAAAAGCGCGTTTTCAGCGAGATCCACGATTCTCTCGGCGGTAAACTCAGACTTTTCGTTTCGGGCGGCACGATCGCCGATCCCGAGATCATCCGCGGCCTGCGCGAATTCGGATTCCGCACCGCGCAGAGCTACGGTCTGACGGAGAATCTGCCCCTCATTTCGATCTGCTCCGACTTTGCCTACAACGATACCTCGGTCGGCATTTGCGTGCCCGACGGTGTGCTTGACGTTTACGACATCGGCGGCGACGGCATCGGCGAGATCAGATACAAGGGCGAGAATATCCACGCGGGCATTCTCGGCGAGAACGCAAATTCCGCTCTGCGTGACGGCTGGCTCTACACGGGCGACCTCGGTCACATCGACCGCGACGGATTCCTTTACGTTGCGGGCAAGAAAAAGAACGTTTTCGTCACCGCTTCGGGCAAAAACATCTTCCCCGAGGAGCTTGAAGAGCTTCTGTGCCGCAACCGCTTCGTAAACGAGGCTGTCGTTGTCGGTTACGTCAACGAAAACCGCGAGGATTACGACATCGTTGCCGTTCTTCGCCCCGAGATCCCGGAATTCGAAGAGGTTTACGGCAAGCATTTCTCGCGCGGGCAGGTCGATGCCGAATTCAACCGCGCGATCGACGAGGTCAACCGTCTGACTGACCCCCACAAGAAGATACACTTCTTCGTCACAAGACGCGAGGAATTCAGCATGACCTCTTCGCGCAAGGTGCGCCGATCGGTCGTTGCCGACGAGGCACGCGCCGAATATCTGCGCAAGCTTGCAAGAACATAAATCATTTAACCATTTGTAAAACTAACATTTTTCAATAAAATCTGTTTTTTCGGGAGCTTTGCTTCCGAAAAAACACCTCTCAGGCGAGCAGGGCG
>JAZSLM010000129.1:0-15452 GCA_045535375.1 Eubacteriales bacterium
CCAGGCTCCATCAAACCACACGTTAACTTCCACGGTCAGGTTTACGTTCTGAAACAGTCCGAAGGCGGCCGTCATACCCCATTCTTCAACAACTACAGACCTCAGTTCTTCTTCAGAACTACTGACGTTACTGGCGTTATCAAACTGCCCGAAGGCGTTGAGATGGTTATGCCCGGCGACAACATCCGCATGGAGATCACGCTGATCACGCCCATCGCTATGGAACAGGGTCTCCGCTTCGCTATCCGTGAAGGCGGCCGCACCGTTGCTTCCGGCGTTGTTGCAAACGTCATCGAGTAACTCTCACTCCCAACATCAAAAGGGGCTGTCCGAACGGATCGCCCCTTTTTCTTTCCCCGTTCCCCTGTAAGACCGTATTCGGAGACCCGCGTATGAACATCAAAATCGCCTGTGCAGGAAAAATGAAGGAGCGCTACCTCATCGACGCCGCTGCCGACTACCAAAAGCGCATCTCGCGCTTTGCAAGCGTTGAGATCGCCGAGGTTGCGGACGAGGTCATTCCCGACAACGCGAGCGCCGCGGAGGAGCAGCGCGCCATCGAACGCGAGGGCGAAAAGCTTTTAAAGCGCATCGCGCCGCAGGAACACGTGATCGCGCTCGCCATCGGCGGCAAAAGCTATGATTCCGAAGGCTTTGCCGCGCATATCGAGCAGCTGCAAAATCGCGGCAAGTCACGCATCACCTTCGTCATCGGCGGCTCGCTCGGGCTGTCAAGCGCGGTGCTTATGCGTGCGGACGAAACGTTGTCCCTTTCCAAAATGACATTCCCACACCGCATCGCGCGCATCCTGATCCTGGAACAGGTGTACCGCGCGTTCAAAATCCTCGCACACGAGACGTATCATAAGTAACCCGAATACCGACACAAAGAACGAGACCGCCCCGCTTCAACACAAGCGGGACGGTCTTTGTTTTTTCGGAGTATGCATTATTTATAGAAGGTATTCCCACCGATGAACTCGCGCAGCACGGACGTGGGCGGGATCTCGTCCTCCACATCGGCTTCGAGGAAGTAGTTCAGGAACTTGACAATGCTGCGCACCTCTTCGTAGTACGGGCTGTCGGGACGGACGCGGTTCAGCAGCGGGAAGATGTGCTTTTTCAGCACGGCGGGCTCGTAGACGAGCGCGGAATTGAAGATCGCATCCGCTTGCTCCTGATAGGGGAAGATCCAGCGTTCCTCGCCGCGGCGGACGCTCGCCCACATGGACAGCGTCTGCTCGACGGACGCGCCGCGGGTCTCATAATCGCGCACGATGCGGCGCAGGAGGCGGATCTGCGTCGTCGGAATGCGATTGTGATCGTCGAGGTTCAGCGTGGTCAGCGCCGACACATACAGGCGGTAGATACGGCTGCGATCGACCGCATCGGACAGGAGCATAGGGTTCAGGCCGTGCAGGCCCTCGATGATCAGCGGCGTGTTCTCGTCGATGCGAAGCATGTGGCTGCCATCCATGACGCGCCGCTGAATCAGGAAATCAAAGCGCGGGATCTCAACCGTTTCACCGTTCAAAAGCCTTGCCAGATGCTCGCCGAAAAGCTCTGTGTCGATGGTGTTGATGTGCTCAAGATCGATGGTTCCGTCGGGGCCGGGTGCGATCTTGTCGCGGTCGATGTAGTAATCATCGAGGCTCATAAGTATCGGCATCTTGCCGTGGGCACGGAGCTGTGTGGCAAGGCGGTTTGCCGAAGTCGTTTTGCCCGAGGACGAGGGGCCCGCGAGCATAACCGCCTTTGCGCCGCGCGCGCAGATCATATCGGCAACCTCGCCGAATCTCTTTTCGTGAAGCGCTTCGTTGACGCGCACAAGCTCGCGGAGCTTTCCGCTGTCGACGAGCACGTTCAAGTCGGCAACCGTTTCGCATCGCATAAGCTCGCACCAACGCTTGCCCTCGTCGTAGACCTCCATAAACTGTGTCATTTCGTGATAATCCGAAACACGGTCGGGATCGTTTCTGTCGGGGAAGATAAAAATAAATCCGTTCCGCGCGGGGATGATGTCCCAAACGCGCAAAAATCCCGTTGAGGGCGCCATTTCGCCGTAATAATAATCAAAGAAGTCGCCATATCCGTAAACGTCGAGCGTGGGCGCGGCACGGTAAGCAAGCAGACGCGCCTTATCCTCCTGACCCTGGCGCGAGAAATACTCGATGGCATCGGGGGTGGGGATACGTCTGCGGACGAGGGGGATATCCTCCGCGATCAGCTCGCGGACGCATTCCTTAAGCCTCTCGACAGAGAAATCCTCGGCTCCCGTGACCTTGATGTAAACGCCCGAGCCGACGGTGCAATTCATCTTTGCCACCGCATTCGGCCAGAGCTTGCGGACGGCGAGGAAGAGCACGAACTGCGCCGTTCTTCTGTAAGCATCCTTGCCGCTGGGGTCGGAATATCGGAGAAGGCTGACCTTTCCGTCCGATGCCGCCATCGCCTTGCGGATGCTCTCGCGCTCGTGCGCGGCATCCTGC
The DNA here is from genome assembly GCA_045535375.1 of Eubacteriales bacterium. Lineage (GTDB taxonomy): Bacteria > Bacillota > Clostridia > Oscillospirales > CAG-272 > CAG-390. Next base: position 2,490 of record JAZSLM010000129.1, read on the forward strand.
ATTCGCATGGGTATGTAATTCAGCGTGAAGACCTCGCCCGCGATCTTTGCCGCGATCGGGTCGGTCGAAAGCTTACCCGTGATAAGCCCGAACTCCTTGATTATATCGAGCAGACTCTGCTCGGGGCGCACCCAATAAACAAATCCGTCAATTATAAGTTTCATTTCCTTTCTCCTATCGTTATTTACATTATATTCTATTGTTAAAAAAATGACTACCGGCGCTTCCCGGTAGTCATTCAAATATGCAATACCGTAATTCAGTATAACATATTTCTTGCTATATGTCAATAGTTTTTTATATATTTGCTGCAACGGCGGCGAGTCTTTTTGCCGCTTCGGCAAGAGAATCGATGTATGCGAATTCCGCGGGGGAGTGGATCTTTCCTCCATGGACTCCGAGCGAATCTATGCAAGCCGCGCCTGCGTGGGTGACGTCAGCCGCGTCGGACGCGCCCGTTCTCTTCGACGCCTCGAGGACGGGAAGACCGTTTTCGGCAAAGATCTCGTTCATTCCGGCGAGAAGAGCGACGTTCTTTTCGCTATACTCCATAGCAACGCGGCCGGCGGGATCGTTGACTGTGCACTTACATCCGGGAACGTGAACCGTGTTTGCGATCGACTTTACGTGCTCCCGAACCCATGCAAGCTGCTCGGAGTTGGCAAAGCGGATATTCGCCTTGAATTCACAATGTCCGGGAACGGTATTCGACACGCTTCCGCCCGAGATCACACCGCAATTGCAGGTAATGCCCTCGTGATCCTTGAGCTTTTCAAGCTCGATGATCTTGTGCGCCGCTTCAAGAATGGCATTGGCGCCGTTCTTCGCGCACATCGAGCCGTGCGCCTCGATACCCTCGATCTTGAAAGTGAAGGTGATCGTTCCCTTTCGGATAAGGCAAGCCTTGCCGGGATCACTGCCCTCGAGATTGAGGAATGCTACGGACTTGACCGCCTCATCGCACATATATCGGATCGTAGCTTTATTGCTGATCGTGCTGCTGACCTCCTCGTCGGTCTGGAGGATAAGTTTGACGGGGCGGGAGCGGAATCCGTGCCTGTCGAGAGCGTCCATTGCCAAAAATGCCGCAACAGCGCCTCCCTTACAGTCGGTAACGCCGGGACCGTACATCTTGTCGCCCTCGATCTTTACCGCGGGAGTGCCGAAGGATCCGACGGGGTGGACGGTGTCAAGGTGCGCCGAGAAAATGATGGGTTTCCCATCAGCGTCGGGATTGAGGGTGATATCGACTACGTCACCCACCACGGGTTGACGGAAATACTCGACCTTCCAGCCTTTCTCTCGCGCCATTTCGGCAAAATACTCGCCGCAGGCGTCAACCCCCGCCTTGTAACGGGTCGGGCTTTCAATATTGCAAACGTCTTCCCAGATCTTGATATAACTTTCATTCAGAGTATCGATCGTGTTGAAGATTTCGGTACATTTCATTTTCGTCACCTCATATAACATTTTGTCATTGCGTCTTCAATCAGCCCCGCCCAGATCGCCATTCCCTCGGCATTCGGGTGAAGCTTGCCGTCGCAGGTGTATTTTGCGTAATCAAGACGGCTCATTCTGCTTTCGGTCAGACGGACGATATGCGCACCGTAATGCGCGGCGCATTTTTCGATTATTTCGTTGTATTTGATGAGCAATTCGCTCTTCTCTTCCGTTCTCCACGCCATGTTGAAGAGGAAGATCTCCGCTTTCGGGTATCTCTTTTTGATTTTTGAAAGCATCACGGCATAACCATCGGCAAAGGTCTCGGGGACGAAGCCTTCCGCCTCGGCGCGGTCGAACAGATCATCCGTAACCTCTCCCGCGGGGCGTTCCTTTGTGAAATCGTTGTTGCCCATAAAGGAAACGATCAGATCGGGCTCGCTTCCGTCCGCGCGGTGAAGCTCGGTGGGGCGGGTGTTCCAGCCTGCGGCGGCGGGGTTGTCGTCGAGAATTTTAGAACCGCTCCAGGAATTGTTGACGCAGAGGGTCATTCCGTACTTTTCTATCAGTCTGCCCCAAAAAGTTTCCTCGACCGTCAGATCACGGCACTTGACGTTTTCCGACTCGGGCGATCCGTAATACTGCTTGTTTGCGCCGATGGTGGGGTTGTGATCCGTATTATTCGAATATCCGTCGTAAGTGCACATACTCGCGCCGAAGACGGAGAGTTTCTTTCCTTTTAATATATCCGCAAGCGTTTTCTTCTTTGCCGCGAATATAACGGCAGCGGCGAAAAATTCGGGGACAGCGGCAATGAATGCAAGGACGTAGGGAAAGATCTTCGGCAAAACAAACACCGAGTGGATACCGAACAGCTCCTTGAAGAACATAAACGTTTCGAAGCCCAGATCATACATAAGCGCGATAAGACAACACACCGCCGTCATCAGGCTTCCGATGAAGGCGAGAACGATATTCGGTCGGATGGCGCGGATTATAAGGACGATCAAGGTAAGCGCAACCACCCCTGCAGAGATCAGAAAGGGTATGGCTTCGGTCCCAAAACCGGGAAAAATCGATTCGACCACGTACTGACCGTCAACGGGATTCAGCACAATACGGCAACTCTCGTAATATGCTTTTTTGGCAAGAATATAGATCATTACCGACGAGAAAGCGCCAAAAGTCGAAGCAGAAATGATCGAAAACATACGTCCTTTTCGTTTCGGCGCGATAAGATCGGCAAAAGCTATACTCTCCTCAAGTATCACGAAGAAGACGAAGAATATCTTAAACCACGCGCACATCTCGCCAAGCGGAGCCTCGGCGGACGTGAGTCCGTAGACGTATCTGAACATATAGAATATCTCATATTCAAGATCGGATATGAAATAAATTCCGCAAGTGATCACCGTAAGCACGCTTCCGACAATACTCAAAGCAAGATTTGGGCGGATAGCACGAACGATCAGAACAACGAGTGTCGCCAAAGCGATCAACGTGGCAATAATAAAGAATACCGCCATCGGAGTAACGCCGGAAAATTCCATATACATTCCGACACCGGGTTCAAATGTTTGTTCTGTGCAAAGGTTGTATATTTTTCGATAATAGATATATCCCAGATGCGCCGCAAAGATCGCGAAAACGGAAGCGGATATTATGGAAAACGAACGTTTTTTCATTGTATTTATACCGTTTTTTTCTTAAATTTGCCGTAAGGCAGCGCAACCACAACGCCAATTGCGACAAGTCCGATCCAAACAAGGATCAGGTTGCCCCATCCGATAGCTTCGATCGCGCCTGCGAAAGTCTTGTTTGCTATCGCGGCGGCGGTGTAGCTGAGAAAATCAAGAAATCCCGTTGCCGAGGAAACGAGCCCCGTGTCGCGCAAGGATGGGCAATAGCGGCTCCAGAGCATCGTTGCCGCCGCGTTCGAGGACATAATGGCGAGAACGATGAAAATTATATTGAGAACGGGAATTTTTACGAAATAAGTCAGCACAAAGAAGATGACCGACGAGGTGAAAACGATGAGAATGGTCTTATCCATATCATGACCGAGGCGCTCATAGAGGAATATCGCAATAAAGGAGGTCATCGAAATGGCAAGCGTTGCGCCCGTGAAAATGCTCGCAGCCTCGGTCGAGGAAAAGCCGAGGTACTGCGCGATATAGGTGGGCAGCCAGAAGACTACCGACGTGCGGACGACGCCCGTCAAAATCGAGATAAGCGAAAATTTGACGATCTGACGCTCGAAAAGCACGCGGAGATTGCCCGCTCCCTTCTCTTTCGTCTTGTACTGACCGTACTTTACGAGTCCTTTTTTCTCAAATACCGTGAAGAAGGCGAAAACGCTTGCCGCCATCAGGACGAGCACGCCCGTGCTGACAAAAAACACGCTCTGCCAGGTGAGAAATACCGCCAGAAGTCCCGCCGCGGGCGAGCCGAGAAGCGAGGAGAAGGTATATCCGAGCGAACAACGGGTGGTGTAGATCGGCTCGGTGTTTTCGGAAACGACCTTCGTCATGGGACCGTAGATCATGGAAAGGAAAAAGCCCGTCAAACCGTAAACGATCATCGCCGCGTTCGGCTTATCAATGATAACGGGCAGAAGCAAATTGGTAACACCCGCGAAGAAAAGTCCGAAGGTGAGCATATACTTCGCCTTGATCTTGTCGCCGATCGCGCCGTTGATAAGCTGACCGAAGGCGTAAAAGAGGAGATAGAGCGCCGAAACGCTTCCTATATAATCCTCTGTAAAGCCATCCGCGACCATCTGCGGCGTGACGGCGCTGAGGATATTTCTTGCTATATAAACAGCGAAATACGCCACCGAGCAGAGCGATCCGAGATAAATTGCGTTTTTCGCGTTTTGTGAGATCTTCATACAGTTGCCTTTCAAAGTGATATAGGATAATTATAGCACACTTTTCTCGATTTTTCAACTGAAAAGCATTATTCGCAACAAAATAATTCTTTCCTATTGTTTTTTCTTTTCACTTATGCTATAATATACCTGCGCGGGGACATTAGATCTTTATCATCTCCGACCGCGCAAATTATTTATCGGGAGAAAGAAAAATGAAGATCGCCTTTGGCTGCGACCCCAACGCCGCGGCACTCAAACTTGAACTCATCGAATTCGTACGCACCCTCGGACACGAAGTATGTGACTTTGGAAGCGACGATACCGTCTACGCAAACGTGGCTTTTGCCGTTGCGGAAGCAGTCGCCGCTAAAAAACACGACCGTGGCATACTTATCTGCGGAACCGGCATCGGCGTTTCGATCGCCGCAAACAAGGTCAAGGGAGCTTACGCAGCCTGCGTTCACGACGTTTATCAGGCACAGCGCGCAGAGCTTTCGAACCACGCAAACATCATCACCCTCGGCTCACAGGTCGTCGGAAATGAGCTTGCGAAATGCATCGTAAAAGAATACCTTTCGGTCACATACGATGAAAACAGCCGTTCCGCACCCAAGCTCGCGAGAATTTACGAATACGAAGGCAAATAAAAGAATTCAGTCACCCAAACGGGTGAGTGAACTTTTTTATTTATCAAGGACCTTTTGTACGATCCCGAAGAATTTGTCCCAAACGCGGGGATTGGCGGCAAGGACGGGCGAAGGTGCGGAAAAATCGATATCTTTTCCCTCGGTATTTTTGATGATACCTCCCGCCTCGCGGACGAGAAGCGATCCCGCGGCGCAATCCCAGGGAGAAAGCAAAAGCTCGAAGAAGATATCGTTTCTGCCTGCGGCAAGATGCGCGATATCAAGAGCCGCCGCGCCGGGACGGCGGACGTCGCTGCACTCGCTGTAAACGGCATAAGCAAGGCGAAAGCTCTGCTCGCCCATCTCCTTTTTCATATGGGGGCAAGTGCCGAAGGCGAGGATGGAATGCGGCATATCACGGTCGGATACCTTCATAGGATTTCCGTTCAGGAATGCGCCGCCTCCCTTGGTTGCCGAGAACATCTCGTCGGCATAAGGATCGTATACTGCGGCGAATTTTATATCTCCGTGCGAAAACATTGCAACCGAAATGCAGGAATAGCGGTAATCGTGGACAAAATTGGTTGTTCCGTCGATGGGGTCGATGACGAAGCAATAGTCACGCATAAGATCCTCGGCGTTATTTTCCTTTTCCTCTGCAAAGAAAAAGGCATCGGGGATGATCTTTTTGATCTCTTTCATCAGAAAATTCTGCACCGCAACGTCAAAAACGGTGACCATATTGGCGCTGTCGCCGCCCTTTTCGCTGACTGTATCCTCGATATCAAGCGCGCCTGTCATGATCTTTCCCGCCTCGCGGATGAGGGGGAGGAGAATGTCATTAAGCTTTTTCATAGTGTATCCTCTATTTTACTTATGTTTCAATTATTCATTTTTCATTATTCATTATTCATTTGCTACACATAACCATTCTAATGAATAATGAATAATGAATGATGAATGATGAATAATCAAGTGCCAACAAATCAAAAAAGTGTCCGGAAGTCTGCACTCGCCTACCGTTTAATTTTAGGCTGATAGCGGAGCTCGTTGACCGAATATACGGTGACAAACGCCTTCGGGTCTGTCTTTTTTACAAACTCCATCAGCTTGCGGTATTCGTTTTTATCGACGATAGTGACGATCTCGGTGCGGGAGGTGCCGTCGTAGGCGCCGAAGCTTTCGTAAAGCGTCGCACCGCTGTGGAGCTCGTGGAGCAGATAATCTATGATCGTTTGGGTGTGCTCCTGCGAGATTATACAGACGCGGCGCTTGATATTGAGTCCGAAAATAAACTTATCAACGACGATTCCGCTGAAATATGTACCGAGAACGCTGAGCACCACCGTCTTTGTATCATAGCAGATCGCGGATGAGAGTGCAACGACCAAGCCCGAAACGGAAATCGCAGTTCCGAGTTCCATCTTCAGGTGCTTGTTCATGATCTTTGCAACGATATCGAGCCCGCCCGACGAAGCATTGCAGGAAAAGAGGATCGCCATAGCAATGCCGACAACGAGCAGATAGCAGATCATATCGAGCAGAGGATCCTGCGTCAAGGACTGAAAATTCGGAAAAAGTATCTCAAAAACTCCGAGTGACGCGGGAACGAGAATGGTTGTATAGACCGTTTTCGCACCGAATTCGGGGCCCACGAGAAGGAATCCCATTAGCAGAAAGATGATATTGAGCGACAGCGAAATAACCGACACCGGAAGTGGAATGAAATTCGCAAGCACCATTGCAAGTGCCGAGCCGCTTCCGACGGCAAGATGCGAGGGAAGCATAAAGAAGTAGATCGCCGCCGCGGCAACCACCGCGCCGAAGGTTATGATAAGGTATTCCTTGATAATTCTTTTGACCATAGCAGATCACCTTTATTTTTATTCCTATATATTATATCACATTTTGAAAAAAAGTCCATACTTTTGAGGAAAAAACAGAGAGCCGCAAGCGACTCTCTGTAAAAATTTAATGTCTTTTTCTCACAACCTCAAATGCTTCCTCGGCGATATCGTTAGTCTCGGCGATGTCGGGGTCGGTGAGGGCGGCGTTGATGAAGTGGTTGTGGTGGTTGGTGAAGAAAACTCCACGCTTTACGCACTCCGCGATCCATTCCTGATGCAGCATCAGCGTGGGGTCGTCGGCTATGCGGAGGTAGAAGAGCGAGGGCGCGCCCGTGACGCGGAGGTCGAAGCCGTTGCGCTCACCCGCGGCGATAAGACCCGACTTGAGCTTTTCGCCCTTTTCGATAAGGATGCGCGGCATATCGAGCTTCTTCATCTTGTTTATGCAGGCGATTCCCGCGGCGAATGGCACGGCGGAGAGCCAATAACTGCCCGTGTAAGACATTCCTGAAACGGTGTTTTTGAGGAAATTCTTGCCGCAGAGCGCGGAGACGTTATATCCGTTTGCAAGTGCCTTGCAGAAGCAGATGAGGTCCGCCTCGAAGCCGAAATAGTGGTCGGAACCCGCAATATCAAGTCGGAATCCCGCGCGGACGTCGTCAACAACAAGGATGGTGCCGTTTTCGGTGCACATTTTTCGCACTTCCTGCCAGAATCCCTCGGCGGGCATTACGTTGTCGGCAAAATTGCCGTGCATATATGGTTGGGAAATGACAGCCGCAATCTGTCCCGCGTTTTCCTTGAATACCTTGCGCAGACCGTCGATATCGTTCCAATCGACGTAAATATTGTGCATTACGTCCTCGGGGAGAACGCCGGAATAGTCGATCTTCTGCGTCCAGGGCGAGATGCCGTGATAGTATCCCTTGAAAAATACGATCTTTTTGCGGTGTGTATACGCTCTCGCGGTCATAACGGCGAGGGTGGTAACGTCGTTTCCGTTCTTCGCGAAGAACGCCCAATCGGCGCTTGCAACGGTATCAACAAGCAATTCCGCGAACTCCACCATCTTGGTCGAGGGCAGAGTTGTGCAGTCGCCGAGAGCTCTCTGTGCTGCCGCCGCGGCATCGACGTCGGGATCGTTGTAGCCGAGGACGTTGGGACCGTAAGCGCACATATAGTCGATAAACTTGTTGCCGTCAAGATCCCAGACATAGGTTCCCTGCGCCTTCGAGGAGAAGAAAGGGAATGCTTCAACGGGGGTGTAGCAGCCCTCGGCGGGGCCGAGATGACCGTAAATTCCCGAGGGAATGACCTTCATTGCGCGGGCAAACGCCTCGCGACTTTTATCGTAATTATTGATATTTCTCATAATTTCACCTCTTAAGCCAGATAAAGTGCGACGCGGTCGAGGATTCGGTTGACGTTATCGACCTGCGAGATCATTCCGCCGATGCGGACCTTGCCCTCGCCGACCGCGGCAACTGCGTTGACCTTGCCGTCGAAAAGGTCGCGCGCGAGCTTGATATCTTCAAAACGCATGAAGGAGGAAAAGCTCCGGGGTGCTTCGGGGAGAACGCGGAGAACGTGATCCTTCGCCCCGATGCAGAGGATGTGATCATCACCGATAGCAAGCTTGATCGTTCCGTCAACGATATATGATGCGCTGGCTTGTCCTATTTTATCCACGTTTCCGATCTGCGCGATCGCGGATGCGATCAAGTGGAACATCAGAAGCGTGCTTTTTTCAAAGAAAACGGGATCCTCGAGCGCCTTTTCATCGGCGCGGAGGTAGGAGGATAGGATGTCGGTCAGCGGCATAAACTTTTTAAGCAGGAATCCGATCCTCGTAAAGCCCTTCGAGGGGATGGGTGTAACGGTGCCGTCGATCATTCCGTTGAACTTTTCGGGGGAGGAAAAGGGCAAAATAATATTGCAGGAATCGCATTCCTCGGCGAACCACGCTTTGCCGTCAGCAAAGCAGAGCGCGCCCGAGGGGCCACCCTTGACACGGAATCCGAGCGATACTTTTTCATTTTTTATGATCTCTTTTGCGCGTTCGTCGATCTCGCAAAGATAAGGAATACTGCCGAGAACGGCGTGGAGGTTGATATACGCGAGTGTTTTAGCGTCTGTCATTTTGTTACCGCCTTATATTTATTGAATACAATTATATCACACAATTCGTGCTTTTTCAATAAAAATGAAAAAACTTTATATCAATTATTATTGAAATAGCAAAAGATTATTGCAAAAACACCTCCGCGGTGGTATAATTATAGAAAAGAAAAGGAGGTTTATCATGTCTTTTCTCTATTTACTCGAAGAGATCAGAAACCCCGTGCTTGATCTTCTGTTTTCGATCGTCACGCTTTTCGGCGAGGAAACGGTTTTTATGGCGGTGGGAATGATCGTTTTCTGGTGCGTAAGCAAACAAAAGGGCTATTACCTGCTCTGCGTCGGCTTCGTCGGCACCGTTATCAATCAGTTTCTCAAGATCACATTCCGCATTCCGCGCCCGTGGGTGAAGGACCCGAATTTCACAATAGTTGAATCGGCGCGCGAGGCGGCAAGCGGATACTCCTTCCCCAGCGGTCACACGCAGACCTCGGTCGGACTTTTCAGCGGTGTCGCGCTGAAATGGAAAAACCTCGCCATCCGCATCGCCTCGATCGCACTTTGCGTGCTCGTGCCGCTTTCGAGAATGTACCTCGGAGTACATACGCCGCTTGACGTCGGCGTTTCGGTCGTGATCGCTCTGATCCTCGTATTTGCTCTTTCGCCGATATTCGACAGGGCGGAAAAGTCGCCGAAGGTGATGTACGCGCTTCTCTTCTCGCTGACGGGAATCATGCTTGCATACCTGCTTTTTATGAGTTTTTGGCAATTCCCCGAGGAAGTTTTCCACGTCGATAACGTGCACAATTACACCTCGGCTGTCAAGAACGCTTACACTCTGACCGGCTGTATGCTCGGATTCCTCGTGGTTTACACGGTTGACCTTAAGTGGATCAAATTCGAAACCAAAGCCGTTTGGTGGGTTCAGATCATCAAGATCGTCGGCGGACTCATCCTTGTTCTTGCCGTCAAAGAGCTTCTCCGCGCGCCGTTTGAGGCTTTTCTCCCCGCAAACACGTGGGCGAGAATGCTCCGCTACTTCTTAATGGTCGTAACCGCCGGAACGCTCTGGCCCATGACATTTAATTATTTTGCAAAACTTGGAGGTAAAAAGGAATGACTTTTAACGTAAACCATCCCATTCTCTTCGTCATCGTCGGCGCGATCATTGCGGTCGTTCTGGCGCAGTCGGTCTATTTCCTTGCCCGCGCTGTCAAGCGAGCACGCGAGCTCGGACTTGGCGGGCACATCAAAAAGACGGTAATTTCCGCCGCTGTCTTTACGGTCGCCCCCGCGGTTGCGGTACTTATCGGCGTCGTTGCTCTCTCGAAGAGCCTTGGCGTGCCGCTTCCGTGGCTCCGTCTTTCGGTCATCGGCTCGATCACATACGAAACCGTTGCCGCGGGCAATGCGCTTGAAGCGGCAAATATGAGCGCGGGCACCACGATTGCAGATCCCTCGATCTACATCACGATCGCGTGGGTCATGACCGTCGGAATCGCGGCGGGACTCATTCTTGTTCCCTTTGTCACAAAGAAGCTTCAGAGCGGACTTGCTAAAGTCGGTATGAAGGACAAAAAATGGGGCGAGATCTTCAATAACGCGATGTTCCTCGGTATGATCTCCGCCTTTCTCGGCTACGTTTTCTGCGACGTCGGACTCGTAGTCAAGGGCGACACCTCGGGACTCATCCCCGTTTGCGTAATGGCGACTTCGGCTGTCGTTATGGCGATCTGCGGTACCATTGCGACAAAATGCAAGATCCGCTGGCTTACCGACTACGCGCTGCCGATGAGCCTTATTGCCGGAATGGCTTCGGCAATTCCCTTCACAATGCTTTTAGGAGGTTAAACTATGAAGAACAATAACCTTTCGTATATGGAAAGCGTCCACAGATCCGGACGCATCTGGGGCATAGCGGTTGCCTGCGTGCTCTTCCTCTTCCCCGTCGCCCTCTCGCTGATCTTCTCTACCGCGCCCGATTTCGGCGTGCTTCTTAAGGGCGTTTTCGCGACGGCTCCGATGTACTGGGCTGTCGGAATCGTTGAGATCTTCACCTACGTCCCCATGCTCGGCGCGGGAGGAACTTATCTTTCCTTCGTAACGGGCAATATCTCGAACCTCAAGCTCCCCTGCGCCATCGACGCAATGGAGCGCGCGGGCGTTAAGGCTTCCGACGAGGAGGGTGAGGTCATTTCCACCATCGCCATCGCGGTTTCGAGCATAGTGACCACCATCATTATTATCATCGGCGTTATCTGCATCGTGCCTCTTACGCCCGTGCTTGAATCTCCCGTTCTCGTTCCCGCCTTCGATATGATCCTGCCCGCGCTCTTCGGCGGTCTGGCTGTCGTTTTCATCTCGAAGAACCTCAAGCTCTCGATCGCGCCCATCATTCTGATGCTCGCGCTCTTTATCTTCATCCCCGCGCTCGATTCCTCCACAGTCGGAATCATGGTTCCTGTTGGAGTCATATTCACCGTCATCGTCGCGCGCATCCTTTACAAGAAGGGGGTTCTCTGATATGTGGGCACTTGCACTGATCCCCGCGGCGATCGTCGTATTTATCGCGGTACTCGTCATCCGCGCCGCGGCATTCAAACCCAAAGCACAGCCCGAAATTGATACCTACGAGGTAAATTTCAACAAAGATAAAGCCGTACGCGATCTTTCCGAGCTCGTCCGCTGCAAGACCGTATCCTACCGAGATCCCTCTCTCGAGGACGACGCGGAATTCGAAAAACTGATCGCGCTGCTCCCCTCGCTCTACCCGAACGTGAACAAGGTCTGCGAATTCACCAGACTTGAAAATCGCGGACTTCTCTTCCGTTGGGCGGGCAAAAAGAGTGACGCTCCCGCCGTTATGATGGCGCATTACGACGTTGTTCCCGTCAACGAAGATCTTTGGGACACCCCCGCATTCGAAGGTATCATCAAGGACGGCTGCATCTGGGGACGCGGAACTCTTGACACAAAGGTTACTTTCTCCGGCATCCTTTTTGCCGCCGATCACCTCATTTCCGAAGGTTTTGTACCCGAAAACGACATCTACTTCGCCTTTTCGGGAGGCGAGGAGGTCAACGGACTCGGCGCTGTCCGCATCGTTGACTGGTTCGAGGAAAAAGGTATCGTTCCCGCGCTCGTTATCGACGAGGGCGGTGCGGTCGTTGAAAACGTATTTCCCGGTGTAAAGGCTCCTTGCGGTTTGATAGGTATCGCAGAAAAAGGTATGATGGACGTCAAATATACCGTAAAATCGCAAGGCGGGCACGCATCGGCACCCAAGCCGGGCGCGCCGATCGACAGACTTGCCTCCGCTTGCCGCAATATGGTCGAAAATCCCTTCAAGCTCAAGCTGACCGAGCCCGTAGCCGAGATGTTCGACACTCTTGGCAGATATTCCTCCTTCGTTTACAAGATCATTTTCTCAAATCTGAAGCTTTTCCTGCCCGTCCTTGACATGATCTGCAAAAAGGGCGGCGGAGAGATGAACGCCTTGATGCGCACCACGGTGGCATTCACTCAGGCGCAGGGCTCGTCGGCAACCAACGTCATCCCACCCGAGGCTTCGCTCGTTTCAAACATCCGACTCAACCCCGCCGACGATATGGAAAGCGCGCTTGAGTATATCAAAAAGACCGTCGGTGACGAAAACGTCGAGGTCACCTGTATGCACGGAATGAACCCCTCTCGCATCTCGCGCACCGATTGCGAAGGATTTGAGAAGGTCGCCTCCGCCGTTGCATCGACGTGGAAAGGCTGCATCGTTTCGCCCTACCTGATGGTGCAGTGCTCCGACTCGCGCCATTGGGGCCGCATCTCCGACCGCGTCTACCGCTTCTCGGCAATGGATCTGACAAGCGAAGAACGCGCCTCGATCCACGGCAACAACGAAAAGATCCGCATCGACACCCTCGGCAGAACTGTGGAATTTTATATCAGACTTATGAAAAAGTGCTAAACAATAAGAAAGCTGCCTTGATCTTGAGGCAGCTTTTGTTATTTCTTGATATTATGCGGTACAAACTGTGTCCCCTCATCACCCGCTGCGGCGGGTGAT
>JAZSLM010000087.1:0-12468 GCA_045535375.1 Eubacteriales bacterium
GAGATACCCGCAACGGGAGCCTTGATCGGAACACCTGCGTCCATGAGAGCGAGGGTCGAGCCGCAAACGGAAGCCTGAGAGGTCGAACCGTTCGAGGAAACTACCTCGGAAACAAGACGGATAGCATAGGGGAACTCTTCAGCAGAGGGAAGAACGGGAACGAGCGAACGCTCTGCGAGCGCACCGTGACCGATCTCGCGGCGGCCGGGAGTACGGGAAGGCTTAGCCTCACCGGTCGAGAAGCCGGGCATATTGTAGTGGTGCATATATCTCTTCTCGGTCTCGTTGTCGATACCGTCGAGCATCTGAACCTCAGCGAGAGTGCCGAGAGTTGCGAAAGTGATGACCTGAGTCTGTCCTCTGGTGAACATACCCGAGCCGTGAACTCTGGGGAACATACCAACCTCTGCCGCGAGAGGTCTGATCTCGTTCATTGCACGGCCGTCAACACGCTTGCCATCCTCAAGGAGCCAGCGGCGAACGACCTTCTTCTGCATCTTATATACGAGCTCGGGCATCTGAACGCCGAGATCGGGATACTCCTCGGAGAACTTCTCGAGGATAGCGTCGGTGATCGGAACCATTCTTGCGTCACGGACGTTCTTGTCGTCGGTGTCAAGAGCGTTCATAAGATCCTTCTCGCAGAATGCGAAGATCTTGTCGAACATATCGTGATCGAGCTCGCCGGAGGGATACTCGAACTTAGGCTTGCCGATCTCGTCAACGATAGCGTCAACGAAGTCGAGGAAGCGCTTGATCTCCTCGTGAGCAAGCATGATGGCGTCGTACATAACGTCATCGGGAACCTCGTTTGCGCCTGCCTCGATCATAACGACCTTTTCGCGGGAAGCCGCAACGGTGAGCTCAAGGTCGGAAACCTTTCTCTCTGCCTCGGTGGGGTTGATGACGAGCTTGCCGTCGCACAGACCGATGTGAAGACCGCCGAGCGGGCCGTTCCACGGAATGTCGGAAATGGAAAGTGCGATCGAGGAACCGATCATTGCAACTACCTCAGGCTCGCAATCGGGGTCAACCGACATAACGGTGAGGGTAAGAGCAACGTCGTTGCGAAGGTCCTTCGGGAAGAGAGGACGAACGGGACGGTCGATAACGCGGGAAGTGAGAACTGCCTTTTCGCTGGGCTTGCCTTCTCTCTTGAGGTAACCGCCGGGGATCTTACCTGCGGAATACATTCTCTCCTCAAGGTCTACCGAGAGGGGAAGGAAGTCGATGCCCTCGCGGGGCTTTTCGGATGCGGTCGCGGTGCAAAGAACGGATGTCTCACCGTATCTTACAAGGCACGCGCCGTTTGCAAGGCCTGCAAGCTTGCCGGTCTCAACGACAAGGGGACGGCCTGCGAGAGTGTAGTTGAATACTTTGTGCTGGTCAAATACCTTAGCGGAACTTTTGATCTCGTACATAATTTTGTACCTCCAAAAAATTTTATATTCATCCGCCAAAGGCTTAGCACTTAACCACAGGCATAATTCTTTATGCACATGGTTAACTGCTAATCCGGAGCGGACATGATTTGTAAAAATTAATAATGAATGATGAAGAATGAATAATTGCGGTTGAAATCCGCGGTGCGGATATCTTCCGGATTTTAAGCTGAATAAATAAACGGTGAATAATTTCAAGTGGAAATTTTCGCGCGCGAAAATTTACCTTAATTTTTCACTATTCATTATTCATTTTTCATTATTCACTCAAAAATACATTTGGGGCAAGGGGCGGCACGTCAAGCGCGACCGTCCTCCTTGCCCCATCCGTATTACTTTCTGATGTCGAGTCTTGCGATGATCGAACGGTAGCGCTCGATATCAACGTTCATCAGATACTTGAGGAGATTTCTTCTGCGTCCAACCATCTTAAGGAGTCCGCGACGGCTGTGGTTGTCGTGGGTGTTAGCCTTAAGGTGCTCGTTGAGCGAGTTGATTCTGTGGGTAAGAATCGCGATCTGTACCTCGGGGGATCCGGTATCGCCTTCGCAAGTTGCGTACTCGGCGATGATTGCCTGCTTTTCAGCTTTAGTCATGTCTTTTCACCTCATGAAAAATATTTTATGCGCTGACCAAGCTCACGGCGGGTGAAATGCACGTTGTGCCTTTGTCCGTAAACCGAGCCGGCGTCATTCGAGTAGAATTATACCACAATTACGCCCAAAAGTAAAGAGCTTTCCCCGAAGTTTTAGAATCCGTTCACAATTTTTTATCTTTTATTATTATATTATTAGTTAAAAGCAATCTTTTGTGCAAAACTAACATATTTGTTACAATAAATTTGTAAAGTATGCGATTGACAAGCTCTTGTTATTTGTGGTAAAATATAGAATGAAATAAAATACAAAAGGAGCAAACCATGAAAAAATTTGCAAGAATTCTCTCTCTGATCTGCGCGATCCTCATGCTGGTTCCCTGCTTCGCCGCTTGTGCCAACACGACCGGTGAGGATACCACGGCAGGCGAAAACGCGCAGACCGAAACACCCGTTGACGAAACCACCCCCATCGACGACGGCAAGGACAAGGAAGGCTACGAGCGCGACGACCTTCCCGACGAGCTCGACTACAAGGGCGAAACCGTTTCCATCCTCGGATGGGAAGACGTTGAGCGTCCCGAATTCGAGATCCTCGAAGACGAGACCGGCGTGGATATGGTCAAGGACGCTATCTACAACCGCAACCTTGCTGTTGAGGACCGTCTTGGCATAACCCTCGAATGGACCATGCAGAAGGGTAACAACTCCAACCGTGCCGCATTCGCCAACTACGTTCAGACCTGCTACTCGGGCGGAACCTTCTACGACATCATCGCTACATACTCCAGAACCGCAGCAATGCTTTGCGTTGACGGACTTCTTCAGGACATCAACACCATCGAGGACAACTACCTCAACTTTGAAAAGCCCTGGTGGCCTCAGTGCATGGTAGAGACCTGTTCGATCGACGATTCGCTTTACTTCGTTTCGGGCGATATCTCGACCAACATTCTTCACTTTATGTACGCCATCTACTACAACATGGATCTTCTGGCTAACCTTGGTCTTGAAAATCCCGTTGAACTCGTTGACAACAAGACCTGGACAATCGACAAGCTCATCGAAATGACTAACGATCTTTACGTTGACGCTGACCAGTCGGGTGACAAGTCCGAGGGTGACCAGTACGGCTTCTCCTCCTCCTACTTCCACCTTGACGCATTCTACTCCGGCTCCGGCCTCCGCCTTGTTGATGATGACCCCAACGGTATCATCAAGATCTCCGACGACTTCTACAGCGAAAAGGCGATCGCGCTTGCTGACAAGCTCGGCGCTTGGTTCAAGCAGGGCGACAGCTACGTTTCCCGTCGCGGCGAAAGCTGGGATGAGGATATTCCCTTTGAAGAGGGCAGATGCGTATTCATCCAGAACCGTGTTTACCTTGCAGACGCACAGTATGCAGGCGGCACAGGTCCTCTCCGCAACGTTGAATGGGAATTCGGAATTCTTCCCACTCCTCTTTACGACCTTGAACAGCCCGAATACATCACCCTTCTCGGCAACCCCATCACTCTCTGGTGTGTAATGCAGAACGCTAAGGATCCCCAGATGAGCACCGCGGTTCTCGAATGCATGGCTTCCGAGGCTTACCGCAAGACCTCTCCCGCACTCTTTGAGAACAACATGAAGTACAGATACACCCCCGACTCCGCAGGCAAGGGTGATTCCGCGCGTATGTTCGATATTATCCGTACCAACATCAACTTCGACCTCGGCCGTCTCTTCTCCGACTCCCTCTCTTACATGAGCGAAATGCCCTCCGACGCAGCAGCTAACGGCTCTAGCTGGGCAACCATCATGAAGCAGCAGAAGGTCGCGCTCACCAGAGCGATGAATAACCTTAATAAGGCGCTCGAGAAGATCGCGGGCTGAGTTAGTGACTAGTGGCTAGTGACTAGTGGCTAGTTGAAGGAAAATTTTCGCGGAGCGAAAATTTCACATCAATTAATTTTGTGCTGCGCGGATGAAACTTCGTGCTGTACAGAACTAAAACAAGTAAATAAAAAATTCTCGGATATTTTTGAAGCAAAGCTTCTCAATATCCGAGAATTTTTCTATTTAGGTATTAAATTATCCCACTGAACGAAGGATCATCGACACCGAATTAAATTATCACAATAGCTGATTTTCTCGCAAAGCGAGGAAATCTTCCTTCACTAGCCACTAGTCACTAGCCACTAGTCACTTTATCCTCCACTAGCCACTAATCCCCCCTTGACTTTCTCTCAAAAATATGGTAAAATAAAATGTAAAAAATTTTTCCAAAGGAGAAGACCAATACAATGAAAATGACAAAGCTCATTTCTCTCCTCTGTGCGCTCGTTATGCTTCTTTCGCTTTTTGCGGCTTGTGCAGAAACCGGAAGCACAAACGAGACCACCGAGGCTGATGCGGCTACCGAGGCTCCCGTAACCGAGCCTGAAGTAACCCAAGACCCCAATTACGATGACGAAGGATATCTCAAATCAAAGCTTCCCGAAGATGTAAAATTCACCGGCGAAAAGATCAGCATCCTCTGTTGGGAGGACGTTGAGCGCCCCGAGTTTGAGATCCTTGAATCCGAAACCGGACTTGATATGGTCAAGGACGCTATCTACGAGCGTAACATTGCAACCGAAGCACGCCTCGACGTGACCTTCGATTGGACCGAAAGCCCCGGCGACTCGAACGATCTCAAGGCATTCGTCAGCTACGTTCAGAACGCCTACAACGCGGGAACCTACTACGACATCATCGCAACCTACTCGAGAACCGCGGCTTCCCTTTCCGCTGCCGGTCTGCTTGAAGATCTGAACACGGTTGAGGACAACTATCTCGACCTCGATATGCCCTGGTGGCCCGCCGCTATGCTCGAGACTTGCTCGATCAAGGATTCGCTCTTCTTCGTTTCCGGCGATATCTCGACCAACCTTCTCCACATGATGTACGCGATCTATTACAATATGGATATGCTTTCCGATCTCGGTCTTGAAGACCCCGTAAAGAAGGTCGACGACAAGACCTGGACGATCGACGCGCTCATCGAAATGACCAAAGATCTTTATCTTGACCTTGACAACTCCCAGGACAGAAGCAACGACGACCGCTACGGCTTCTGCTCCAACTACTTCCACCTTGAGGCATTCTACTCGGGTTCGGGTATGAAGCTCCTTGAGCCCGCAACCGACGGAAAGGTACTTAAGATCTCCGACGACTACCTCAGCCAGAAGACAATTGACCTCGTCGACAAGCTCTCCTCCTGGTTCAAGCTTGGCGATACCTTCATCAACCCTCCCGGTGGAAGCCTTCCCAATGACCTCGTATTTGCTGAAGGACGCGCGCTCTTCACCCAGAACCGCGTTTACGTTGCAGACGCACAGTACGGCGGCGGCAAGCTCCGCAATGCAGATTGGGAATACGGAATCGTCCCCAATCCCCTTTACGATGCGGATCAGGAAGATTACATCACCCTCATCGGCAACCCCTTCACCTTCTGGTGCGTTATGAGAGGCGCGCGCAACGCATCCATGAGCACCGCAGTTATGGAAGTTCTCTGCTCCGAGGGCTACCGCAAGACCTCGCCCGCTCTCTTTGAGAACAATATGAAGTACAGATACACTCCCGACTCGGCTAACAAGGGCGACGGCGCGCGTATGTTCGATATCATCCGCGACCACATCTCCTTCGATCTTGGCAGATTCTTCGCCGCAGAGATGAACTACATCAGCGAAAAGCCTCTCCGCGCCGCACTCGACGGCTCCTCCTGGGCAACCTCCGGCAAGCAGCAGGCAAACGCGCTCAAGAAGAATCTCGCAGACCTTAATAAGGGTCTTGCCAACGCGCTGGGAGAGTGAATAGTGACGAAAAAAGTGACTAGTGGCTAGTGGCTAGTGACTAGTGAATGGAAGATTTTCTCGCTTTGCTCGAAAATCAGCTAATGTGATAATTTAATTTGGTGTTAATGATCCATTGTTAAGTGGGATAATTTAATGCCTAAATCAAAAAATCTCGGATATTAAGAAGCTATGCTTCGAAAATATCCGAGAATTTTCTATTTACTTGTTTTTGTTTTGCACAGCACGAAGTTTTATCAGCACAGCACAAAATTATTGATATGAAATTTTCGCTCCGCGAAAATTTACCTTCCACTAGCCACTAGCCACTAGCCACCAGTCACTTTCTCCCCCCCTCCTCAAAATTTACCAATTAACTCTTGATTATTAACATTTATTATGGTATAATAATAATAACTAAATTTTTTCAGGAGGAGATCATGAAAATTTATGCAAGAATCATTGCGCTTGTTTGCGCAATTCTGATGCTTGTTCCCTGCTTCGCATCCTGTGCAAACACCCAGGGCAGCGATGAAACCACAGCGAACAACGCTCAGACACAAGCAACACCCGATGATACCACCCCGGCAGAAGACCCCAATTACGACAAGGAAGGCTTTTGGAAAGACGACCTCGCGGACGAGATCGACTACAAAGGCGAGACAGTTACCATTCTTTACTGGGATGACGTTGAGCGTCCCGAATTCGAGATCACAGAGGAAGAGGCTGACGGCGACATGGTCAAAGACGCTATCTACCGCCGTAACCTTGCAACCGAAGAGCGCATGGGCGTGACCTTTGAGTGGGTCGGAACCCCCGGCGACTCCGGCGACCGCGCAAACTTCACAAACTATGTCCGCAACGCTTACTCCGGCGGCACATTCTATGACATCATCGCTACATACTCCAGAACCGCAGGTATGCTTCTTACCAACGGTTTCATCCAGGACCTCAACGCTATCGAGGACAGCTACATCAACGTAGAACAGCCCTGGTGGCCCAAGACCATGGTAAACACTTGTTCGATCGAAGATTCTCTCTTCTTCGTCTCGGGCGACATTTCCACCAACGTGCTTCACTTTATGTATGCCGTTTACTACAATATGGACCTTCTCAAGGACCTGAATCTTGAGGATCCCGTTGCTCTTGTAGACGATAAGAAGTGGACCATCGACGCTCTTATCAATTATACCAAAGATCTTTACGTTGACCTCGACCAGGACGGCGGATCCTCCGTGGGCGACCAGTACGGTTTCTGTACCACTTATTATCACCTTGATGCATTCTACACCGGATCGAACATGATGTGCATCGTTCCCGGCACAAATGCAATTCTTGAAATTTCCCCGGACTTCTTCGGTCAGAAGACTATCGACCTCGTTGATAAGCTCGGTGCTTGGTTCAAGACCGGCGACACTTACGTTAACCCCCACGGCGGTGATCTTGACTATGGCGCTCCCTTTGAGGAAGGTGCAGCTCTCTTCTGTCTGAACCGTGTATATATGGCTGACACCCAGTACGGCGGCGGCGAGGCTCCTCTCCGTAATGCCGATTGGGAATACGGCATTCTTCCCGTTCCCATGTACGATGAAAACCAGACCGAGTACATCACCGTTGTAGGTAACCCCTTCACCCTCTGGTGTGTAATGCAGGGCGCAAAGGATCCCCAGATGAGCACTGCAGTTATCGAGTGCATGGCTTCCGAGGGCTACCGCAAGACCTCGCCCATGATCTTCGAGAACAATATGAAGTACCGCTACACTCCCGACTCCGCGGGCAAGGGTGATTCCGCGCGTATGTTCGATATCGTTCGCGAGTCCATCGCGTTCGACCTTGGCCGTATCTTCTCCGACATCCTCAGCTTTATGAGCGAAATGCCCTCCAAGGCTGCTGCTGTCTCCGCAAGCTGGTCATCCATGAAGGCGCAGTATGACAAGACCCTTAAGAGATCGTTGTCCGACCTCAACAAGGATCTCAATACAGTTCTTGACAATTAATCAAAACATCTTTTCAAACCGCCCCCGCAGAGAGCGGGGGCGGGTATTAATTTTTAACTATTCAAGGAGATAAACGATGAGACTTGCAACGTCAACCTGTATATTCCCCGCGCACCGTCAGGGCGGACGCACTCCTCTTGAAGAATCCATCAGAATGTGTTACGAATGCGGATTCCGCACGATCGACCTCAACTGGGGCGGCGCGGGCGGCCTCGGCGCAAAATCGGAACTCGCGGGCGACGATTGGGAGCGGAATATCGACTCTATCGGCAACCTTGCCGCAAAGCTCGGCGTTGATTTCTCGCAGTCACATATGCCCTTCGATTCCAACCTCTACCGCCCCGAGCAAAAGCTTTCGGACGAATACCGCGTCTGGTTTGCCGAGGCAAGCCGCCGCTGTATCGTAGCATCCGCGAAGCTCGGCGTCCGTTGGGTCGTTACTCACGCGCAGACCGCAACCGAGAACGATGAAATGTGTTTCGAGGAAAATATGCGCGCGAATATACACTATTACACACCCCTTCTCGAGCTTGCAAAGAAGGAAGGCACGGGAATTGCCATTGAAAATATGGCTGAATTTCACCCCGCAAAGACCAAGCATCGCTTCACCGCCGCGCTCGAGGAGCAGATAGCCATCATCGATGCGATGGGCGACCCCATATCCTGCCGCGCTTGCTGGGATTTCGGACACGCCGAGCTCGTTTACCGCGATCAGGTAAAGCCCCTGCGCAAACTCGGTCACCGTCTTGCCGCGACCCACGTTCAGGAATGCGACGGACGCGAGGACGATCACTACCTCCCCTTCGTCCGCGGCAACACGAATTGGGAAGAGATCATGCCCCTTCTCAAGGAGATCGGCTACGACGGCGACTTCACCTACGAAGTCCACGGGTTTTACACCAAGATCCCCGACGACCTGCGAATTGAAGCGGGAAAACTGGGATACAAAGTGGGAATGTATTTGATGGAGCTGTATAATAAAGCGGGGGGAAGTAGTGACTAGTGGCTAGTGACTAGTGGCTAGTGAAGGAATATTTTCTCACTGCGTTCGAAAATTATTTCTATAATTTTGTTCAGCTTTGATAAGGTTTCGCACGGCTAATAATTTCGCAACATAATAGACACGCTCCGGATTTTATGAGGCATAAAATCCGGAGCGTTTTTATTAGAATGAAAATTTTCGGGCAAAGCGAGAAAATCTTACTTCATTTTGCACTTAGCACTCACCTACGCAGTCCTTTTTTTGCAAGATATTCCTGCGCCATGGGCAGATTGTTTGTGGTGAGATTTACACAGCGCGCGTTGATCGCGTTCTCCATCTGTTCCTCGGTGGTTCCCGAAAGGAAGAGGACGAGTCCCTTTTCCTCAACGAAATCCGCACCCTCGAGCACTTTCTTGACGCTTTCGGGATCGGTCTTCGAACCGGGGAGGGATACGCCGTAAAGGTGGTCATAGATGGACATATCAAGGCGCTTCATAGAATAGGGCATAAAGGAAAGGGTCTTGAATTCGGGATAGAAATCCTGAAGATACTTCAGGGTGGGGCAGTCGCCTGCCTCGATGACGGTGCGCTCAACGAGGTCGTACTTCTTGAGCATTTCGACAACGATATCAACGCACTGAGGGCGGAAATCCTTGATCTCGACGATGTGGAGAGGCTTATAGTCGTAACTTACGAAAAGATCGAGCGTTTCCTCGAGGGTGGGCACGCGGTATCCCTTGAACTGCTCGCCGAATTTGACGCCGGCGTCGAGCTTCTTGATCTCCTCGAGAGTCATAAAGCTGATCGCGCCAAATCCGTCGGTGGTGCGCTCAACCGTCTGGTCGTGCATGATCACTGGCACGTTGTCGCGGCTGAGGTGAACGTCGTATTCAAGAACGTCGCAGCGCGCGTCGAGCGCCGCCTTGAAAGATTCCAGTGTATTTTCGGGGATCAGATCCTTGATACCTCTGTGCGCGGTGATCTGGATATTCTGTCTTGTTGCGTCTTCCCATCTGATAGCCATAAGTAAATTTTCCTTTCTTATTGCAATTTTTTAGGATTTGTGGTAAAATAATATCAGTAAAATCTGGAGGCGGAAATGAAAACTTTTACGCTTGATGCGAATATAATGAATCTTGAGGGCGCGGCGGATGCCGATATGATCTGCTTCGTGCCCACGGAGAATGCGCTTCTTCCCTGCCGCGCGGCATGGAGAGAAGTTCTCATAGATGCGCTTCGCCGCGACGTCCCCGTGACGGCGATAGTCAAGGGATTCGACGGAATCCTGATGCCGACGCAATACGACGCCCTTTGCGAGGCGCTTTCATACGTCAGCTTCATCTTCACCGACTCGCGCTCGGCAGAGCTCTTTCTCAAAGAGCCGACCGACGATCCCGAAGCTATACTTCGCGCGGTACATAAGCGTTTCGGAGTACTTTCGGTCGTTCTGACCGACGAAGGTCTTGCCTTTGACGGCGAGAGGATCACAGAATTTACGGAGGAATAATTATGTTCAAAGAAATCAATCCCACCGAACTTGAAAGCATGAACGCATTCCGCGCCGTCGGCAAGGAATGGTTCCTCATCACAGCCGAGGCAGAGGGCGTTCGCAACGCCATGACGGCATCCTGGGGTTTCCTCGGCAATCTCTGGAACAAGAACGCGGCGGTCTGCTTCGTCCGCCCGCAGAGATTCACCCACACGCTGACCGAAAAGGCGGACCGCGTCAATCTTTGCTTCTTCGGCGACGGATACCGCCATGAGCTTGGGGCGATCTTTGGCAGAATGAGCGGCAAGGATCTCGACAAAGCCGAGGCAGCAGGATTCCACTACACCTACCTCGACGGCGTTCCCGCATTCGAGGAGGCAAAGCTCGTTCTTGTCTGCAGAAAGATGTATACCGACCTCATCAAGGAAGAAAACTTCCTCGACCGCGAGGTAGACGCGAAATGCTATCCCGAGAAGGATTATCATACCGTATACATTTGCGAGGTAGAGAAAGCGTATATTAGTTCGCCTGCGGCGAAATGATACTCGGCTTGCGCCGAATGATAATCGCGCAGAGCGCGAATGATAGTTTTCGCTTCGCGAAAAATGAAGGTGAATTTCCGCCAAGGCGGAAATTTGCCTTTTTTATTGATAATTTCCGCTTGCGGAAATTTACCTTTCATTCTGCGAAGCAGATTATCATTCTCGCGAAGCGAGATTATCATTCGGCGTAGCCGATTATCATTCGCGCATCGCGCGACTTACAGATTGAAAGCTACTTCGACCTCTCTGATCTCTTCGGGGCTGATCGGAACGATGGTGCCATTCATTGCCGCGATATCGCAGAGGGATTCCGCGCCGAACTCGAGAACCTCGAGGCGGTCGTATGCGTTAAGAAGCGAGGTTCCGCCGACGATCACGCAGTCGTTCTCAACGATCGCGATAGGTGTCTTGATGCTGATGGAATCAACGATTCTTTGGGGCGCGTTCTCGATAGTGCCGTAAGGATGGCGGTTGGTGTTTCTCAGGCAGATGTAGCCCTCGGGGATGAGGTGGGAGTTGAATTCCGCATCGGTAACCGCGAACGCCATGATATAGGGTGCGCGAGCGAACGCGATGCTGTCGATATCGTCATGCGAAGCGAAGATCTCGCCCGCGATCTTTGCAAAACCGGAAGGAACCTTGCCAGCCTCGCACTTGTCGCCCTCAACGCGGACACACATATCGGGAGTGAGCTCAAGAAGGTCCTCGTCCTCGGGAGTGATGATGAATCCGCCGTCCACCTTCTTTGCAAACGCGCCAACGCCCATCGTGAAGATGCGGTTGCGGCAGCAGCGAGCGCACATAGCGGTCATTTCCTCGCGGATAGCGGTTTCGTTGTCCGCGCCGAGTGTTGCCTCGTAGGTCTTGGGAGAATTCTTAACAGCGAGCTCCTCTGCGGTAAGCTCCTTTGCTTCCTTTTTGAGCATAGCAGCGGCAACGCCGGTTCTTGCGGCGTAATCAAGCGCCTCGAACATCATAAACGCTCTCTCAAGGCTATCAGCGCCGAGAACTACGCCGTGGTTTTCAAGCAGAACGGTGTCGCAACCCTCCGCGAACTTTTCCGCGATGAGGTCGCCGAGCTTCTTCGAGCCGGGAAGCGCGTACTTTGCGATAGCGATCTTGCCGCAGAGCTTGGAAACGCCGGGCATAACGTCGAGTTTGGGAAGCTTTCTCTCAAGGCTGTATGCAACGAGAGCCGCGGGATGCGCGTGGAAGACCGCCTTGAGGTCGGGGCGGGAGCGAAGGACTGCAAGGTGGAAGGGGTACTCGGTCGAGGGGCGGTGCTTGCCGTGAACGACGCCGTCGGGAGTTACCCACATGATGTCGTCTGCGGTGAGGTGCGCCTTGTCAACGCCCGAGGGCGAGATCCACATCACGCCGTCGTCGTCCATGATCGAAAGGTTGCCGCCCGAGGTGGTGGTCAGCTTATTGGTATAAAGGCGGGTCATTATGTAGGCAATTTTTTCAGCCGAGGTCATATTGAGAAGTTTCATTGATTTTTCTCCTTATTGCTTAATAATTTTTAATAAAATTCGTTTTTTCGGTGGCTTTGCCGACGAAAAAACACCTTTTTGACGAGCAAAGCGAGTCCGCGCGCCGAGGGGAG
>JAZSLM010000008.1:0-33397 GCA_045535375.1 Eubacteriales bacterium
AAGGCTTCAGCCTTCGCCTCTACGCTTCAAAATGGCGAAGCTCCGCTTCAACATTTTGGTCAGAGTCAATACTTCCCGACTGTAGGAAAGTATTGCGCTCTGTCACCCTTTGACAAGCAAAGGAAAAATTATGATTATTGACAAAAGAGAAAAAAATGAAAAAATCACTTATCTGGAACCTCCTATTAATACTTGGAATAATTCCTTTTGTTCTCCCATTTATTTTGGGTATATACAGAATGACCATCGAATCGTGGACTATGATCGATTGGCTTGTGATGTATTCCTTTATTTACTGGCCTACATATATCGCCGGTGCGATCGTGATCGCGGTTTCGATAATCAGCAGATTGGTTAGAAAGAAATAAAATCACTATAAACATGCGCGCTCCGCGGAGCGCGCATAGTGGCAGAGCGCGGAAGCGAGAGCTGAAGCTCTCGCATTAGTCCGAGGCTCTGCCTCGTGCTCCGCAAACTTTGAAAAGTTTGATCAAACTTTTACGCTATTGATTAAAATAAAAAAATTTCCGCCTCGGCGGAAATTTACCATAATTATTCATTATTCATCAGCCGCTTGCGGCGGCTTCATTATTCATTATTCATCAAAATGAAAACAAAATTCCAAACCACTATCGAACAAATAACCTCCGCGTCGATCCCCATGCATATGCCGGGGCATAAGCGCAACGTCGCGATGCTCGGCGACGGTCTTCCCTACTCCATCGACATAACCGAGATCGACGGTGCGGACGATCTGCACGATCCCGAGAAGGGCGGCATTATCGGCTCGCTCTGCGAAAAGTTCGCCTCGCTTTACGGTGCAAGATCGGCTCACCCTCTCGTGAACGGCTCGACCTGCGGTATCCTTGCGGGAACACGCACGCTGACGAAACCGAACGACTCCGTCATCGTCGCGCGCAACTGTCACAAATCGGTCTGGCACGCGATCGAAATCTGTCAGCTCCACCCGACCTGCATCCTCCCTCCCATAATTGAGGAATACGGCATCTGCGGCGCGATCACGCCGACAGCCGTCGAGGACGCCTTTATGCGCTCGCAGGGCGCGACTTGCGTGATCCTCACTTCGCCAACCTATGAGGGCGTGATCTCGGACATTGCCGCGATCGCGGAGGTCTGCAAAAAGCACGGTGCCTCCCTCTTCGTCGATACCGCGCACGGCGCGCACCTCGGCTTTTCGGAGCATTTTCCCGACTTCCCAAGAGGCGCGGATATCGCCGTCACGAGCCTGCATAAGACCCTCCCCGCGCTCACGCAGACCGCGCTCGGTCTCGTTTTCAATGAGAAATATTCCTCATCCTTCGCGCGTAATCTCGGCATCTTCGAAACGAGCAGTCCTTCCTATATATTAATGAACTCGATCGCAAAATGTGCCGATATTGTGTCGGACAGCCGCGAGTTATTCGATAATTACAGCACGCTTCTAGATGAATTTTATGCTTCGACAAAACCCGAAAAGCTGAAACTGATAAAAACCGATGACATCGGTAAAATTTCGATCTCAACGAGAAACACGTCCTTCACGGGCTCGTCTCTCACCGATGCTCTTCGAAACAGATTTCATATCGAACCCGAAATGGTTCATTCGGATTATCTTCTCTGCATGACCTCAGTCTGCGACACGCGCGAAAACTTACTTGCACTCTCGCAGGCGATAATGGAGCTCGATAAAGAGGCTGAATTGATTGAATCGAGAGCATATCCTTCCTTCATCACCGAATTACCGCCCGTCGAAATTCCGCTCTGCGATGCGGTCTGGCTCGATCTGCCCGACGGTGGAGAGATATCGAACGCATACGTCTGGGTCTACCCACCCGGTATTCCGTTGCTTTTGCCCGGCGAGAAGATCACGGAGGAGATAAAAAAACATCTCCAAATGCTGAAAAATTCGGGGATTTCGCCAAAAATCATCAAAACCTCTTGACAAATGCGCCAAAATCATTTATACTATATAGTGCATATTTAATATTTGAAAGGTGGAATTTTATTATGAAGAGAATTCGTACTATCAATACCCGTGACCTCAAGGCTTCCGTTAAGAACGGCGGATGCGGCGAGTGCCAGACCTCCTGCCAGTCCGCTTGCAAGACCTCTTGCGGTGTTGCTAACCAGGCTTGTGAGAAGAAGGCAAAGTAAGTAAAATAAGCCGCCGCAAATAGCGGCGGCTTATTTTGCGATATAGATCCTTGCGGATCTGTGATATACGCAGAGCGTGCGATATACATTCGGCACGATATGCCCCTTCGGGGCGTGATTTCACGTTCGCCCTCGGCGAACATATCGTATCGTGCTTTGCAC
Source organism: Eubacteriales bacterium (assembly GCA_045535375.1). GTDB lineage: Bacteria > Bacillota > Clostridia > Oscillospirales > CAG-272 > CAG-390. Next base: position 2,317 of record JAZSLM010000008.1, read on the forward strand.
GGTATATCGTATGAGCGCAGCGAATATATCGTGTTTACCAAGAAACGAGGTTAACCGATGAATAATATCACTATACGCGAATTAGCAGTGGAATTAACCGTAGAAATTACGCAAATATGCGATAACATCAAAGGAAGAAGTGTTTTCATAAATCAAATATTAAGGTCCTGTTCTTCCATCGGAGCTAATTCCGCAGAAGCCAAATATGCGCAAAGTTGCGCAGACTTCATTCACAAATTGGAAATCTCGCTCAAAGAATGCTATGAAACCGATTATTGGCTTGAAATCCTTTATAAAACCAATTCAATGGATAAAGAAACATATATAAGATTGTTAAATAAATGCGGCTCTATTCGCAGAAAGCTTATTGCCTCCCTAACAACGGCAAAAGCAAACTTAGATCAGCAATCCGGAGGTACAACAAAATGATCCATTCCTATAAACTCAACGGTTACAATATCGTCCTTGATGTCGGTTCTGGCGCGGTGCACGCGGTCGATGATCTTGCATACGATGTAATCAACCTTTACGAAACCAAGTCGGCGGACGAGATCGTCTCGATCTGCCTTGAAAAATTCGCCTCCGAGGGCATCACCGAGGAAGACATCCGCGACACGATCTCGGACGTCGAGGAGCTTAAAGCCGACGGCAAGCTCTACGCCGAGGATATCTACGCTCCCCTCGTCGGCAAGCTCAAGAACAACTCGAACGTCGTCAAGGCACTCTGCCTGCACGTCGCGCACACCTGCAACCTAAACTGCGAATACTGCTTTGCGGCGCAGGGTCGTTTCCACGGCGAACGCGCCCTTATGTCATTTGAAGTCGGTAAGCGCGCACTCGATTTCCTCGTTGAAAATTCGGGAACGCGCCACAATCTCGAGGTCGACTTCTTCGGCGGCGAGCCGCTGATGAACTGGCAGGTCGTTAAAGACCTCGTCGCATACGCGCGCTCGATCGAAGAGGCGGCAGGCAAACACTTCCGCTTCACGCTGACGACAAACGGCGTGTTGATCGACGACGACGTCATCGACTTCGCCAACAAGGAGATGGACAACGTCGTTCTCTCGCTCGACGGCAGACGCCACGTGCACGACAACCTGCGCAAGACGGTGAACGGTCAGGGCAGCTACGACCTGATCCTCCCGAAATTCAAGGAATTCGTCACCCGCCGCGGCGACAAGGGCTATTATATGCGCGGCACGTACACCAAATTCAACACCGATTTCTGCAAGGATATAATACATATGGCTGACGAGGGCTTCACCGAGCTTTCTATGGAGCCCGTCGTGTGCCCTCCCGGCGACCCCTACGCGCTCGGCGACGAGGATCTGCCCGTGCTCTACGATCAGTACGAAAAGCTCGCGCTCGAGATGATCGACCGCAAGAAGAAAGGTAAGCCGATAACATTCTATCACTACATGCTCGACCTCGAGGGCGGCCCCTGCATCTATAAGAGGATTTCCGGCTGCGGCTCGGGAACCGAATATATGGCTGTCACCCCCTGGGGCGACCTTTACCCCTGCCACCAGTTCGTCGGCGACGAGAAATACCTGCTCGGCGACATCTGGAAGGGCGTGACCAATGACGCCATCCGCGACGAATTCCGCTCCTGCTCGGCATATTCGAGAGAGGAATGCCGCGATTGCTGGGCAAGACTCTACTGCTCCGGCGGCTGCGCCGCGAACTCCTACCACGCAACCGGCAGCGTAAACGGCGTTTACGAGTACGGATGTAAGCTTTTCAAAAAGCGAATCGAGTGCGCGATCATGCTGAAGGTAGCGGAATCACTCGAAAACGAAGAAGAATAAACAGCGGAAAGCTTTTGAAAATTCTTAAGAAACTTTTCTCGAAAAGTTTCTTAAGTCGCCCTCCCCAGAGGGCGAAACTCTCCCCTGCGCTCCGAACCGACTGCGCCCCGCAGGCGGTTTGGAACAAAGCGAGCCTCGCCCTTGCGGTGAGGCTCGCTTTGTTCATTTCAATAATAAATAAATTCAAATTCGGTGTTTACAAAACAACAAAATTGTGGTATAATAATGATGCCAAACAAAACCGAATAAAGTCCCCCAAGTGTGTGTATTTTTATCATATGATAAAAATACAGATGCTCTTCTTTTGCACATACTTGTGGGTTTTGTAAAAGGTTTTGTTTGGCGACAATTCGGAGCTGAAGTATTTTTTGTGCGTCAGCTTCGGTTGACGCACTTTTTATGTTTTGGAGGACAATATGAAAAAAATCACCAAAAATCTAATACTTGTTTTAGCGACTATACTCGTTTTCTCCGCTCTTTTTTCTTCTTGCGGTGAAATTATCGGTGAAATATCGGAAAGTATTGAAACAAGTGAAAAAACGGTTGATTTAACCGAACTTGCTGAATCATCGAATAACACGACGAGCACTACCGCAGTTACAACAAGTATAGCAGACGAAGTACCGGATTCTACAGCATCCAAAACCGAAAAGTATCCGAAAGAATATGATACTAGCGGGAAGCTTATAGTTTATTGGCTTGAAAGCGGAAGCGTGTGGCATGAAAGTGCAAAATGCAGCGCGCTTACCAACGTAGATTCCGTAAAAATACATATTGGAACTGCTAATGAAGCTTATTCGAACGGCAAAGAACGCGCATGCAAAATTTGCTCAGCCGATAGTACTGTTGTGATCTTCGAAACCTCAAGTGCTCCTGATACCACAAGAGTACCCGAAACCACGAGAACTCCTGAAACTACAAGGACTCCTGAAACTACAAAAACTCCTGAAACTACAAAAACTCCTGAAACAACAAGTGTTCCCGACACCACAAACGATTCGGAAGATGCAAGAATAGTTTATTGGGTAACAGAAGGATATGTATGGCATTATAGTAAGGACTGCCGGACTTTAGCAGATAGTCGGTTCATCTACTCGGGTTACGCTACCGATGCAAAAGCAATCGGAAAACTGCGCGCGTGCAAGGTATGTGCAGATGGCAGTACGATAGATAGCCCCGAAACTACCGCCGAACCCGAAATTACTACCGCCCCCGAAGAAACAGCATCTCCCTCAACGTACGAGGGTATTACGATCGTTTCATGGCCTGTGATCGCTTCGAGAAATGAGGTTGTTTCTGTCACTATACACGGAAACGCTAACACCAAATACTATATCGAAGTCAACTACAAATCCGGCCCGTCAACCTCAAAAGATCTCGATCCCAAAATCAGCGATTCAAACGGTGAGGTAACGTGGACTTGGAAGGTTGGAGGAAGGAGCACTGCCGGAACTTTTGATATCATCGTAAAAGATGACGCAGACAATTCTGTCACCGTCGAATGGACTGTTTTAGGTTAATCAACAGTATTTCATAGAAAGATCCCCGACCACTCGGGGATCTTTCTTACTGTTCAGAAAGCCAAACAACAAATTCCGCACTATCAAGTTCCCCTCCCGGTTTACGGGAGGGGGGAGGGGTGGGTCCCGATTTGCCGATACAAAATTACTTGGATATCGGCAAAATCTCTGTAGCCGCGCGGAATTTGAGCACTCGCGGGACATCGGCTCCGCTGATGAAAACAAGCCGCAGGCTTGAAAATGCCCTCCCGCTTGCGGGAGGGTTGGGTGGGGAGGCAGCGGCGCGCAGAATTTTTCGCACCAAAGCCAAACCTAAAGCGAAATATAATAAAAATGTGAAAATCCGCCGCGGCGGATTTTTTCCTTTACGTTCCGCCTCGCGGAACATATCGCGTCGCGAAGCGATATATCGTATCCGCAGGATATATCGCGCCGAAGGCATATCGCGCGCGCCAAGGGCGCGCAAAATGAAGGAGCGAAAATCTCCCGCAAGGGGAGATTTTACTCCTTCCGAACAGCCTGCGGGGCGCAGTCTGTTCGAAGCACAAAGGAAGTTCCGACCTCTGCGGAGGTCGGCTTAAGGCGCTGCCTTAAGAATCCGCAAACTTTTGAAAAAGTTTGATCAAAACTTTTCCGCTTTGTGAAATAAGGCTTGACATTGTCGTGTGTGCGTGGTAAAATTATCTTAACAAAATCTTCATCAATCGGAGGAAGACTTATGGAAAACAAAATTCGCTTTGCCGTCATCGGCACCGAGGGTATCGGTCGCAGTCACATTGACGGTATTTTAGCTACCGAAAGTGCCACCCTCGCCGCGCTCTGCGACGTTGACGAGGCGGGAGTCAAGGCTCGCGCCGAAAAGCACGGTCTTGACACGTATTACACCGACTACAAGGATATGCTCCGCGCGGGAGGATTCGACTGCGTTGTCGTCTGCTCGCCCGACTCGTTCCACAAGGATCAATGCGTCGATTCGCTCGCCGCGGGTTATCACGTTCTCTGCGAAAAGCCGCTTGCGATGCGTCTTGACGAATGCGAGGCGATCATTGCCTCCGCGCGCGCCTCGGGCAAGAAATTCATGGTCGGTCAGGTCTGCCGCAAGACTCCCGCATTCGCGCTGATGAAGGAAATGGTCGACCGCGGCGACATCGGCGAGCTTTTCTACGTTGAATCCGAATACGCGCACGATTACTCGATCCTCGGCCGCGGTGAATGGCGCAAGGATCCCTCCTACATCCGCCATCCCGTTGTCGGCGGCGGTTGTCACGCGATGGACCTCCTCCGCTGGATCGCAGGCGACCCCACCGAGGTCTTCGCCTACGCAAACCACAAGGTTCTCACCGACTGGCCGGTTGACGACTGCACGATCTCGGTCCTCAAATACCCGAACGGTGTCATCGGCAAGGTGCTGACCTCTATCGGATGCAAGCGTCCCTACACGATGCGCACCCAGCTTTTCGGATCGAAGGGCACCATCCTCGGCGACAACAAATCGCCCTACATCACGCTGTTCACGCCCTGCATTGATGAAAAGGGCAAGCACAGCTTCAAGGAAGAACAAATTTTCATTGACATCAACCATCACAATATGGCGGCGGAGATCTCTGATATGTGCGACATCATCCTCGGCAAAAAGGTGCTCGAGATCGACGTCATCGAGGGCTCGAACACGGTTGCCGTCTGCCTCGCCGCAGTTGAATCGGCGGCGACAGGACTACCCGTAAAGCCCAAATACTTCAGTTAAAGGAAGGTAAAGACAATGTTAAGAGTTGGATTTTCCGAATTTGATATAACCCCGCCCGTGGGCAAGCTGATCCCCGGCGGATTCACGCCTTGTCTGACAAGCGAGCCCGCGCGCGGAAAACTTCTCGTCACCGCCGCGGCGTTTGACCTTGACGGCAACCCGCTCATCCTTGTTTCCGCAGATACTCTTTCTATCCAGATCAGCACCTGCGACCGCATCAGAAACACTATTTCCGAGGCTACGGGCGTGCCATTTGACCGCATTCTCGTCGGCGCGACTCACACCCACACGGGCGGTCAGACCGACTATCAGCTCTGGCTCTGCCCTCCCGACCTTGAAGTTGCCGCTTTGACCGAAAAGGGCATCGTAACAGCCGCTATCGAGGCTCACAATAATCTTTCCGATGCCGCGATCGGCACGGGAAAGGGCGAGGAAAAGCGATACAGCTTCTGCCGCGATATCAGACTCACCGACGGCTCGATCAAGATGAATCCCAACCGCGCGCATCCCGAGCTTATGGTCGCGCCGATCGACACGCCCGATTATTCGGTCAATGTGATGCGCATCGATTCTGCCGCGGGTGACGTGCGCGGATTCATCGTCAATTACGCCAACCATCCCGACTGCCACGCGAAGAACAAAAAGAGCTTCAGCGCCGACTTTCCCGGTGCTCTCCGCCGCGGACTGAAGAGAGTCTACGGCGAGAATGTATTCGTTCTCTTCTTCAACGGCACGGCGGGCGACATCAACTGCATCGACTGGATGAAGTCCACCTCGGATTCCTACTACGGCGGCACGAAAAACGCGCCCGAGGCTATAGGCGCGGGACTGACATCGACGGTTGTTGAGATCAATGCGGACATCAAGGCAACCGATTCCGCTCCCGCGATCACCGCGATCTCGAAAAACATCATTCTCGCGCGCCGCTATAAGTCGGACGCCGACTACGCGTGGGCGCTGGAAATTGCAAAGGATATGGATTCACACAACGCGATGGACCGCGCATTTGCGACCGAGTATCTTGAATCGGACGATGACGTAAGCCCCGAAATTCCTTTTGAGATCCACGCCGTCCGCCTTGGCGACTGGGCGATAGTCGGTCTGCCCTCCGAGATCTTCACCGACGTCGGACGCCGCATCAAGTCGGCTTCGCCCTTCGAGAACACGCTCATTTTCGAGCTCGCAAACGGCACGCACGGATACATCGCCACCAAGATCGTCCACGAAAGCACAGCTTACGAATCGAAGGTCAGCAAGGTCAACGCCTGCACCGCCTCCGACAGCGCCGACCGCATAGTCAAAGCCGCACTTGCACAGTTGGAGGAGCTGAAAAATGTTTAAGATATTCAAATATACCAACCACCCCACCGTCGATTTCGCCGCCGAGGAGCTTAAGCGGTATCTCCGAATGATGATGCCACGGTGCGGTGAAATTGAGATCTGCACCGACGAGCGCGACGGCGACGGCTTCGTGCTTGCGCTCTGCGCCGATATCGGCATCGATCTTCCCGAGACATCCGAGCCCGAGCTTGACGACGTAATCGTTATCAACGCGAACAAGCGCGGCGGTATTATTGCCGCAAGCAATCCGCGTGCGCTTCTGATCGCGGTCTATGAATATCTGCGTGAGAACGGATGCGAATGGCTCTATCCCGGCGTTGACGGTGAGTTCATTCCCGTTGTCGACTCCCTCTCAGCCGTGAATTACCGCAAAATGGCGGATTTGCGTGTCCGCGCGCAATGCAACGAGGGCGCGGAATATCAGGCTTCGATGATCGAAACCATCGATTTCACGCCGAAGATCGGACTCAATTCCTATATGCTCGAGTTCGACAACCCTAAAACCTACTATAATTCCTATTACGATCACAGAAATAATCTCGCCAACCGATCCCCCGAGCCGATAACGCCCGAGCAGGTGCTTCAATGGAAGCGTGCTTGCGAGGCGGAGATCGCAAAGCGTTCGCTCATCTTCCAGGATATGGGGCACGGCTGGACGGCAGAGCCCTTCGGCATCGACACAACCGAGGGTTGGACTAAGGATGCGGAGAACCCTATTCCCGAGGAGAGCCGCGATTTCGTCGCTCTCTGCGAGGGCTCGCGCTCACTCTACCACGGCGTTGCGCTGAATACGAATTTCTGTATGTCGAATCCGAAGGCGCGCGCGATCGTGGCAAACGCGGTTGCCGATTATGCCGAAAAGAGTCCTCAGGTAAATTATCTGCACATCTGGATGGCGGATAACAGAAACAACCATTGCGAATGCGACGAGTGCCGCAAAAAGACGGTTTCGGACTGGTACGTTATGCTTCTCAACGAGATCGACGAGCGTCTGACCGAGCGCGGTCTTGCCACCCGCATCGCATATATCGCGTATTACGACACCTCCTTCCCGCCCGTGACCGAAAAGCTGAAAAATCCCGCACGTTTCGCGCTTCTCTTGGCAGCTATCACCCGCGATTACACCGAAACTCCCGATATGACGTCGAGAAAAAAGGAGCTTCCGAAATTCATATTGAACAAAAACGTCTTCCCCACCGACCTCGGCGACTACATTCAGTATTCCGAGGAATGGCAACAGACGGCTTACACGCCGAAATTCTGCTACGAATACCATTTCTGGGTACATCAGTACTATGATTTCGGAGGTATCCGTTTGGCAGAACGGCTTTACAAGGACGTCCGCGCCTACCGCGATTCGGGCTTCTTCGGCATCATTCAGGACGGCTCACAGCGCTCCTTCTTCCCGAACGGATTCCCCTTCTACGTCTACTCGCGCGCGATGTATGACAAGGACTTAAGTTTCGATAAACTGCGTGAGGATTATTTCTCGCACGCTTACGGCGAGAATTGGCGCGATATCTCGGAATATCTTGAAAAGATCTCGGATATTTTCGACGTAAATTACCTCGAGGTCGCTCACCGTGCGTCTGCCGAGCGTAAGTTTGTTTCGCCCGAGCGCGCCGAGGCGTTGAGGCAAATTGCTCCGATGTGCGAGGAAATGGCGAAAAAGATCCGCGCGTGGAGAAGGATCCCTCAGAAGAGGATCCTCAGCCTCTCGCTTCGTCTGCTCGAGCTTCACGCCGAGTATTGCACAGGACTTGCCGAGTCGATGATCCTCACCGCCGAGGGCAAGGCTGACGAGGCTTTCAATGCATTCAACATCTTCTTTGACTCCTTCGGCGCACATGAATTTGAGATCGAACGCTATTTCGACCACCACCTTGCCTACACCGCGCTCAAGCGCAGTCTTCATCCGGGCAAAAACAGAATTATCACGGAGGAAATAGGATAATGAAACATTATATGATCGGACGCACCGAAAACGGATTTTACCGCTATCAGGGCTGGCCGACCGTCTGCATCGACGAGAACGGCGTGCTTTACACCGTTTGCTCGGGTAACAGACTCGGACATCTTTGCGTTTTCGGCAAAAACTTTCTTTACAAAAGTTTTGACGGGGGCGAGACCTGGACTCCGCCCGCAGTCATCAACGACACATACCTTGACGACCGCGACGCGGGAATCACCTACCTCGGCGGCGGCAAAATGCTTCTGACCTACTTCTGCCATCCGTGGCAGTTCTATGACGAAAGACGCGCGTGGCTTGACAGCTACGCCACGCCGGTGACCCGTCCGATGGCGGAGGGCATACTGAACGGCTATAAAAATATGCCCGAAGAGCATAATAAATACGGCTCGTTCGTCCGCCTCTCGCGCGATTACGGCAACACTTGGGACGAGGCTATCAAGGTTCCCGTTTCGGCACCGCACGGCCCCATCAAGCTCAAAAACGGCAAGCTCTTCTTCCTCGGCAAGGAATTCCATTCGGGCGACGAATCGCTCGAGCAGGGCGCGATCTACGCCTTTGAAAGTGCCGACGACGGAAAGACTTGGCAGAAGCTCTGCAAGATAGACTTCCCCGAGGGACTTGACAAGAAGAATATGCACGAGCCGCACGCTGTGGAGCTTGACGACGGCACGATCGTCGGCTCTATCCGCGCGCAGGGCGAGGGCGTTCCGCACAAATTCTCGATCTTCACCTGCCGCTCGACCGACGGCGGAAAGAGCTTCACTCATCCCGAATGTCTCGGTATCAGCGGATCTCCCCCTCACTTCCTTCTTCACTCGTCGGGCGCGCTCATTCTCACCTACGGCCGCCGCGAGGCTCCCTTCGGCGAGCGCATAATGATCAGCCGCGACGGCGGAAAGACATGGGGCAAAGAGCACGTCCTCACCGAAGCCTACTCAAGCGACCTCGGCTACCCCGCCACCGCCGAGCTCCCCGACGGCTCGCTCATCACCGTCTATTACGAACGGTACAAGGACGATAAATTCACCTCGATCCAGTGCGTAAAGTGGAGAATTGAGGAATTTGAATAACACAAAAACGGATACAGCCGCAGCTGTATCCGTTTTTGTGTTATTTTTTAATCTTGACCGATATTACCCAGTCGCCCGTATCCGGCTTTGCGGGGAGCTGATAGGTTCCGTCCGTAACCGTCACGGTGAAGCCCTCGCCGTACTCGCCCGTGATACAATTGAACCATCTCACCTCATATTCGCCGTTCTGCATTGAGGTAAGCTTACCGAGCTTATCATTATGCGCACTGCCGTGAAAATAGCCGATATAGATCTCATTTCCGATGTGCGACACCGAATACTTGCAAGACCCCGGCTGATAGAAATAGGATTTATTGAAGCAAGGAGCAAGGCGCCACCATTCATATTTCTGAAGATAATCTTTGATATAAGTTACCTGCTCGCCGGAATCCAAGTAAAGTCCCTCTATCCAGTTCAGTCCTTTATCGAAGGTCTCGCCGTATGCGTCGGTCACTGTTCTGCTTTCGTAGTCCGGATATCCGTTCTGAGCCCAGAAAACACTCCAGATGGGCTGTGCGCCGTAGCCGTAGCCGAACTGACCGTTCATATATGCTCCCCACGCCTGGACACGAACACCGTAGCTGCTTCCGCCGCTTTCATCCCAATGGTCATACGGACCCTCGTAGTTTACGACGGGCTTGCTGCCAAAATTGTTGTAAAATTCCCTTGCCCAATCCCAATTGTTTCCGTTAAAGCCATAGTTATACTGCGCCGCGTACCACGTGTGATTTTCAGAGTCATCAAAGCGTGAATTATTAACACGAGTATATGCCGCATTTTCCTGATGACAGGTTGATGGATGATCATACGGGTCATATTTTGCAACATAGTCCATTACATAAAACCACGGATTCGTCTCGGGAGTCGCTTCACAATCTCCGCGGTCAACGCCGTAATAGTCGTTGTCGCCCTCCTGCGTGGTCGCCCACATAACGGGATACGCGCTGTATCTTGCCACCCAATAGCGGCAAAGCTTTTCAAGCTGTTCGTCCGTGATCTTGCCGCCGAAATATGCGCTCATTAATGTTGTCGGATATCCGAACTGTGTATTTGAATGGACAAGTCCGTACTCGGCTATTATTTTGAAATAGCGATCGTATTTTTGGAACTTCTCCACCATAAAGTCATTCACGCCGAGGGTGAAGATGTTTTCGGCTCCGTTCTGGAACCATATCTGATCGTTGACGTCCCACCAATAAAGCGGCTGCGACTGAATAACGGTATACCCTTGCTCGGCGCGGTAGTTCATAATGTAATCGAACTGCGAGGTAATACCGTACTGATCGGCGAGCTCCTTTGTGATGCCCGCGAACTTCTGCGTCTCGACAGAGCCGTAGCCGTCGATCTCCTCAAGAGCAAGTGTCCAATGGGTGTCAGCAAGGTAGAAGAAGGGTGTGCCGTCGGCGTACATAAAATAATTCTTACCGGGCTCGGTCTTGATAAATCCGTGCTTGTAGATATCAAGCTCACCCGAATATTCCTTTACCGATACCGTTCCGCCGCGGTGGTGAAGACCCTTGTTTTCGGTATCACTGCATTTCGTATAGAACTGCCAATCTCCCGTTGCGGTAGGAGCAAAACGCACCTTCCATGACCTGCCTCCATCCCAAAAGGCAGGGATCGTCAGCGCGATTTTCGCCGATTCATTATAGAACACGACGTCTGTATCGACTGTGAAAACGGGATCGTCATAGTCTTTTTCACTCGTGAATTCTATCTCACAAGCTACCCATTTTTCTGTCTCTGTCATGATCCTCTCTCCTTCTATCATTATCACGTCGATCTTGTAATCAAGTTTTTCGTTTGTGCCTGAAAAATAAGGAGATTCGGTCAAATTCAGATCTTTGGGAATAAGCAATTCTTTTCCGCTTGAAGCATTAACGTAATCGTTTACGAACCTCTCGGCTGCAAGAGCGGTCAGATTATCGTTATATCCGATGATGACTATCTTGTTTCCGACCGCGCGGATAGCGTATTCGCCTGCGGAGAGAGTCAGATAAACCTCGCGGCTCTCGCAACGGTTCGTCTCGCCGAGGAGCACCTCGGGCGCCTCACTGACGTATTCGCCGGGCTGGGGCTTGCCCTGCGCCCAGTCATCCGTGAACTTGATATCGACGCCGAGCGACTCTTTGACAGACGCCATAATACTTTTGCAGGAATCGTAAAGCGTCTTACTGCAGTCCTCGGGGCGCACAAAGGTATAAAGACAATTGCCACCGCTTATCAAATTGAACACGGGGATCGAGGGCTCGGTTTCAGGTGAGGAAGTGATCTCATCCGAGGTCTCGGCGCTCGGGGTATTGCCGGTACATCCCGCTAAAACAGGAATCAGCATCAATAACGCCATAATAAAGCAAATATGTCTTTTCATTTTACGCTCCTAAAACCGTTCTGATAGTCGCAACAACTCCTACATTTGTCCAGATCGAAATGAGCGAAAGAAGTGCGGTAATTATTCCGGTCACAGGCTTTGCAGCACCCTCGCTCTTTTCGATCAGACAGATGAGAACCGCCGCCGAGATCAAAGTAAGCATTACCGAAATGTCGTAAACGTATCTCATATTGACACCGCCGAGGCAGAAATCGGAAAATGCTATACCGAGGGCAAGAACGGCTGTCGCGCAGACCACGGCAGTTTTCCACGCATCCTTCTCACCGCGATGCTTTTCGATCAGCGCGAGGCGGGGGTATGCGAGAATTCCGAGAGGAAGTCCGTAGGCAAATACTCCGCAGGCACGGTCGGCATAGAAATAACGCGAGCCGCTCGGAAGCACCATGATCCTTTGCATCTCAATGAAGGGCTTGGCCTCCATCTGCCACATCGGGCAGAGGAAATACGAGAAGAATGAAGAAAACAGATATTTGAAATCGATCGTATTAAGCGAAACGTCACTGACGGTCAGCTGATAATTCGCTCCGAAATCAAGGGGAGAGCCAAAGCGCGCGTTATTATACCACATTACGGCAAGCGCACCCGCAATCAGCGGGAGTGCGAAGGATGCGACGGTCAGAATTCCGTCCTTGAGGGTATCCTTGCGGATCTTGAAGATAAACTCGATAAAGAGCGGGAATACGGCAACGCACATCAAAGCAACGGTCGGGCGCGACCAGACTGTCAGCGTCAGCGCGATCGCGGCGAGGACGAGCATTATCATTCTCGCCCAGAGCTTCTCTTCCCTCATCGATCGGACCGCAAGAGCAACAAAGGCCATCGAGAACGTCTGTGCCGAGAGTACGGCGACGTAATACATATCCGAGCAGAGCACGCCGAGATACACTCCGCTCGCACAAACCGTTCCCGCAAGTCCGAGAAGGAAGAGCCAGAGATTCGGATTTTTAATAAATCGCAAAACCACCTCGCGGTATGCAAGCGCGGTCGTTATCACCGCCGCGATGGCTAGGATAAGGCATGCCATGGGGATATTCGGGAGCTTACCGGTCACCGCGTGGATCGGCGCGTGGACGGTCAGGATCGGCGCGATGCCGAAATAGGAATAGTACTTTCCGTCATAAAAGGCGTAATCCCAATTGTATCTTGCGCCGGAATTCTTTCTTTCGGTGGGATCATAAGGATTTTCAAGCGCTGCAAGGCGGCGGTCCACATCAAGATCAAGCTCGATCATGTCCTTTTGCCAGGCGTCGAACTGTCTGATATAGACATCGACGGGCACGGGACCGCCAACCTCGTAATCGAGCATTTCGGGTTCCTTGATCATTGTCGGGAAGCATGCCGAAACGAGCAACAGCACGACAAGAAGGAACAGAATATTATCGGCGAACTTTTCGGGGCAATATTTTGCCCCAAAAAGTTTATTTATCATCTTTTTCATTTAGTTGACCTTTTCACCGTAAACGAGGACCTCGCGGGTGTTGATGGTGTTGTATTTGTTTTCTTCGTCATTTCTGCCGACAATGACACCGATCCGGATATACTGTCCCTCGACTCCGCCCATATCAAACAGGCAGGTGACCTTTGCGGTGTTGCTGTTCCAAGGGTCATTCGGCGAGGTTCCGCAGTTGACGAGAGCCGTTCCGGTCACCTGATTCCAGCAAGCAGAAGGAACAACGGTCCAATTAACTCCGTCATCGCTGACGTAAACGGCGGCGACACCGGGGAATCCCTCAAGGCTTCCCGAAGCAAATCCCATCGCGTCGAATTTGTGCTTCGAGCCGAAATTGAGAGTAATCAGGCAGGAATACGGTGAATTCGCATCGGCCTCGCCCTTGATATTGTAGGTCTTGTCGTCAAAGACGAAGCTCGCCATAAAGGACGTGCCCCAATGGCCGTTGACGAGATTTTCGACCGCCGTGGTGTAGCCCTTTGCGGAAGAATCCATTTTTTCGATACCGATCACGGAAACGCCGTAGCCGATGTCGGCAATGTCCGCCTTCTGCGCGTCAGACAGTCCCGTCGTGGAATATTCCTTTGACGCTATAGCATTCTTTGTGCCGAGGATACCAGAAAAGCTCTTTCCGTTCGGGTAGGTTCCGCCCTCGAGGACGGAGATCAGCTTCGATTTCGGAAAGGACGTGAGATTCTTCATAGCCGAAGCGTCAACGTCATAAGTTTTCTCGACGTACTCCATGCCGACCGAGGAGGTCTTATACTTTTCGGGTATAGCGGGAGTTTCCCATACCGCCTTGCGCGCCGCTTCCTTGAGAATTGCCGCCGCTTCATCTGTGAGAGCCGCATTGTAATCGACCGTCGTGGGATCAACGCCCGTGATCTTTGCAAAGATCGTCATTGCCGCGAGGTAGCTTCCCGTGGCATTGGGGTGAGTCAGATCCTCGTCGTAGAGATTGATGTTCTTATTATTGTTGTAAACGTCAAAGAAAGCAAGACCCGCATATGCCACGTCGATGCCGAGCTCGGCACCGATAGCTTCGTAAGCCGCGCTGATCATCCAAGTCATACTTTCGTTCGTCCAGCCGTTTTCCTTAAGAACGCTGTGTCCCTCTTTTCTGCCCCAAGTGCCGTAAAGTATCGGGGTCGCACCGTCAGCCACTACCTTCGCGGCAAGATTGCGCACGCCGGTATAGAACTTTTCGGGTGTTGCGGCGGGGCAGGTGCTCTGCTCCTGCAGAATTACGAAATCGTAATTGCGCAGCTTGAGCGCGGAGTCGACCTTCGCTCCGACCTCGTCGGTTGACTTAGCAGAATCGATAAGATACCATCCGCCCTTCGTAATGCGGGTAACCGTGGCATCGTATCCCGCCGCCTTGAGGATCTTTGCGAAGATCTGCTCCGGCATATCGTTGTAGTGAGTATAACTGTTGCCTATGAAAAGGATGTTATAGGTCTTGTTTTTGTCAAGCACATCCTCTGCGGCGGCAGTTGTTTCGGGGGCTTCGGTTTCGGTTACCTCGGGAGCCGTGGTAACTTCGGCTTCGGGAGCCTTGGTGGTTTCATCGGCAACTGTGGTGGTTTCACCTTCACCGACGCATGCAACGCTCGCAAAAAGCATGCTTGCCAGGAGCAAAATCGCAAAAAATCTCTTCATGGTGCATTTCCTTTCGGAATAAATATAAGATAATATAATAATATATTATTTTATCCGATTTGTCAAGTATTTTTTGCGATTTTCATCAATTCCCGCCAAGTTGCGGGGCCCGCGCTTCCATCGGCTTCCAACGAACGGCTTTTTTGAAACTTGATCAGAGCATCATGCGTCGCGGGTCCGAAACTCGAATCTTCCTCGACCGACTGTCCGTGAAAATTCAAGAGGACCTGCAAAAGCCTGACTTCTTCGCCCGATGCTCCCTTTCGCAGTATCTTTCTCTCATGTGTTATATTCAATTTATTCACCTCGCTTAATGTTTTATCAAAATAATCTTCGGCATCAACGTATTCACCGTAAAAGGCAATGCCGAGATGCAGATGCGCTCCCGTGCTTCTGCCCGTACTGCCCATATATCCGAGAACGTCGCCCCGCGCTACCCTGTCGCCTTTTTTCACCTTCAAGGTATCTTTTTTGAAATGGCCGTACAAAGTCACCGCCGTTTCGTCGTGCCTTATCTTGCAATAATACCCCGAGCGCGAGTTATACCCCGCCTCGATGACCTCGCCCGGATCGAAGGCACACACCCAATCCGACACGGCACCGCCGTTTTCTGCGATCGCAACAAGGTCAGTGCCCGAATGGTGCTCCTCCTTGCCAAAGATCGTACGGGTACCGTACGGATAGGTAATTATGTACTTATCGTAATTCTTAAAAAAACGAGAACCCATATATTCACCTCACTTTTCTCATTTCACGTATCTCAGCGCGAAGAGCTTCAAGCTCCGCGCGTATCTGATCGAGCTCGTTCGGAACATACTCTATCGGATCTTTTCCTCCCGGGGCCGCGGTGTCAACTATCCGCAATTCGCCGCGACAGCTGACAATTGCTTCACCGGACAAAGAAACGCCGTCGATAACGTATCCTGCAGTCCCCTTATGCGCCATGACCTCTGCGGGCACCGTAACGGAATTGCCCGTCATTATTATCGCGACCGCCTCCGAACCGTCGGCGGGAAAAAAGGTCACTCTTTTTCCAAGGCTCTCCCAATGAGGAGAAAGATCGAAGATCAGCCTGCAGCTTCCATAGCTCCCGCGTGTCCCCGCGACAGCCCAGCAAGGCGTCAGCTGCCATAAATCAGCTTTGACATTTATTTCTTTCATACTCTACTCCTTATTATTCTATGTACCATCCCAAATAAAATTGTACCATAGAATAAAAACCCGCTACTGACAGAAAACTGTCAAAACAAAAATTCCCGGATACTCTGAATCATCAGAATATCCGGGAATTTCTATTCAATTAATAATTTCCGAGCAAAGCGAGGAAATTATCCTTTACTTAATTTTCTCTTCTCTTTGCAACAACTGCAACGCCGAGAACGGAGATAGCAGCGATAACTGCGAAGATGAGAGCGGTGTCACCGGTAGGAACGGGATCTGCGGGCTTGGTCTGTTCGGGCTCGGTCTCAACGGGAGGAACGTAGTTAGCGACGTCGGTGAGAGTACCCTTGTAGAGAGAAGCATCCTTGATGCCGAGAGTGCACATATCGTGGTAGAGATATACGCCGCACGCAACCTGAGGTGCGCTTGCGAATTCAGCAGCAGTGCCGTGGTAGGTCTCGAAGAGTACCCACTCGCCTGCAGCATCCTTGTAGTAGAGGCTCCAGGAGTAACCGTCAACGGTTACAGCCATATCAGCATAGCCGTCAGCGTCGAACGCGATGTTCTTCTCGAGGTTTGCGAACTTGGTGTAGGAGGTGGTCTTTACGGTCTCGTGGCCGGTGAGCTTGGTACCGCTGATGCAAACGACCATATCAGAATCAGCAGAGCCGTTGAGGTTGCCGTAGAAGTTATAGAGCTGAGCGAGGTTCTTCGACATATTGGTCTCGTCGAGGTTGAAGAAGATACCGCCGCGGAGCTCGTTGGTCTTGACCTTGTAGGTGAAGGTGTAAACGGTGTCAGCGGTGTACTCAAGAGAACCGATCGCGCCGCCCCACCAGGTCGCACCCTGACCTGCATCGGTCATGGAAGCATCGGTAGGCTTGTCAAAGTCGATCTGCTTGCCGTCGTCGGAAACGGTGATGATGGGCTTGGTGCCTGCGCAATTGAACATATCGGGAGCGTAATCGGTGCCGTTCTTGAAGTTGATATCGGTAAGCTTAGCGCCGAGGCCTGCCTTTTCATAAGCAGCCATAGTGAGCTCTTTTGCGTTGAGCTTCATTGCATTGGAGCCGTCAGAGATAGACTCTGCGCCCTCGCGGAGTGCGGGATAGGTGAATCCCTTAGCGGTGTAGATATTGCCCTCGTATACAACGGCATCCTTGAAGGTTACGGTACCTGCGTTGTAAACGTAGAAAATGAGTGCGAGATCGTCATAGTTATTTGCGAGGGGGATATAGCTCTCGTCAAAGAACTCGCCGTTGATGAATACGCGATAGGTATATCCGTCAACCTCGATGGAGACCTTGCAGAAGCCCTCTGCATCGGGAGTGTAAATACCGCCGACGTAGCCGCTTCCGGTGCTGACGTAGAGACCGTCGATCTGGCTGCCTGCGCCGCGGGAAAGGGTGTTCTTGGGAGTGCCGTTCCAGCCCTCGGGAGTGCCGTAGTAGCCTCTCATTGCGTTGAGAGTGTCGGTGTACTTGGTGTTGTTAACGGAAATGGTAGCGTAATCAGCGTCTACAACATCCTTATTACCGTTGATGTATACGCCGAAGTTCTGGATAGCAGTGTAACCGTCTACAGAGTTATCCGCAAGAACCTCAACGGTATACTTCTTGCCTTCGCCGATCTTGAGACCGTCGATCACGTCGCCGTAGAAGTATCTCTTGGACTTGGTGTTAACGGTGATCGTTGCTGCAGAGCCGTCTTCGGAAACCTCTGCGGAAACGCCGTCTGCTGTTCCGTTGGTGCAGAACATTTTGAATGAATACTTGTCGTCGTTCTTGAAGTTGATCTTGTGGAGAACATCGCCCTCTTTAGCGGACGCGGTGATTCCCATAGCTGCAACGAGCGAGAGAATCATGATGAGCGAGAGAAGTGCGCTGAAAATTCTTTTCATAATTTTCGTCCTTTCTAAATTTTCGGTCAAGCCGAATTGATACATAATTATGATACCACTTTTGTGACTATTTGTCAATAGAAACATCACATTTCAACAAATTTTTATACAAAAATCTCGGATATTTCGAAACTTTTGCTTCAAAACATCCGAGATTTTTTATTTAATTAATAATTTCCGGGCAAAGCGAGGAAATTATCCTTTACTTAGTTTTCTCTTCTCTTTGCAACAACTGCAACGCCTGCGAGAGCGATTACAGCAACAACTGCGAATACGAGAGCGGAGTCGCCGGTAGGAACGGGATCTGCGGGCTTGGTATCTTCGGGAGCAGGCTCGGTGATAACGGGATCAAGCTTGCCCTCGGGATCGGTGATAAGAAGACCCTTGTATACGTTGATATCCTTGTACTCTGCAACGAGGCCCTTGTTGTGGAGGTAGAAGCCTACGCAAAGCTGGAAGCCGGACTCGTGAGGATATGTGGTTGCGGTATCGGTAGCCTTGGTGGTGTTGGTCATATCGATAACGTTATAGGAGATCCACTTGCCCTCGGTGTTGAGGTAGTAAACAGTAGCGGTGTAGCCGTGCATCTCAACGCGGAAGCTTGCATAGCCGTCAGCATCGTTAGCGAGATCGGTTACGGGAACGTACTCCTTGCCGGGATCATTGATATTGGTGATCTTTGTCGAACCGTGCTCGGTCGCGAAGGAACCGGTCGAGAAGTTACCGTAGATATTGAAAGAGTTGTTGAAGGGATGGAGAGTGGGAACTGCGAAGCTGAAGCCCGAGTTCTTTGCGCCGGTCTTTACCTTCCACTCGGTGGTATATCTGGTATCGGGAGAAATCTCAAGACCTTCAACGATGGAACCGTAGTATGTACCTGCCTCGGCAGAGCCATCCTGCTCGAACTTAACGTAGTTCTTATTTGCGGGATCGGTGGTTACTGCGAACTTATTGCCGTTAGCTGCAACGAAACGGGGCGAGAAGCCGGTATCCTTTCTCGAGAAATCAGCCGAGAAGAGGAGGTCGCCGGTCTTTGCGGTCTCGTAGCCGGTTACGGAAGCACCCTCAACGTAGTAGTCGGGGTAGGTGGGGTTCTTAACGGTGTTGCCCTCGTAAACAACTGCATCCTTGATGGTGATGGCAGCGCCCTTGTTGTAGAGGTAGAGTACAAAACCGAGATTACCTGCCTTATCAAGAAGGCCGGTGTTGAATGCGTCGTACTCGTCAATGTATGCGCCATTGATGAATACCTTGACGTTTGCGCCGTCAACTACGAAATCGAGGTCAACGAAGCCCTCTGCGTCAACTGCGGAGAGGTACTTTGCGTCGGTAACGTAAGCATCGCCGTAGAAGATGGAACCGATAGCCTTACCGCCTGCGCCGTAGCTCATCACGTGACGGATGTTGGGACAGCCGTAGTATCCCACGAGAGACTTGTAGCCAAGGTCGAGAAGGTACTGTGCCTCGGTGTTCTTGGGCATATTGATGAATACGCCTGCGTTACCGGAAGAAAGCGCACCGTTGTTATCGGTGTAAAGAACCGCCATCTTCATCGAGATGGTGTACTGCTTGCCTTCGCCGTAGGTGAAGCCCTTGATCTCGCCGCCCCAGAATGCACGGCCTGCTGCCGCATCTGCGCTGTAGGTAGCGGTAACGGAGGAACCGTCATCCGAAACGACAGTGGAGATAACGTCGCCGTTGAGGCATGCGAATGCTGCGGGAGCATACTTGTCGTCGCCCTTGAAGTTGACCTTGTAGAGAACATCGCCGTCCTTAGCGGATGCGGAGATTCCCATAGCGGCAACAAGCGCGAGGATCATTGTGAGAGAAAGAATTGCGCTGAGGATCTTTTTCATATTAAGATTTCCTTTCATAATTTTCGGTCAAGCCGAATTGATACATAATAATGATACCACTTTTGTATGAATTTGTCAAGAGAAATATTATTATTCTTGACAAATTTGTGTCAATATGATAATATTTATGTGATATTCAAGTATAAAATTCCGTTATTTAAGGGTGAAAGGAGATTTCAAAATGGAAGACAAGAAAATCATCGAGCTTTATTTCGCCCGAAACGAATCCGCGATCGCCGAAACCGACAAAAAATACGGTGCATACTGCCGCGCGATCGCATACCGCATTCTCGAAGACCGACTCGATTCGGAGGAGGTCGCAAACGACACCTATCTTCGCCTCTGGAACAGCATTCCCCCAAAAAAGCCCGATCCCCTCAAACCCTACGTAGGACGCATCAGCCGAAATCTTGCGCTTGACGTTTACGACGCAAAGCACGCCGAAAAGAGGCACGGAGTCACGCTTGCTCTTGAGGAGCTTGCCGAATGCCTGCCCTCGGAGGACGGCAGAGAGATCGGGGAATCCGCCGCGCTGAGCGATCTGCTCTCGCGTTTCATATCGTCGCTTCCCGAGCGTGAAAAAGTCATTTTCGTCCGACGTTATTTTCATCTTTACCCGATCGCAGATATCGCCGGAGATCTCGGGCTCAAGGAAAGCGCCGTGGCGATGACCCTCTCGCGCACCCGCACAAAACTCCGCAAAATCCTCGAAAAGGAGGAGGTTGCGCTATGACCGAAAAAGACATTCTCCGCGCAATGAGCGGAATAGACTCCGCGCTTATCCTCGGTGCAGAAAAAACGCCGAAGAAAACGAATTGGTTAAAATGGGCATCGATCGCCGCAGGCTTCTGCCTTATCGTCTACCTTGGTTTTATGATGAAAATAGCGTTTACGGGCGCAAACGCACCGGGTCCCACCAATTATAATTACGACTCTCTCGCCGAAATGAATGCCTCGATCGGCAAGGATACTCTCTATAACGACCAAACGATCCTTCACGGCGATAGCGCGCTCGCCAGGATACTTGTATCCTATTATGAAGATGAAAACGGAAATATCGACCTTCACGATCCAAATCAGCTCAACGTTACGGTAAACGACGGCTCCGTCCGCGTCAATTACTACATCCTTTTCGGCAGGGATAACGTAAAAAAGAGCTACATTGGCGGCTACGAGGAGCAAAAGCTCCGCCGCGAGATAAACGGTATTACAGTCCACTATTCCAAGATCTTCGACGGTTTCTGCCACAGCCAGGCAAAGTTCATTTACGAAGGTGACCTTTACGTCATCGACGTCACTTCAAAAGAGGATATCCACGATATACAAGACTATATCGACAAGATCCTCGGTTAACGGAGGTTTATTATGAAAAAGAAAATAATCGTTCTCTGCATCCTTCTCTGCACTCTCGTGCTCGAAATACTGCCCTACGGCGCGGTACTCAACTTTGGCAACCCCGAGGGGGAGCCATTTCGCAAGACCTATTCCTACTTCAGTATGATGCCATACGGTTACGCAAATTTCGCGCCGCTCATCACCGCCGTTCTGACTTGCGTTCTGCTCTTGATTGTAATTATCTCAATAATATTCAAAAAAGAGCTCCGCAAGCCGACCGCCGTCTTCGCGGGAATAACATCGGTCATCTCACTCTGCCCGATGCTGTACGGACTTGACGATTATTCGATAGTCGGCGCAGGGATCTCGGTGTGTCTGATCGGTGCGACCGTTGCGATCGCGCGGAGCTGTTCAAAATAAAATTCTGCAACGATATAAAAAATTTATATTTCCGCGGAACTTTTTCCCGTTTTCTCCGTCTATATAAGTAAAAGGAGGGAATTCAAATGAAAGCCAAACTCTTTTCTCTGATAATCATACTTCTCGCGGCGAGTGCAGCCGTTTCCTGCTTCGATAACGCTCATCCCTGCGGCGGCGTGATGACCGACGAGCTCGTTCTGAACGGTGACGACGAAATCCACACCGATTTTGAAGGTTTTTATATGACGCTTCACAGTCTCGGCGCATCCTCGATCTCCGTAACTTGGCACAACGATACCGATCTTGAGATGGTTTTCGGCGAGGGATACTCTGTCGAAATACTTACTTCAACCGGCGAGTGGACGTCCGTGCAAAAAGAAGAAATGTCGGTTCCCGCGATCGCGCTTATGCTTCCCGCGGGCGGCGAGCTTGATAAAGGCTATTCCTTAAAGTTTTTCGACCTTTCGCGAGTCGGTAAATACCGTTTGCGCTCGGAATTCTATTATGGCGGGGAAACTTACAGCACTTGGGTCGAGTTTTCCGTCACCGAAGAAAACGCCGCAGAAGTAAACCTCATTCCCGACACCGATATTTCGGAATTTGCGAAATTCCTCGACCGCGAGGGCTTCGTGAAGGGTATGAGTCAAGGGCAGCTTCTCGACCTCGCCGAAAAGTACGCGGAGGGGCTCGATCCCTCGATCGTCCCCGTGTATTTCCATTATGATGGCGAATTCGGCGGAGGATGCAAGGCTTCCGGCGAACTCTTCGGCTACGAAAACGACTATCACGCCGAGGACGGCAAGGTGCGCTACACCAACTCCTTCTACTCTGCAGTCGAGATCGAATCCCTCGTCCTTCCCTACGGCATCAAATACGGCGACAGATTCGGCGACGTCCTCGATAAGCTCGGCATTGACCGCAACGTATACCAAAAGAATAATTCGGGCACGAACCTCGAAAAGCTCCCGCTTTACAACGACGGCAAAGCCACGTTCACACTCGTAAATTGGGCACTCACTCCCGCGCCCGTCGAAATGCTCTACCACTACGAGCTGATCTATACCGACAAGACGGACACCCTCACCCGTACCGTAAAGCTATCCTTCACAGACGGCGAAAACCGCCTCGCACGAATCGATATCGAAGCGGTCGACGAATACGAGAAATAAGCTATGAAAAGAATCATCTTAATAATTCTGACACTCGCCCTTTGCCTCCCCGTCCTTACGGGATGCACCCCGAAGCAGTTCAAAAATCTGAATGAAAACGAAATAAAAAGCGTCACCGTGACAACACATCCGGAATTTTACGGCTATGAATATTCGTTCACGGATGATGACGCCCGCGCGATCGTTGATTATCTTTCGGGGTTGAACTTAACTCCCCACCCGATCTCCGTCCCAAAAGGCGGCATGACTTGGGTCATCGAGATCAAATACGAAAGCGGAAGCGAAACGACCGTGTATCTTTTCGGCGATGAGATATGGATAAATGCCAATACAAAGTATGTAATGCAACCCGAAGAAAGGGGCGTTTTTGAAGCTTTGATAGGTAATTTGAATCAAAACCAATAACGCGAATTGCCTAAATATTTAGCACGGGCATTGATTTTGTTTTCTACCGATATATATTGCGAGCCGTAGGGAGGCGCCGTCCCCTACAAACTCGTTCAATAATTTATAATGTTAATTTTTTAATTTCCTCGTGCTATATGGAGGTAAACTATGAAACGGATCCTATTAATTATCCTCACACTTGCTCTCTGCCTCCCAATTCTTTCGGGCTGCGGCAAGGAGCCGGATTTTTACGATATTGCGATCATCCCCATACCAAACGGCGAAGCCTCGCCGGGGATCTATCAGACCACTTTTGATTTTGACAGCTACAAAGAGATGATAAAGGATTTCCGCAAATACGATATATCAAAAAGCTCATATACGATTCAGGATCTCAAGGCAGTTATGGGCGAGCCTTACTCCGAATTCGTTGACAGAGTCAAAGCTGACAAATCTTTTCCCCAGCCCATGATTGACGGAAACCCCATCCCCTACCGCAACGAGGAAGGCTTTTCGAACATCACCTTTTTTGTCAGCGAGCTTTACGGCCTGCCGTGGATATCTTACTATCCCGAAGTATCGACCGGCGAAAACTTCTTTATCAAGATCACTTATTTGCCCGAAAGCATCGAAATCAAGAACGCCCCGACAGCTTCGGCGGTAATAAAATCATTTTCCCCGAACTCGCCCAACGTAAACAACCTCGGCACTCAACACAAAAGCATTTACGAACGAAAAATAAAGCTCCGCGACCGCGAAGTCACGGCTCTGATTTGTGAATACAAGGACGATCCGAGGAACAACACGGTTTTCGTTTACGGCGATCTTTTGGTAGAGATCAGAAGCAACCCCGAAGTGTGGGGAGATGAATGGCTTTCCGCACTGTCGTTTGAAAATTAAACAGACAGGAGATCGGATCATGGCAAAACGTCTTATTATTCTTGGATTGGCATTGATATTGATCTTATCTATACCCATTCCGATCGGGAGCCTCGACGACGGCGGCACCCGCATTTATGCATCCCTGACATACAAGATCGTAAAATGGAATCGCCTTACGTCCGTATATGTCGACGGCAACATAGAAAGGATCGACACTTACAGCAAGACATCCGTTTATTTCTTCCCCGACAATTTCAAATCCGTTGACGAGCTTTGGGATATCGAGCACCCCGTAACATATTCATACTCCGGCGAGTTTGGGATACGAAGCGTGGAATTTTCGCATGTAGAGGTAGCCGGCTATTCATCCGCACTCATCCTTGATCTTCTGAACGGTGGCGAATGGATAAACGACGTCACCGACTGCGCACACGATTACGTTTTGAACTTTGATGATTCCTCTTTGCGCTATCATTCCTCCTGCGGAACCTTTATTGATATCGAAAAGAAGTGCTTTCTCAGGTTGAATGAAAGCGACAAAGAGGCTGTTAACGCAATTATGGAAGCTCTATTCGACGGCTTCGATCCCTCGTGGGAATAAGCTTGAAAAGAGGTAACCAATGAAAAAATTATTACTTATAGTCCTTGCCGCGCTGATGTGCTTATCCGTTTTTTCGGGCTGCGGCACAAATGAACCCGCAGTTCCCTGCCCGCTCCCCGAAGGCGCGCTCAGATCCTCGAATTTCCCCGCAGAGCCGCCGCATCTTTCGGTGAGTAACGGAAATTCCACGATCCAAGCATGGCGCGGGACCTATTCGTGGTTTGTTGAGAACGATGACGGCACGGGCAGCGGGATCACTGCCGACAGTATGCATCCGCTCGAATGCAAAGACAGCCTCCCCGCGCTCGGAATAACGAAGAAGTCGACCGTAACCTTGACTTTTGAAGCCGCACCGTCGAAGATCACGGTGAAAAAATACAAACTGAACGCCACCGATTACGATGACTATGACGAGATCACCGTCAGCGGCGTTTCCTTTGAGGCAAAAGCCGGCGATTATCTTTACGAAATCATCGCCTCGTGGAGCGGCGGAAATTACAGCGGAACAGTCTATTACGCCTTTCGCACCGAAAAGTGAGATCGATGATGAAACGAATTCTATTGATGATCCTCACCTTAACGCTCTGCCTGCCAATATTTTCGTCCTGCAATAGGCAAAAAGAACATATCATAACTATCGCGGAAAGTCACCACGGGTGTAGCATTGCGGTTGAGGAAGACCGCTTTTACGGCACAGATGAAAACGGAAAGCTATGGCGCATCTATTGGAACGACACCTCGGAGATCACAGAGGGAAAAGTCTACGCAATCAAGATCAGATCAAGAAAGATACTTTTCTATCCCGGAGGTTATACCAACGGTTGGACCCCTCGATACGAAGCTGTGGCAACAGAGGTGTCTGCACGGTAGCGAAGGCACGATCTTTCGATCAGTCCGCAGTTGTAATTTTTAATATGATAACAAATTTCCGAGCCCCGCGAGGAAATTAACCGATAAACTTCGCCGCAGGCGAACCTTAACTCGCGCGAAGCGTGACATTAACTTGCCGAAGGCAATAATAACTCGGCACAGCCGACCTTAACTCTTCACGAAAGGACCGCCCAATGAAAAAACTTCTCCCCATCCTCCTGTCCGTTATCCTCCTTCTCCCCTCCTGCACACCCCACCCGATCGAGCCCGAGCACGATCTTGAATTCTGGATCACGCAGAACGTGGACGATTTCGATTTCTCCTCATATCAGCCAAAATACGGCATTATGGGCGGCTGGGAATACTACGGCACGGGATACGTCCCCACGCTCGGCGAGGACGGTCAGCAGATCGACCCCGAGCATTGCGTCATCTACACCGTGACGAATTACCCCGACTATTCAAGCAATTCGCTCTGCATCACCCGCATCACGGTCACCGACCCCGCCGTTACGCTCTACGGTCTTTCGCTTTCATCAACTGCCGATGAAATCAGATCCGTAATGGGATCCGAGGGCTTCACCGTCACCGAATCCGGCACCGCCATCAAAGCCGAAAAAGACAACCTCCGCTTCACGTTCTCTAAGGACGCCATAACAGTCAGCGCAGAGGTGACGAATCATTTCGGGATCATTTATTGACAAGCTCGGTACGGTATGATATAATTGAATCAAACACTAATATCTTTACTCCCCAAATGAGGTATATTATGAAACGTATAAGGATCATAACAAGATTGATTTCTGTTTGTTGTTTATCCCTCGCATTGATTTGTATTGTCGGTTGCGGAAACGAGGTAACTTTGCAGAATAACGAGAAATATGGCTTCAAAAAGATCGACAATAAGTCATATCTTATTCTTGCAGATTCCGAATCCGATGATCACCCCGGCGACTCTATGAGCGTGCTCGGTGAAATTGAATTTGATTCTGTCGAAGAATTTATTGATACCGTAGCAAACGGAAAACTAACCGACAGTCAGTTGGAAATTGCAAACACAGCTTTCAAAAAGGATTCAAACGGAATCATTATTTGCGATTTCAACGACATTCAAGTCCCCGTGTATCCTAAAGGTTTTGATCTCACAAGCGTCTATTGGAGCGGAGAGCTGTATTCATTTTCTCTCCTATCATCGGACGAGAGCTGCCATATAGACTACCATTACGTTAACGAAGAAGTATACAATCTGCACTATGAGAACGAAAACTTATTTGAAAACCCAAACGTAACGGTAACCCAAGTCGTTGAAAATCCCGACAACACCGAATATTACCATTCAACATCAAGCGGAAAATTTAAGACCGTGAAATACACTCTGACCGACGGCGATAAGGAGCTGATCGTGTACGAGAAATATCGACTGGAAATAGTCGATAAGTTGGACGAGCTGCTTGAAGAATCTGACAAAATCCCCTACCGTGTCACAATATACGGCAACAATTCGGGAAAACTTTTCCACATTACCGTCTTTGGTCTCGAGTCCAAACCCACGAAAGCGTGGCTCAACGGGTTCGACATTAAACCTTATAAGTGAGGAAAATTATCAGGCTGTTTTTGTTGATGTAAACTGTGCCATAATAATCGGCGTAAAGGTGACGAACCGGTTGGGAATAGTATTCTGAGGCCATCCCATCTAATATTTTTGCCGTTTGCGGCAAAAATATTAGATGGGGACTAAATATAATCTTTGTATCCGCGCAGATTTTTAACAGTTGTTACTGCCAAAACGATGATCAGGCAAAACTACTTGACAAGTCTGCGCTTTTTATATATAATATTGTTACATCATAGGTCTGTTGCAAGCCTTCTTTATGGCTCGCATACAGATTGCCGCCCGAAAGGAATCCGCGCGCGCCTATCTCTCGATAGGTATGACCGAAACAGATGTCAAAAGAATGATATTCCTCGAGCTCCGAAGCGTGGTCTTCAAAGCACTCTCATCTTGCTTTTGGGCACATTTATCATAAACTTCTTTTTTGAAATGGCATTATAATAAACATACGATCCTCCGATGAATTCGGGGGATTATTATAAAAAACGTACAGTTGCAACCAATAGTTGCCGAATAGTTGGTTGAAAATTACTCAAAAATCTGCTATACTGTAAGCGGAGGTGATAGAAATGTCATTAGGCGAAAGAATAAAAGAACAGAGAAAAAGCTGCGGGATGTCGCAGGAAAAGCTCGCCGAGCTTGTCGGTGTCAGTCGCCAAGCAGTAACGAAGTGGGAGACCGATCAATCCGCGCCGAGCACGGAAAAGCTTTTCAAGCTTGCGGAAATCTTCGGCACTTCCGTCGATCTGCTGATAAAAAACGACGAGCAAAACACTCCGACTCCCGCAGAGCAGATCTATTATATGTATAAAATGGAACAAGAGCAGAAGCGCGCGGCATTCAAAGCGAAGATGAAAAGTAACGCCATCGTTGCGCTTTGCATCGCGGCAGGGTATATTGTCTTCTATCTGATCGGCAGGATCATCTGGTGCGATCACGACTTCGCCTTTCTCGCGTGGCTGTTCGGCGCGCCGACCTCGGGCGAGCACAGCTATCTCTACGGCTGGCTGCTGAGCAGTAATATGTTCTACATCGCCGCCGCGATCTCGATCCTCCCCTCATTTCTCGGGAAGCACCTATATTCGATCACGACCCTGAGCGGCTTCACAGTCGGATTCCTCGCCGGCGTGATCTTCGGCCCCAACCCGGGAGACAAGTACGGCCACACCCATTACGGTTGGGCGATCTGGGGATTTATCTTTTTCGCTTCCGTTATCATAGGGATACTTATAGAAGCATTGAAAAAACGGGGATTGATCAAAAATCCCCTTGACAATTCCAAAATAATGTGATATACTTATGCAAATATTTTAGGAAAGGACTACGGCAATGGCGGTTTACGCATTCATTATCAGTATGAATACCACCACCCAGCGCGGCGAACAGCAGTTTTCGTCGGGCTTGTATTGTCGTACCCATAAATCGGTATAACCGATCATATTGGATATTACGGTGCAAGTCGAAGGATTTCGATTTGCACCTATTTTTATTTTTACACAAGGAGGTAATTATCATGTCGGAACAGTCCGCTCACCAACAAGCAAGTAACGAACACGAACAGCAAACCTATCAAAACACATCCAAAGGAGAAAACTATGAAAACAATCGACAAAAGCGTTCTGGCAGGATACAACGCCGGAATTGAGAAAGACCGCCTGAGATCGGGCGTCGGTCTTATTGAATTTGCAAGAACAAAAGAAATACTGCTCGAAAATCTACCCACACCTCCCGCCGTTATCTATGATATCGGAGGAGGATACGGCGAATACTCGTGGTGGCTTGCCTCGCTCGGCTACGAGGTGCATTTATTCGATCTATCCGAAACAAACATCGAAATGAGCAAGGATTTAGCTATCGAATACCCCAATATACACTTAAACTCCGCAACCGTATGCGATGCCCGTTCTATCCCGCGCGACGACAAGATCGCGGACGCCATACTGCTCATGGGTCCTCTCTACTCTATCACCGAATACGACGAGCGCATATTAGCGCTCAAAGAAAGCCATCGTTTACTGAAAGATGGCGGCGTGATCTTCGCGTCAGCAATTAACCGTTACAGCGTACTTCTGCATTGTATCAATGTTTATCACAACAAGTGGAGCAAAAAAGAGACCGCTTTGGACAACCCCGAGATAATTGCAATGATCGAGCGCGAGATCAAAGACGGCTGCCACATCAATCCCGAAAAGAAGATACTGAACGGTCTCGGAAGCTCGCATCTTCATTCTGCAAATGAATTGAAATCCGAATTATTAGCGGGAAGTTTCTACGATACAACCGTCTACGGAGTTACCGGCGGCGCGTGGATCGCTCCGAATCTTGACGAATTATGGAAGGATGAAAACGCGCGAAATGTTCTGATGAAAACCGTTCGTATGCTCGATAGTCACGAAGATATAATCGGAATCTCGGGACATTTACTTGCCGTTTCGAGAAAGGAATAAAAATGAAAATATCAATTATTAAAGTCACTAAAGACAATCTCCCCGAATGTCTTAATGTTATTCATCAAAGCTTCGCCACGGTAGCGGCTGATTTTGGTTTAACCGAAGAAAACTGCCCCAAGCACACAAGTTTTATCCCGCTTTCCTACCTCGAAACGCAGATGAAGTGGGGCTGGCTGATGTACGGTCTCTTCGCCGGCGAAAAGATCGTCGGTTATATGTCGCTCTCAAAAGAAAGTGACGGTGTGTTCGAGCTTCACAATCTTGCGATCCTGCCCGAGCACAGGCACAACGGCTTCGGAAAACGGATGCTTGACTTCGCAAAGGAAACTGTAAAGTCCCTCGGCGGTTCAAAGATCAAGATCGGCATTATTGAGGAAAGTGCGGTATTGAAAAATTGGTATATCGCGGGCGGATTTGAGCACGTCGGGACTAAAAAATTCGATCATCTGCCCTTTACGAGCGGATATCTTGAATGGACGGCGACATAAAATGAAACTGATCCTGTCATCCTGCGACTTCGGACACCCCGAGTCGGCTAAATTCATATACAATCATCTGCCCAAACCCGCAGAAAAATGCCGTATTCTCTTCTTCCCTAACGAGAAGGCAACCGAATCCGACATCAAAAGCGGCAAATTCCAAGCGCGTCTCTCATTCTTCGGCTTTCAGACAAAAAACATTTATATCGCAAACTACTTCGACCCCGCGCAGTATTTTGATCTTGATATCGATGTGATCTATATCAGCGGCGGCAACACCTTCGACACCATGAAACACATCCGTGAGGCGGGCTTCGATAAAGCGATCATTGATTACGTTCAAAACGGTGCCCTTTACATCGGCGGCAGCGCCGGAGCTCATATAGCAAGCGCAGACATCTCGCACGTTGCAAAATATGATACCGACACTTTCGGTCTGACGGATTTTTCCGGGCTTGCGCTCTACCGGGGCATTCTAATCTGCCACTATACAGAAAAGCGGAAAGTCGACTATTTATCCCTCGTTGCAGACGGGAAATATACGGTCAAGGCTCTCAAAGACGGGGAATCTATCTTAATCAAAGAAGAATGAGAAGTGTAAATACGATATATTCGCTTCGCTCATGAGATATATGAATACGATATATCTTCGATACGATATGTCCGCTTCGCGGACGTGAGTCTTATCCGTAAACCAATAAAAAACGCATTTTAAAGCACCAACAAAGAAGTGCGCTCTCAAGCATTCCCCTCCCGCTTGCGGGAGGGACAGGGTGGGCAGTCAGCACCCGTGCGAAATTTTGCCGTCCAAGTAAAATCAAGAGCAAAATTTAATAAAATCGAAAAGAATCCGCCGCAGCGGATTCTTTCCTTTACGTTCCGCAAGGCGGAACATATCGCATCACGAAGTGATATATCGTATCCGTAGGATATATCGCGCCGAAGGCATATCGTGCGCGCTCCGCGGAGCGCGCGGGGTGAAGGAGCGAAAACCTACCGCAAG
>JAZSLM010000039.1:0-79502 GCA_045535375.1 Eubacteriales bacterium
ATTTCGCAACAATGGGCATCGTCCTCGGCTTTGCCACGATGATGCTGCTTGACGTTATGTTGGGATGAAAAAGTGGAAAGTTTTGATCGAACTTTTTCAAAAGTTCGCGGTTTCTTAAGGCAGAGCCTTAAGTCGACCTCCGCAGAGGTAGAAACACCCCTTGTGCTCCGGAATGGCGGCGTCCCGCCGCCATTCCGGAAGGAGTAAAATCGCCCCTTGTGGGCGATTTTTGCTCCTTCATTTTTTATTAAGCTGAAATTTCCGCGCCCTTTAAGAGGGGCACCTCCCCTGCCCCCTCTTCGTAAACCGAGGAGGGGAACCTCGTTTCAGCTCAAATATTGTTTTCGGATAGAGATTTTGCAGATATCCATGTAATTTTGCATATTTTAAATAGGGACCCATCCCCCGCCCCCTTCCCGTGAACCGGGAAGGGAATTTATGTCTTAGTCACCTTATTTATCTATGACTTGAATTGATGTTTCTGTCTAACACATCAAGTTCAAGTGCACGTAGAAATGCGGTCGCGGTAAAAAGTTTGTAGTTGCCTACACGGTCACCGTTGTCAACTTTAGCAAGCCGGTTTCCCTCTTGATGCGCATAAACATGTCGCGGAGTAGGATTGAGTACCAGTATTTGCGGACAGTCCGATTTGTAAGCAAACTTATATATCGTTGTGACTTTAAACGGATTTTTATCCAAGAAAACCATTGTTCCGTTTGGATACAACGCAAGCGGAGTCAATGAGTCGAGTGTTCCGATAAATTTGCATGAGTACGTTTTATTTCCAATGCCGACTTTGAAACTTTCTCCCTCGCAGACTTTGAAAACGGAACGGTAAGGGTATTGAATATCGGTCAGAGCGTAGCCTTTCTCACAGCAAATCTTTCTTAATTGCTTGATGCATTTATTTCGTTTGAAGAGAGCGCGAAGATAGATATAAGCTGTTATCAAAATGATCGGAATCAGCAATGCAATAAGCGTTTTATAAGTTAATAATTGTTTTATGATATGCTTGTTTGAGTCGAAGAAGGCGAGAGCGTTAATGATAAAAAATTCTCCGAACGTATAGGTAAGAGCGATTGTCAGCGCATTCTTGATGATAACCTTTTTGCCGTAAAACATTTGGTTACTGCATCGCCACCAATACCCGTAAGCCGATAGATGTGACAGAAGCGCAATTATAAACAGTATCGGAAGAAATACCGATAGAGCGATGAATTTATTGACCGAAAAAACGTCTGTATTGAATATCACCGCCAATGCCGGATTTGTCCATCTTATTGGCATAATGATATAAATTAAACCGGCTATGAGCGACTTGAGGATCATTCCAGATTCACGAAAAGCAAAGGTCAATCGCTCTTTCAGATCAAGCTTGCTTCCGCGTGACCGATATTTTTCACGCAGATCGTTGTTATGCTTGGTTACAACATGCAATATCGAATGCGAAATCAGACAAACTGTAACAAGACATATCCAAGAGTTGATTACGGAATAATCGACATCTCGGTAGGAACTCAAGGCTTTATTTGAAAAATCTGCAATGATGTATAAAAACTGTGATGCGCAAATTATAATAAGCGGAGCCTCAACGTAAGCCACAATACCGTAAAACTTTTTTATATAGCGATTATTCATAGATCTTCATATCCGAATTAAGAGTATCACATTGCTTTTTACAATTGAAGTATAGGCGAGAATACAGCACACAGTATGTGATCAATACGAGAATCGCAATTGTTATAATTCCGCCTACTACAAATAAAGAAATAAACAAGCTGTGATGCTCGACGAGGATATTATTGTTGATGCAGTATATGGCTTTGTATATTGTTGGTGTGCAGAGTATCATACATATTATTGCTATGATTGCGGTTAGAAGGGCAGCAAGTGCGCATTTTTTGTAAAAAATGGACAAATGCTTGAAATGACTTCTGCGGTTCTCGTTATCACTTATAAAATTCTTATCAACTTTTCCTTTTTTGCCGGTAAGATACAGAAAATTGCTTCTGCCGTCGTATGTATGAGGAATATTATCATATCCGCTTAATACTGCCGCTGATGTCATTTGCAGGACTTTGGGTTTGTCGGTTGCATAGATAGAGGTGAAATATTCATTCGGTTCGCTTTCGGTAAAGTTGAATATACATCCAAACTGCAAATATTCGAGTTTCCACCCTTTTTTATTCATCTCGTTCAGATATTCTTCTTCTTTTTTCTTGTCGACAAAGCATCTGATTCGTGTAAGCTTTTTCATATTATTCCTCCGAGAAATATAATTTTGCATTATTCAACAGTTCTTCAATGCGTTCGATTTCTTTTTTCAAAACCGCTTTACCTTCGTTGGTGATTATGTATTCTCGGCGTGCGGGATCATCACTTTCGCACTCTTTTATGAGCTTTTTAGCGTTCAATGCGCTTAATGCACCGTATAAAGTGCCTGCTCCCATTTTTATTCTGCCGTTTGTTATTGCGGTGATGTTTTGCATTATGGCGTAACCGTGTGATTGCTTTTGAAGCGAAAGTAAAATATAATATGCGGTTTCGGTAAGTGCCGAGGTGTTTGTTATTCCCATGATTTTCTCCCGATTATACAGTTTCGCGATATATCACAAAACGATATATCGTGTGACGATATAATTATACCACAGGTGGATTATATTGTCAATAGGAATTTCAAAAATAATAGGATAATTGTTAAACCGGGTATATAAACACATAAATTACTTCAAAAACCTTGACAACCGCCATAAAAAATGATAAAATAATATTTAATTATTTTTACAGGCAAAGGAGAAAGAAAATGATCAACCGCGCACACAAAATGGATCATGTTCATTCGGATATCCGTGGGCCTCTTTACGTTGAATCACAAAAGATGATCAAAGAGGGCATTGATGTCCTCAGACTTAATACGGGAAATCCCGCGACGTTTGGCTTTACGCTTCCGGATAGCATCCGCGAGGCTATGCTTGCGGGACTCGATAACGCCGTTGCTTACTGCGACCCCAAGGGTATGCCCGAGGCGAGACAGGCGATCTATGAATATCATCTCGGAAAAGGACTTGTCGGCATTTCGCCCGACGATATATATATCGGAAACGGCGTCAGCGAGCTCGTTACGATGGCGCTCAACGTCTTCCTCAACAGCGGCGACGAGCTTCTTATGCCCGCGCCGAGCTACTCGCTTTGGAGTAACTCTGCTTATCTTGCAGGCGGCAAGCCCGTCTTTTACCGTTGCGACGAGGAGAATCATTGGTACCCCGACCTTGACGACCTTCGCTCAAAGATCAATTCCCGCACACGCGGCATGGTCATCATCAACCCCAACAACCCCACGGGTGCAGTGTATCCCCGCGAAGTTCTTGAAGAAATGGTCAGGATCGCGCGAGAGAACGACCTCGTTATCTTCTCGGACGAGATCTACGACCGTCTGCTTATGGACGGAGTTGAGCATATCTCGCCCGCGTCGCTCGCTCCCGATCTCTTTACGGTTACGTTTAACGGACTTTCAAAGTCGCACGTTATCTGCGGTTTCCGCTGTGCTTGGATGATCTTCAGCGGCAGAAAAGACTGGGCGCAGGACTATATGGAAGGCATCTTCCAGCTTGCGGCTATGCGTCTTTGTTCGACCACGCTCCCCCAGCTTGCGATCCCCGCGGCGCTTAAAGATATGGAAAGCACCAAGGCTATGATGCGTCCCGGCGGCAGACTTTACGAGCAGAGTGCGGCAACTATGCGCGAGCTCTCTAAGATCGAGGGCATTTCTTGCGTCAAGAATAACGCCGCCTTCTACGTCTTCCCGAAGCTCGATATTAAAAAGTTCAATATTTCTTCCGATAAGAAATTTGCGTTCGACCTTCTGCATCAGAAGCACATCCTAATCGTACCCGGAAGCGGCTTTGACTGGACGACTCCCGACCATTTCAGAATCGTTATGCTCCCCGACGCCGAAAGAATGGCGCAGGCGATACGGGATATCGGCGATTTTCTGAAGGATTACAGGCAGTGAGAAAAAAGTGACTAGTGACCAAATGAAAGTGACTAGTGACTAGTGGCTAGTGACTAGTGAATGGAAGATTTTTTCGCTTTGCTCGAAAATCAGATATTATGATAATTTAATTCGGTGTTGGATGATCCATTGTTTAGTGGGATAATTTAATGCCTAAATGAAAATTTCTCGGATATTAAGAAGCTTTTGCTTCAAAATATCCGAGATTTTTTGATTTACTTGTTTCGGTTTTGTACCACACGAAGTTTTATCAGCACAGCACAAAATTATCGATGTGAAATTTTCGCTCCGCGAAAATTTACCTTCCACTAGCCACTAGTCACTAGCCACTAGCCACTCTTCATCCGCCCGTCGAATTGTTTTGCTTAATATCATATATGAAATAAAAATTAATAATTTTGTCAAAAAATTTCCCAAATGGGTTGACAAATTGGCGGAAGGGTGGTAAAATAAAGCAACTTCAAAAACCGTTTTCTGTCAACCCGCCGTCAGCACGTCATCTCTGCTTTTTTCACCTTCGGTGCGAAGCGGCCTCCCGCCGGCTGAGAACGTTAGTGCCACACGTTCCGCCGTAAAATTTATGATGGACAAACTCCTTGTCAACTCCCTTCTGACCGAAGAAGAAATTGCAGAACTTAAGGGAAGGGAGACTCCGGGACATCCCTGGATCTTTGCAATCGTTGGCGATATCTCGATCCTTTCGAACTATTGCCGAAGTGTGTTGCTTGTAAGCGACATTGAAGTCACCACGCATGAGTTAAGCACTCATCACGCAGGAACTACCATCCGTATTGAGGATATTGAGAAAACTCATACCCGCCGTATGTACGGAAACGCAATGCTCTGCCTTGAGCTTAAAAACGGTCTTGAAGAAAAAATATTCCGTTACACCTTCAGCGTAAACACGCTCTGCGAGGGTGCTTCCACCTTTATTAACTCCGTTGTAAAGGGAGAGGATATCGGCGAAGCTACCGAATGTATGAAGGCGATCTACGAGAAGCAGCTCTCGGTTTGCCCCAAGTGCGGACGTACGCTTGCTTCCCCCGGTGCGGAATGCCTTAACTGCGCAAGCAAGAAAAAGCTTGTCGGCAAGCTCGGAAAGTATATCGTTCCCGAGTGGAAGAAGCTGATCATCTCGGTCATTCTTTCTATCTCATCGACTGCTCTTGCACTGCTGCCTCCGCTTCTCACGCGTTCGCTTGTCGACGAGATATTGCCCAACAACGATGCCGCAATGCTTATGCAGGTCGTTATTGCTCTGATATCGCTGCAGATCGTCAGCCATCTCATAAGCGGTACGCGCGGATACGTCCTTCGTCTCGTCGGCGACAGGATCGTTTCCAATCTCCGAAACGACGTTTACGAAAAGGCGCAATACCTGCCTATGCGATTCTATGACAAGACCTCGACGGGTGCGGTAATCAACCGAATCTCGGGCGACAGCTCGACGATCCAGTCCTTTATGCTCCGTATCACGCAGGAGGTCGTCGTTCAGTTCTTCAAGATGGTGGGCGTCGTAGTCGTTATGCTTTGTATGAATCCGAAGCTGACGCTGCTCTCCCTCGTCCCAGTTCCGCTTGTAGTTATCGGCTCGCGTATCTTCGGCAAGAAGATCCGCCCCTTCTATCTCCGCATCTGGAGAAGATGGACAGCCGTTTCCTCCATACTTACCGATACCATCCCCGGCATCCGTGTCGTAAAGTCCTTTACGAATGAAAAGAATACCACCGAGCGCTTCAAGGAAAAGAACGAGGAGTGGTACAGGACCGACACGAATGCAGCAAAGATCCTCAACGCTTTCCCCGCGATCGTCGGTACCTTTATCGGTCTCGGCTCGGTCGTTATCTGGGCGTTTGGCGGAAATATGGTAATTCAGGCGCAGACGTCGGGCATTGAGACCGGTCTTTCGGTAGGTGTTCTCGTTGCGTTTATTTCCTACGCATCGATGTTCTACGAGCCCGTAAACTTTTTTGCTAACCTTAACGACTCCTTCCAGCACTTCCTCGCATCCGCAGAGAGAATTCTTGACATCCTTGACGCCGAGCCCGAGCACAACTTCGGCGAGGGCAAGAATATGGTCGAGTTCAAGGGTAAGATCGAGTTCAAGAACGTAAACTTCTCCTTCGACCGTACCAAGAAGACGCTGAAGAACATAAATCTTCTGATCGAGCCCGGCGACATCGTCGGTATCGTCGGTACCACCGGTTCGGGTAAATCGACGCTCATTAACCTCCTGCTCCGTTATTACGACCACTACGACGGACAGATCCTTGTTGACGACGTTGATATCCGCGATATAGATATGTCGCATTTCCGTTCGCAGATCGGCTTCGTTCAGCAGGAACCCTTGATGTTCCACGACACGATCTTCAACAATATCGCATATGGCTGTCCCAATTGCCCCGTTGAGAAGGTCCTCGAGGCGGCTGACATCGCAAACGCGCACGAGTTTATCGTCCGTCAGCCCGACGGCTACGATGCAGTTCTCGGCGAGCGCGGCGTAGGTCTTTCGGGCGGTGAGCGACAGAGAGTTTCGATCGCGCGCGCAATGCTCAAGAACCCCTCGATCCTCGTATTCGACGAGGCGACCGCGTCGGTCGACTCCGAGACCGAGCATCTGATCCAGGAGGCTATCGAGCGTCTTATCGCGGGCAGAACGACCATTATGATCGCGCACAGACTGTCTACCCTTTCCAAGGCTAACAAGATCGTCGTCGTTGACAAGGGCGAGATCATCGAGTTCGGTTCTCCCGAGGAGCTTCTCGCACTCAAGGGCAAGTATTACCGCCTCGTCGAGATCCAGTCGATGTCCGAAAAGGTCAAGGAAGCCAAGAAGGCTGATAACTTTGAATAAGGAGGGAACGGACAATGGCACTTAAATATCTTGATAAGACCGCAAAGATCGAGATGACCGACGTTTACTACGTTCAGCTCACTCTCGGCGACGGCACCGTTTACGAGAACGTTGAGCTCCGCCGTCTCTTCCCGATCTCGGATAAGTTCAACTATATCTCGCTGCTCGACAAGGACGAGCACGAGATCGCAATGATCAAATCGCTCGACGATATCACACCCGACAGCGCGGCGGCGATCAAGGCTTGCTTCTACGATTACTACCGCATCCCGAAGATCACGAAGATCACCGAGTGCGACGACAAGACGGGAATGCTTAAGATGACTGTCGAGACCGACCACGGTCCTGCATCCTTCCGCATCCGCAACCGTCACAGTGATATGAAGACCTATCACGGCGACCGCGTTATCATCCGCGACTCGAACGATAACCGTTACGAGATCGAGGATCTTAACAAGCTCGACCGCAAGAGTTGGCTTTTGGTTGCAAGTTTTCTTTAATCTACATAATAAAACCGTCAGGCGGATGCCTGACGGTTTTATGTTTATTATCATTATTTCGACGACGGCATAAATCCGCCAAGGGTTCTTGCTACGGCTTGGATGGGCATGGTCTGGAGGATGATCTTGCCGGGACCCTTGACGATTGTGTTGAAGATGCCTTCGCCGCCGAAGATGGCGTTCTTGACGCTTCCCGTGGTGACGATATCCATCGAACAGGTCGAATCCATTGCCACGAGGTAGCCCGTGTCAACGATCATCGACTGACCTTCTGCGAGCGTGTATTCGACCGCGTGGCCGTCTATCTCGATGAAGGCGATACCCTGACCGCCGATCTTCTGCATAATGAAGCCCTCGCCGCCGAAGAAGCCCGCGCCGAGCTTTTTCTGGAAGTGGAGAGAGAGCTCGATGCCCTCGGTCGATGCAAGGAAGCTACGTTTCTGAACGATGATCTCGTGTCCGGGCTCGATCTCGCAGGCGCGAATTGAGCCGGGGAAGCTCGAG
Source organism: Eubacteriales bacterium (assembly GCA_045535375.1). Lineage (GTDB taxonomy): Bacteria > Bacillota > Clostridia > Oscillospirales > CAG-272 > CAG-390. The sequence goes on from JAZSLM010000039.1 coordinate 7,871, forward strand.
GCAAAAGCAATAAGTCCCGCCGCGCGCTCGGCGGTGTAACGGTTCATAAAGAAGGATTCGCCCGCGAACATACGCGCAAAAGCCTTGCCGACGCCACCGTTCGAGGTGGTCTCCATCTTCATATTTTGCGTCATCCAGCTCATACTGCCGCGCTCGGTGATCATCGTTTCGCCCATTTCAAGCGTGCAGATAACTACGGGAAGAGAATCGCCTTGAATATCGTATTTCATTTCGTGTCCTCCTTAAACTGAGAATAGAATTTATCCGAGATCGCTTTTGATATTTCAAGCATATCGTTTTTGTCGACCTTAACGACCTGTCTGTCGTAGGTGACAAGTCCGTTGGTTTCGTCCTCGACGTCACTGACCTGAGTGTAAACAGTCGCGCAGAGTCCGCGGTCTATCATTGGGATGACTTCGTTCATATAGAGGTCTTTAAGTGCCTGACCGAACTTTTCGGTATCGGTGAAGAAGCGGTAGCCGTAGGTGTTGTCGAGATTGAAGGAGTGTCCCTCGATCTTGCAGGAGTAACCGCCGAATTCAGATAGGACGAGAGGGCGGTCGGGGTCGTTTTTAAGATCGAGCTTCTTGAAATATACGTGATCGCTCGTGACGTCGCTTTCCTTTTCGGCGAACCAACCCGATGTCGCGTCCCAGATGCGGGTGGGATCGAGCGTTTTGAGCCTGCGGTAGTTTTCGTCAGCGTCAAATTGTCCCCAACCCTCGTTGAAGATCGTGTAATATACGACGGAGGGATGGTTGTAGAGAAGTGCGACGGTCATTTCGCTGTCGGTTTCGAATGTGGTGCGGCGAATGTCACTTGCTCTGTGAGTAACACCCTTTTTCAGACCGATAGTAGGGAGAGCGGTGTCAATGAGGAAGCTGTACTTGCCGCTGTTGACCATGTCCTGGAACACGGTCATGCCGTATTTGTCGCAGTAATAGTAGAAGAGTTCGGGCTCTATCTTGATATGCTTGCGGAGCATATTGAAGCCGAGTTCCTTCATTTTGAGGATATCGTAGCGATAGCCCTCGGGTGTCGCGGGGGTGTAGATTCCGTCGCTGTAGTAGCCTTGGTCGAGCAGACCGTGGAAGAAATAGGGCTTATCGTTGAGGGTGATATAGGATTTGCCGCCGATCTTCGCCGTTCCGACGGTGCGGAGCGCGAAATAGGATCCGATCTTGTCCTCGCCCGATTCAAGCGTAAATTCGTAGAGATACGGATCTTCGGGCGACCAAAGATGAGGATCATCGATCTTTAATTCAAATTCGTTGCCTTCAAATCGGTATTCATTGCCGTCAAGGGTGATGACTTTTTCATTCTCTCCGCCCTTGATCCTGAATTTTACGGAATTGAGCGAGGGAGTAATTTTGATACGCTTGATATAATTATCGGGAACGGCCTCGAGCCACACTGCTTGCCAGATGCCGCTGATGGGCGTGTACCACATACCGCCGCGCTTCCTCGATTGCTTTCCGTACGCAAGATCGGTGTCGAGATCGTCTATGACGTCAACCCGAATCGTATTTTCACCGTCCAGCAGATAATCGGTAATATCAAATTCAACGGGAAGATATCCGCCTGCGAGAATATCGAGGTTGTGCTCGCCGATCTTGAGCATAAAGATCTGATCGACTGCTCCGAAGTGCAGGATGATGCGCTTGCCCTTCATTTCTTGGGGAAGCGTGAATTTTTTAGTATATTTGTAGACTTCGTAATTCTTTTTATCCCGTTCGATGCCGGAAAGCCTTGATTCGGGCGGGAAGGGGACTTTGATCTTGCCAAGGTCGATCTCCTCTCCGCTGATAAGCGAAAGCTCCCACTCCCCGCAAAGCGACATATAGGAATCGCGCTTCATCTGTGGGCGGGGGTATTCGGTCCAGTCGCTTGAGGTATCGTTCTCAAAGGGAGTTTTCAGATCTTTGCAGAGCCTCGGCTTATTGAAGAATTTTGATGCGACGAGGAGAAGAATTGCGAGAACTGCTATCGGCACGAGCGCGGCGAGGAAGATGTTTTCGTTCGGAACGAAGGATTCGGTACCGTCGTTGTTGACGATCTTTTCTGCATTTGCAAGGACTGTTTTTCCGATAAAGGGACCGATTATTCCGGGCAGGAGCACCTGCGAGAAGATGCGTATTCCCTGGAGTCTGCCCGCCTTATCCTCGGGGGTGAGGTCACGGATCTTTGCGCCGAAGACAGCCATTCCCGAAAGATAACCGCACATCATCAAGAGCGAGCCGATGAAGACGGGGAGTTTGGGCTTGAAGATGAAAAGGATGATGTATCCGACCGCGAGCCATACAAGAGAGAAGGAGGATGAGAATCCAAATCCTTTTTTGTCGTAGACCTTGCCCCAGAAAGCGGTTGTGACAGACGCGAGGATAATCGCGGGTGCCATTACGAGGACGTAATCCGCCATTCCGAGCGAGACCTCATAATAGATTATGAGGTAGGGCATAAAGATCTGGATCGAGATATTGAAGATCACGAACGCCGCAAGATAGAAGTAAAACGCGGGATTTGATTTAACCGTCGAGGGCATAAATCCATAAAAGACGTTCTTTATGTATCCCGTTTCCGAGGGTGCGGGGCATTTGTCTTCAATAATGAATATGCCAAGAATACCGATTGCAAGAACCGCGATGCCGATGATGGCAAAGATCATCACCCAGCTTTCGGCAAGGTTGAGGTCGAATGCCATAAATCCGCCGAAAACGGCAAGGATGGCAACGAGGGGCATCATTGAGTTGATACCCTCCGCGGAGCCGCGGTTGGTCGAGTCGGTCGAATCGGTCAGCCACGCGTTATATGCCGCGTCGTTGGCAGATGAGCCAAAGAAGGTCATCAGGCAGTCGAGCGTGATCGTGAGCGTGATGCAAAGCGCTGCCGCAGAGGAAACCGCAGGGAAGAGAGCTTCGATCAGATCGATCTTCAGAAGAGCAAAAGCGAAGATCGAGATTCCCCAAAGAATGTAGCCTCCGCAGATGAAGACCTTGCGCTTGCCTATCCTGTCGGAAAGCGCACCGATAAAGACGGTGGTCAGAGTTGCCGCAACCGCGCTTGCCGCAACCATCAGCGAGATATCCTCGGCGGATGCGTTGAACATTTTGTAGATAAAGACGTTGAGATACATATTCTCAACGACCCACGCGATCTGTCCCATAAGCCCGAAAAGAACGAGCGCGAGCCAGAAGCGTCCCGAAAGTTTGGTTTTCATTTGAAAAACTCCTTACTTTTATTGAATTAATTTTATCACAAAGCACGGCTTTTGTCAATGATGATGCCGAAAAACATTGACTTTTGATTATATTAGTGCTATAATTAAAATAATAACTCTATTTGGAGGAAAAATAATGGATTACGGTATTCAGCTTTACAGTATACGCGACCTTGCAAAGGAAAATTTTGAGGAGGCTGTTGCGGCGGCAGCTCGCATCGGTTATTCATCGATAGAATTTGCGGGATTCTTCGGCAGAAGTGCAGAAGAAGTCAACCGCGCGATGGACGCGGCAGGCATCCGCATTTGCGGTACCCACAGCGGTTGGGGTGAGCTTGCGAACGATTACGAAAACACCCTTCGTTTCCACAAGGAGATCGGCAATAAGAGATACACCATCCCCGGAGCGGATCTTTCGACTCCCGAGAAGCTTAAGGATTTCGTTGAGTTCCTCAATTACATGACTCCCAAGCTTGCGGCGGAGGGCATCGAGCTTGCTTATCACAACCACTCGCGCGAGTTTATCGTAAACGATTTCGGTGTCAGAACTCACGACGTTCTTGCCTCCGAAACAAACGTCAATTTCGAGATCGACACATATTGGGCATTCGTTGCGGGCGAAGACCCCGTGGCGGTCCTTGAAAAATACGCGCACAGAATGGCGCTGATCCATCTTAAGGACGGCACCCCCGAGGGCAAGGGCAAGTCGCTCGGTCTCGGTTCCGCACCTCTTGCGGACGTCGTTGCAACCGCAAAGAAGCTCGGACTTTACATGATCGTTGAAAGCGAAGGACAGGAACCCGACGGACCTGCCGAGATCACCCGCTGTATCGATTGGCTCAAGATCAACGGATAATGGAAACGGCATTACGGAAAAACAAAAAAAGCCGCAAGCCACTCGGCACCGCGACGGTTATGGCGCTCGGTTTCCTTGCTATAATTACGATCGGAACCATACTTCTGATGCTTCCGATATCAAGTGCCGCGGGCGAGTTCACCTCTCCGCTGACAGCTCTTTTCACTGCCGTCAGCGCAACCTGCGTAACGGGGCTTGTCGTTGTCGAAACAGGACTCTATTGGAGCCTTTTCGGTAAGATCGTTATAATCATTCTCATACAGATCGGCGGTCTTGGATTTATGACGATGGCGGTATTGCTTTCGATCATTGTCCGCCGCAGTCTTTCTCCGCGCGATCGAGTGCTTGTTGCGGCTTCTTACGGAATCACCGATTTTGGCGGAATAAACGTTCTGGTCAAGAGAATTCTTCTAGGCACTTTGTGTATCGAAGGCGTGGGTGCTGTGTTGCTCTCTCTCCGCTTTATTCCCGAATTCGGTCTTGTCAAGGGACTAGGATACGGTGTATTCCATTCGATCTCAGCTTTTTGCAACGCTGGGTTTGATATTCTCGGAAACGGGGATTCTATTGGCGCGTATGCGAAAGATCCGCTTGTGAGCATTACTTTGATGTTTCTGATCCTTCTCGGAGGTATCGGTTTCCCCGTGTGGAACGAATTTATCGGACACAAGAGGCGCCAGAAGTTCAGTGCATATACGAAATTCGTGCTCATACTCAGCGCGATATACGTTGTCGGCGGCGCGATCGTCGTTGCCTTGCTTGAATGGAACAACCCCGAAACGATCGGAGAGATGGGATTCGGGGCGAAAATACTCAACTCCTTTTTCCAGTCGGTTACATGGCGTACCGCGGGATTTGCCGCAGTGGATAATGCCGCGCTGAATGAAGGAACGAAGCTTTTCGGACTCTTCTGGATGTTCTCGGGCGGAGCCTCGGCATCGACCGCGGGCGGTGTAAAGATCGCCACGATCGGCGTTATTATGCTTGCAGCGTATTCGGTTGCCATCGGCAGAAACGAGATCAATTTTATGCGACGCCGCATACCGCTTGAGGCTATGATGCGTGCGTTGGCTCTCGTGGTGGTTCAGCTGATCCTCACCGTCGTGTCTGCTTTGATATGCACGGTAGCTTGCGGCAATATGGATATTGAAGGTATCGACATTCTTTACGAAGTTGTTTCCGCCGGCGCGACCGTAGGGCTTTCTGCGGGTCTGACACCGATACTTCCCACGGCGGCACTTGTGGTTATAATATTTATGATGTATTTCGGACGTGTCGGAATTCTGACCGTAACCTTCTCGCTTCTCGGCAAAGCGGGAGGAAGCAGATCGTCGATCAGTTACCCCGATGCCAATATTTTGATAGGATAGGATAATAAAAATGAATAGCTTTTGTATAATAGGACTCGGAAAGTTCGGTACCTCACTTGCAAACGCGCTTGTTGCAAAAGGCAAGCAGGTTATGGTTATTGATACCGATTCCGAAAAGGTCACGCTTATGGCGGACAACGTAACCAATGCCGTTATCGGTGACGCGACTAACATAAATCTTCTTAAGGCATCGGGTGTTGCGGATTACGATTGCGTCGTTGTTTGTATGACCGAAAATATCAGCGATATCATTCTCGTGACGATCCAGCTCAAAGAGCTTGGCGTGAAGCACGTCATTTCCCGCGCAGTCAGCGACGGACATAAAAAGGTCCTCGGACACGTGGGAGCCGACGAGATCGTTTACCCCGAACACGATATGGGAGAGCGGCTTGCTTTCAGACTTTCGCATTCCTCCATCACCGATTTCGTGCAGTTCAAGGGATACAAGGTCATCGAAATGGCAGTTCCCGAATCATGGGTAGGCAAAGACCTCATTACTCTTAATCTGCGTAAAGCTTTCGGTGTAAACATCATTGCTGTCAGATACTGTGACGGCAGACTCGATGTTTCCCCCTCCCCGACCCGTGAGTTCAACGCGGGCGAGATCGTTTCTGTTGTCGGCGACGACCACGATATCGAAAGAATGACCGAAAAGATCAGGTAATAAGTTCCCGAAGCAGACTGCGTTTCCCCGCGGTCTGCTTTTTTTCGCGTGCGCGAATAAAGCTCCATAAGTCGCGTGCTTTTTTAAGCCTCCGGTAGACGGTTCTGTCGTCGCAGTTCATTTCATCCGCAAGCCGCCTGATGCGTAACGTTATTTCATTCGAGCGGATCTTTTTGTTTGCGGTAGCAAAATACACGTCGTTTATGGCGCGAATGGCGAGCCTGTCGCCGAGAAATCCGAGCAAGCGCAGAGTATCAAAAACGGCAAGCATATCGAGCGCACATGAGTCGGTGCACATACCTCGTATTTTGCAGACGGTTTCGAGTGCCGATTCCCCACGGGTGAGCCCAAACCGCGCATAATTCCGGAATGCCCGCGCCGCCCGTTCTGTCATAATATCCTTTTTCATTATCCCTCCAAGGAACATTTGTTCTATATTATACCATGTGAAAACAAATTTGTCAAGAGAAAACGCACGGAATTTTTCCGTGCGTTTTATTTATTAGGAAGCAAGCTTCCGTCTGCAAGTCTGTAGATGTTTCTTTCGTTGAGGAATATGACGTGTATCGACGGATACGCTTTTTTGATCACGCTTTCATCGAAGTCGAGCGAGGTGCGGTAGATAGTTGTTCCGAAAGTGTTGGAGAAATAATCGATCATAATAATTCTGTCCCAATCGCTTGAGAAGGAAAATTCGATCCTGGGGAGAGAGGGAAGCTCGTCGCGGTATTGCAGTTTGGTGAAAGTCATGTCATAGTTCTCAAAGCTGAGAAGAGTCTGGTATTTTTGAACGAAGTCGGTTGAAAGCGATACGTTTTTATTTTTGATGACGTTTTCAAGCGATGCAGCGCGGGCGAGGATCTTTCCACCCGTTGAGTGCTGAATAAGGTCCCGGTCGCTCAGATCAACGGGAGTGATGACCCCTTTAACGTCTGCGGGAAGTGCTTCGATGACTGCGCGGTAAGCGTAATAGGCGCCGCGGCTGTTAAGAGAATCCTCTGTGTTGTTATAAAGCTCGCCGTATTTTTTCGAGCTTATAAGATCATCCGAAAGATCGAGAAAATTGCTCGCGCCTCGTTTTGCAAAATAATCGTTTACGGTCTTCAACCTTGTGTCATCGCTCTGTTCGCCCATGAACTCGGGCATTCTCTCCGAATAAACGGTTTGCGCATTGGGGATGACGGCAATGTAGCAATCGACTCCAAGCTCGTCGTATGCGTCGATAATATCGAGAAATCCCTTATAATAAAGTACCAGTTTTGCTTCCTCGGGTTTTATTTCGCCGTAATAATCGGCAACGTAATTGTAACCGTTTACCTGGTCGTAAGTCGGGAACAAAAATTCATCGTCGCCAAGAATGACTTCGTTTGTATGGATCCTTCCGAAAAGATAATAATCGACGTAGACGATGTTTTTTCGGATAGATTCGGAAAGATAAAACGTGTCGGCGAATTTCGATAGAACAATGTTATCGTGTTCTTCACCGTCAAAGTAACTGTCGGTGAGCTCCTCGGTTCCGAGAAAAGCCGAAATTCCGAAATTCAGCAGAAACGAGAGAAGTATCCCGACGAACAGCACTATAATAATTACGCCGAGCGCTCTTGACTGTCTGCTTGCGAGAAGAACGGCTTCAATATGACAATCCGCGCCTGTGTTCAGCTCCGGGCGGTTTGAGTTTTCGGATGGATCGAAGTTCTGAATGTTCATAGGGACCTCCTTTCGGTTGTTTTAGAAGATTATATCTCTGAACGGCATTGTGGAGAGTGCGGGATATTGCGGGAGATAGTAGTAAATGCACAAAATGAAGATCACGAGGATCAACAGTGACCACGCCCAGATGAAAGCGCTGTTCCGGACGAACGGCGATGCGTGGCGACGTGAAATGATTCCGCATATAACGGGAAGCTGGACGATCACCAGGATCGCAAGAGCGAGCAGTATCTCAAAGTTGAGAAGCGTGCTGCTCAAAAGGTATGATTGAAGCGGCTTGAACAGGGTTATATTGCCGAATATGATCTCAAGGCTCGAAAGGTCACGCGTTTTGATCAGCATCCAGAATAACGTTACAAATGAGTACGTGTAGATCCATGCAAGCGGACGGAGTATTTTTTTCTCGCGAAGATGGGAGTTGACTCCGAAGAGTCCGTCAAGAAGCGTGGGGACAAGAAGAAGTGCGATCGCGGGGAGAACGCTTATTCCTATCTTGAACCATAAAAGCATTACGAGCGAGCAGAAAAGCGATATCGCGGTGCTCCATATCCGATGTGACTTCCCGATTTTGTTTTCAAGAGTGCAGAGCTCGGAAAGAGGACGGCGGATATAATCGTCTATCCATAAGGTAAGGCTCGAAAGGAAGTTGTGTGCATAGTCTGCCGGGGTGAAGGTGAGAATGCAGGCACCGAAATCGGGTGCGAGCGGGATACCGAGCATTGCGGAAATTCCGCGGCCCATATCCGAATATCCGGAAAATGCGTAATAAACGGATACGAGCAGGATCGTGGCAAGGATCAGCGCAACTCCGATACTGATCGGTTCCTCGGTATAATGAAGAAGTCTTTCGACGATCGAATCGTACGATTCCTCAAGAAGCGCGGCAATTGCTATTCTTTTAATAAAACCCCGTGCAAAGAGTATGATTCCCGATGCGACTCCGGCTGCTGAAAAACGAATATTTTCCGGCTTGATGAGGTTTTCGAAATTTTTGTATTTTATAACCGGTCCGGCGATCATTACGGGGAAGTAGGTGACGTATATGAGAACATCGGCAAAATTACGAGGCATGGGGGCGTCGCCGCGACGGACATCCATAATGCAGGAAAAGCATGCAAGCAGATAGAAGGAGGCTCCGAGAGGGATATATCTTGCGGCGGCGGAAACGTCTGCCCAGACTCCGAGGTATCGCAGTACCGCAAGCACTCCGACGAGTACGCATACGACGAAGACCATAACGTATTTCTTACGCACGCTGAAGACCGCAAACGTCGCGCAATAGGTGAATATCGCGCAGAGCAGTAAAAACAGAAGCGATGCGGGATTGCCGAAGTTGGCGATAGCGTAAAAGACAAGGCTGAAAATACAGATAGTGCTCGGCTTAAGATGCGTCGGGATCAGGGTGTATATGCCAAGCATTACGGGCAAAAAAAGAAGCAGAAAAACGGGGGAAGTAAACAGCATTATTCTATCCTCCTTTTTCTGCATTAATATATTATCACAATATTTAATAATATAATATCATATTCCGAAAGATAATTCAAGGGGCATGATTATTTTGTCGGAAAATGTTAAAAAAATATATTATATTTATCAAAAAAACATTGACAAAAGTAGAAAAATATAGTACAATTATGATAACGGCATTTGCTGATTATTTTTACGAAAGGAAAAATATCAATGAAAAAAGCATTAGCAATTCTCATTTTTGCCTCTATGATCATCGCGCTGTTCGTATTCCCAACAAGCGCGGCTTGGGACGGCACATCGACATCCGCTTCGCTTAAGGGCGAGGGTACACAGGAATCTCCTTATCTCGTAGAAACCGCAGAGGATCTCGCATTCCTCGCAAAGTCGGTTAACGAAGGTAACTCCTACGAGGGCAAGTACATTATTCAGACTGCCGATATCGACCTCGGCGGCAAGGAATGGACTCCCATCGGATTCCAGGATATAAACGACGCTAAGAACGATGGCAAGGCTGCAGCTCCCTTCTCGGGTGTTTACAGCGGTCTCGGTCACAAGGTTGTAGGCCTCAAGATCACAGAGGAAACCACCAACCATCTCGGACTCTTCGGCTACGTAATGTGCGGAGAGACTGAGACAGGTATCGCAAACCTCACCGTTGAGGGTGACATTACCATCGAAGGAGTTCTCGGTAAGAACTACGGCATCGGCGGTATCGTCGGTTCTCTTGGCAAGGATACATCCGTTTTCAACTCCAAGGTTTACCTTCTCAACTGCACCTCCAACGTTCCGGTCACCATCACGGTTTGCTACGGCGAGCCCAGAATCGGTTGTGCTGCAGGTTACATCTTCAATGGTACTGTTCAGAATTGTGTAGCTAACGGCAACGTAAGCGTATCCGGAACCACAACCTCCAGAATCGGTGGCTTTGTAGGTCAGACCAACCGTACTCAGTATCTTGACTGTGTTGTTAACGGCAACGTAACATCCGACCTTGAAAGCTCCAAGGTTACCGCAAGAGCGGGCGGCTTCGTAGGCGTTATCACCCGTGGCGGTGCAGCAGGAGATGAGGCAGACGCACAGTATACCACTTTTGAAAACATTATTTCTAACGGTACCATCTTTGCAAAGAGCGGCAGCACCGTTATGGCTGCGGGAATCGCTGCAGACTTCTACGTAAACGCAACCACTTGGCCCGGCAAGGACTGCAGAGTCAAGATGATCAACTGTATCAATAACGGTAACGTAACCGCAGAAAGCGTTGGCGACAGTGCTTATCCTCACGCGGGTGGTATCGCAGGATATCCCGGTAACGGTAACGCAGAGTTTGAATTCGTCGGTTGTGCAAACGCCGGTGAAGTTCAGAGTATTGGCGGTAAGGAAAACCGCGCAGGCGGACTTGTCGGAACTGTTTACGCAAAGGAAGTTGAGTATGTATTCGATCAGTGTATTTCGGTTGGCGAGATGGCATCCGGATGCTTCAGCATTGCAAATGCAGACACAGCTCTTATGACTTGTACTGCAAATGCAGACCCTGCGGCAATCATGCTTGCAAACCTTACTGTAGAAGATATGATGAAGCCCTCCGAGCTTCTCATTGCAGGTTTCAATCCCGCTAAGGGTCTTGCAGAGCCCGAGCCCGAGGTTACCGAGCCTGAGGTTACCGAACCTGAGGTTACCGAGCCCGAAGTTACTACCAAGCCTGCTGATCCCGTTCCCACCGGTGATGCTTCCATCATCTTTATCGCAATCGCGATCATCTCCGTCTGCGGCGTAGCAATCGTTGCAAAGAGAAAAGAGAACTGATCACAGATCATAGATAAACATACAAAAGACCGCCTTCGGGCGGTCTTTGTTATCATTAAAAAAGCACAGCCGAAAGGGTATCGGCTGTGCTTTGTTTTATTCATTAAATGATGAAGCTTGCGATCTCGGAGAAGAAAGGATCGTTCTGGCTTGTGTGAGCGGTAAGCTCGAGCTCTTCTCTGAGGTCGAGGCAGAACATACCCATGATAGACTTGCCGTCTACGGTGTATCTGCCGGACTTGAGTTCGATATCAAAGTCGTACTTGCCTGCAACAGCTACGAAATTGTAGAGATCTGCGATCGTTACAAGGCGGATTTTTACTGTGGTGATGGTTTCCATATTTAATACCTCCGTGGGATTTGATTTACTATAATTATTGTACCATTTATGGAACAAAAAGTCAATAAGATTTTTGTTAATTCGGACGAAAAAATAGCCATATTTAGGGTAAATTAAAATTACAATTTTGAGAGTTTCCTGAACGCTCGATATAACTGTAATGATTACGTTAGAAAAGCATCGAACTTAAATAAAAATCAAACGGATTTTGTTAGAAATAAATAAAACTAAAAAGCCAAATTTGGGTATTGCAAAATCGGAGAAAATGTAGTATAATATATACATTAGGAATAATATTACAAGGATAATAATATGGCAGTAAAAAAGACTGAAACAAAAACCAAGAAAAGTGCCTCCGCAGAGCCTGAAAAAAAGGCAAAAGCGGCGGTAAAAAAAGCACCTCCTGCGGTTAAGAAAGCACCGTCTTCGGACGATCCCGCGGCTTATAACAACGACAGTATAACCCTTCTAAAGGGTGCTGACCGAGTCAGAAAGCGCCCCAGCGTTATTTTCGGTTCAGACAATATTGAAGGCTGTAAGCATTGCTTTTTCGAGATCCTGGCAAACGCGATAGACGAGTCGAATGCCGGTTACGGACGCGAGATCAGAGTTTCCGCATACAACGATCACTCTATGAAGGTCGAGGATTTCGGCAGAGGTGTTCCTCTCGGATTCAACGAAAAAGAGGGAAGATACAACTGGGAGCTCGTTTTCTGCGAGCTTTTCGCGGGCGGTAAAATGGACAACAACACCGACGAGGCGGTATATAAATCCTCGCTTGGAACCAACGGTCTGGGTGCCTGCGCAACGCAGTATGCATCCTCATTTATGACCGTCGATTCCTTTGACGGAAAGTTTGTCAGCTCCATCAGATTTGAAAAAGGCGAGCCCGTAACCGAGCTTGAACGCTTCGAGTTGGCACCCTCCGACAGAAGAACGGGTACGGTGATTCATTGGCGCCCCGACCTCGAGGTCTTCACAGATATCAACATCCCTCCCGAATATTTCAAGGAAGTCCTCCACCGCCAGGCGGCGATAAACTACGGTGTCAAGTTCCTTCTTGAGATCGAAAACGACGACGGAAAATTCGAGAATTTTGAATATTTTTATTCCGCTGAGGACGGACTTCGCGAGTATCTTTGCGAGCTCGCGGAGAACAAATTCCTGACCGAGCCGGTATTCTGGCAGTCGAAAACGCGCGGTAAGGACCGCGGCGACCGTCAGGAATATCCGCTTGAAGCCGACTATGTTTTCTGCTTCACGCAGGCACTCGGCGTTCAGGAATATTACCACAACTCGAGCTATCTTGAGCACGGAGGCTCGCCCGACAAGGCAGTCCGCGCGGCCTTCGTAAGCGCGATCGATAAGTATCTGCGTGACTCGGGAAAGTACAACAAGAACGAAACGAAGGTGAATTTCACCGATATTGCCGACAGCCTTGTGCTCGTTATCTCGAGCCATTCGACCGTCGCGTCCTATGAGAATCAGACCAAGAAAGCGATCACCAACTCCTTCATTCAGGAGTCGATGACAGACGTTCTCAAGGAAAATCTCGCTACGTATTTTACCGAAAAACCGCAGGAAGCAGAGAAGATCGCGGCACAAGTACTTCTCAATAAGCGAAGCCGCGAGAGTGCGGAGAAGAGCAGAATTGATATAAAGAAGAAACTGACGGCAACGATGGACGTTTCCTACCGCGTTGAGAAATTCGTCGGCTGCCGTTCGAAAGATCCCTCGATCCGCGAGCTTTATATCGTTGAGGGTGATTCCGCGCTGACTTCCTGTAAACTCGCCCGCGAGGCAGAGTTCCAGGCGATCATTCCCGTCCGCGGAAAGACGCTCAACTGTATGAAGAGCGACTACAAGCAGATATTTGCAAGCGAGATCATCGTTGACCTCCTCCGCGTGATCGGCTGCGGAGTTGAGCTTGATTCAAAGGCGAAGAAGCACAGCGATATGAGTGATTTTGATCTTTCAGCGCTCCGCTGGTCGAAGATCATAATCTGTACCGATGCCGACGAGGACGGATTCCAGATCAGAACCCTGCTTCTGACAATGTTCTACCGTCTCCTTCCCACCCTTATCGAGGAGGGCAAGATCTTCATCGCCGAAACTCCTCTTTACGAGATAACGACGAAGGATGATACCTATTTCGCATACGACGAAAAGGAAAAGACGGAGATCCTCAAAAAGATCGGCGACAAGAAATACACTCTTCAGCGTTCGAAGGGACTTGGTGAGAATGAAGCTGATATGATGTCGCGCACCACCATGAAACCCGCAACGCGCAGACTTATCGCAGTCAAACCCGCGGACGCGGCGGCGACCGAGGAGATATTCGACGTGCTTCTCGGCAACAACCTTGCGGGAAGAAAGACCTTTATCGCGGAACACGCGGGAGAATATATGAAAGACGTTGACGTCTGATGAAAGGAAATCTTATGAAAAAATCAATTATGCTTGCGGCATTGCTTCTCGTGTTTATCATGCTTGTGCCTGCAATGATCGCCTGTGACGGCGGAGAAGCGGAAACCACTCTGCCCGAAGCCACCGAAACTGTCCCCGAAGAGACCGAAGCACCCGCGCCGGCTTCAGTTAAGCTTACCCAAGGCAATAAGGCTCTTTACACCATAGTTCGTCCCGATGAAGCTGAAAAGGCGGTTTTTGATCTTTCAAAGAATATTGCGGAAGATCTCAAAACCGCAACCGGACTTGATTTCAAGCAGACCACCGACTTTATCGGTTGGAATACGGTTCGCGATCCCGAAGCATACGAGATACTCCTCGGCTTCACCAACTACGATGAGACCGCAGCGGTTATGAAGGACCTCAAATACTTCGACTATGCCGTTGTTGTCCGCGGACACAAGATCATTATCACCGCGTATACCGATGCAAGCCTTAAAAAGGCGGTTACATTTTTCCGAAACAACATGATACCCCTTATCGCGAAGGGCGATGACGGCGATTATGCCTTTACTTCATTTACTGACGAGATCTACCGCGGAAAATACAATATCGATAGCGTTACCCTCGACGGTAATCCTCTTCAGAACTACACTGTAGTTTACGGCAAGGGTACCCCCGCGGGTGAGGCGGCGGCACAGAAGGTCGTTGACGTTCTTGCAAGCGCAACCGGTATTTATCTTCCTATGATGAGCGATAAGGAAGCCGAGGGAGAATTTGAAATCCTCGTCGGCAAGACCAACCGTGCGGCAAGCGCGGGCTCGGAGGTCGTTCCCAATCTTTCCTACAACGTGTCTCTCCAATCGGGTAAGCTCGTATTTGATTGCCGTAGCCTTCAGACTGCAGAGGCGGCTGTAAGAAAGCTTTATGCCGCAAAGATGTCCTCCGGCACGAATATCGCTCTTACTTCGGGCGAGCTTTGCTCCGGAACGCTTCTTACAGAAACTGAGTTCCCGATGACCGCGGGAAGCGACCTTCGTATCGTTACTTACAACGTCCTCACCGAAAAGTGGGGCGGAACCGAAACCTCGGCACGTTCCGAAGTATTCGGCGCATTCCTTGACGTTTACAAACCCGACATTGTCGGAGTTCAGGAGCTTTGCGAGCAGTGGAGAAAGTATCTACCCGAACATCTCGGCGACTATAAGCTGATCGGCACGGTCCGCGAGGATAAAGGCTTCAGCTACTCCGCTATCGTTTATAATGCCGCAAAATACGAGGTTCTCGCGCAGGGATGTGAAACCTATTCCTACCATGCAAGTGCCGAGTGCAGAAATATGTCCTGGGCGGTATTCATGGATCCCAAGACCGGCGTGAAGTTCGCATTCATCTCGACCCACTGGGATTTCGGTGATGAGGATAATAAACAGCAGATGCGTAAGGTCCAGGCAGATGAAATGACCAGGAAGATCGAGTCTCTCAAGACTGAATACAACTGTCCCGTTATCATCACCGGCGACTTCAACTGCAACAATACTTCGAATTCCTACAAGTACTTTATGAGCATCAACGGCATGGTCAATGCGCTTACAAGCTCCGAGTATTACTATAACGCAAAGGGAACGTCCTCGATCGACTTCGTAATGATCACCAAGGAACACGGAACTTTCAAGGGCTACCGTAAGCTCCTCGAAAACGGCCTCGAGACCCTTTCCGACCACAAGGCAAACCTTGCCGATATAGATCTGCTTCCTTAAAGCACAATATAAAAAACAATGCATCCGCTTTCGCGGATGCATTGTTTTTTTATGATTGGTATCAGAATGCAAGTTCTGCTACGCCGACCAGAATGATCTGGGAGCGGTATTTGTTAGCTTCTTCATCAAGATAAACTCTGATCTTGATCTCAATGTACTTGTCTTCTTCACCAATGCCGCTTTCAGGATCGGATACCTGATAGATACGGTAACCGTAGGATCCTTCTGCGTCGATGTCGAATGCGGTGAACTGAACTGATCCGTCTTCTGTTTCTACCATTTCGAGAAGCTCGCCGTCCTTGCTGGTGAGAGCGAAGGTGGAGGGAACGTTGATAGCAGCGCCGCCTTCGGTGGAGCCGATGCCGGTGTTACCGAGTTCGGTATTGATATCGGTGTTGATATCGGTGGAAATGCTGGGCTTGACTGCAACCTTAGGCATGGTGACCTTTGCGGGTTTTGCGGCCATAAGCACGGGAGGAGCGGAAACGGGCTTCTTGATAAGTTTGGTGATATCCACTTTCTCAAAGAAGTCTTCAGCCATCTCAGAAGCACCGGTGTTGGGATCGGTCAGGTTAAAGAGGACCTTTGCTTCGCCGCCTGCAAGGAAGTTCATGAAGCTGTGTCCAAGCTGAATAGTGGAGGTACCCGTGTAGCCTGCGACCTGAATGTAGGGAGAAGCGTTCTGATAGCTGGTGCTTTCACTGCAGAGAGCGTAGCAGGTGTAACCTGCGTCCTTCATAGCATTGTAAGCGACCCAAGCCTCGTACTGAGCGCGTTCGTAGTTGAGAGCGTTCTGGGGATTGGATTCGGAGCCGATAGCAGCAAGACCGGAGTTGGTAAGATCCTTGAGGATCCAACCGAAGCGGCTGGAAGCAAGACCGAGAGCTTTGGCATCATCGGTGTTGTTGGTGAAGAAGCCGTTTTCGCCTACGTACCAACCGGAATTGGTGGGATCGTAAGCATCGGTGAAGCTATATGCGTACTGATCGCTATCTGCCTCGACCCACTTGCATACGTCTGCCCAGTAAGCTTCGAAATCGTTGTTGTAACGGGCAGGGATCATGTACAGGGAGGTGTGACCGCCGCGCTGAGACTGCCAGAGGTAGTGACCCCAGTAGTAGTAGGTGCTACCCTTGAGATCAACCTTGTTGATGATGGTGGTGGGAACGCCGTTCGCGTTATCGAAATTGTAGGTACGTCCGGTAGCGATAACGTAGAAGAACTTGTGCTCCTTGGGAACGGATTCATCAGCATCAAGCATAGCCTTGGCTGCCATGATGTTACCGTGAAGGTTGGTGGGGCCTGCAGGCATATTGATGATGGTGTTAAGACCGTTGGTGATAACTGCTTCATAGTTGTCTGCGGTCATGGGAGTAAGCTCCATAGCTACGTCATCGTAGTGTTCAACTGCGATAAGACCGAGCTTAACGGTGATACCCTCATCGATAAGGGGCTTTACGAGAGAAACTATGGAATCGTAGGTGTTCTGCTTGTTTGCGATACCTGCACCGAGAGCGATGACGATATCAACGTCTTCGTATGCGGTAACTTCATACTCAACCTTAGGAATGGGGAAGATCTCGGGTTCAAGTTCGTTACCTTCGCTATCCTTGGGATACAGAGTTGCGGAAATGTTGGTATCGGGAGTAAAGATGCCTTCCCATTCAGCTTTTTCGGTGAGAAGGAGCTTGTAAGTGAGAGATGCGGGATTGTATCTGGAAACATTTTCGCCGAAGGTCCAAATGAACTTTTCGGTGGTTTTACCGTTTCCGTATGTGTAATCAAACCAGAAAGTGGGCTCGGTGGCTCCGGGAGCAGTGAAGGCGAGGGAGAAGTCAAATCCTGCCTTTGCATCGATCTGGGTCGTGGTGTATTCAACACCGCCAACAGTCATGGTAACGTACTCGGGATTCTGAATGAACTCGAAGTTATCCTTTCTGTTTTTTGCATCGTAACCGATGTAGTCTTCAACATAGGAGCCTACAGAGCAGTAGTAGAGGATCTTATTCTTGATAGGATCAAAGAAAGTCTTGTCTCCCTGGGTATCATACTTGATAGCCTTGCCTTCGCCCCCTGCAAGCATATCAACGAAGCTGTGACCGATGTACTGGTTGGTCCAGGAAACTCCGTAACTGGAAGGAGACCAGTTGCCGTTTGTGTAGTTTACATTAAGTGCGTTGTAGATGGGGTAGAAGTTGATGCCTGCACCGGTGATGTTTTCCTTGGTGTACTCATATGCCTCCCACATTGCGCGCTCGTAGCCGATTGCATGAGCTGCGTTTGCATTAGTAAGGGGATTTGCACCGGCGGTAAGGGTAACATAATCATTAATGTTCTGTACCTGAGAAGCAGGAACAGCCTTGCCGTAACCGGTCTGGCTATAGCCGCTAACTAACTCACCGGAATTGTACCAATTAATAAAGTTACCGGATTCGATAGTGCAAGCATCGTAAACTACTTTGTCGCCGGCAGCAATATCTTGCTTTGCCCACTGGTCAATATAGGACCAGTAGAAGTCCCAAAGAGAGACGGTCTTGGATGTTTTATTGTATGCATCTACGATTGCCTTAGGAATAGGATAGGTATTGGTCTGGTTGGTACGTGCACGCTGCCAAGCCTTGTTCCAGTAGAAGAGTCTGTTGACACCTGTATAGTTTACGGGAACGGTTGCTGCATTTTCATTGTTTTCACCGCTGTTGAAGAAGTAGGTGAAACCGGAGGAGATCATAACAAGGTGCTGACGCTCGGGATGATCTGCAAGCTCGGATTCACTGAACATCTTTTTGCACTTGATAAGTGCGTTTTCCATATTAACGCCGTCGTAGACCGTTTCGCAGGTAGCAAGGGCATCTGCGATCATGGTGGGGAGCGCGTCAATATTCTCTTCGTCGATCTTAGTCAAAGGCATAGCTACCACGTTGTCGGAAGAGAAGGGAACCATGCCGAAGTTGACATGGGTACCGATATCAACCATTTCTGCAATGGTTTCTACAAGGCTGCTGATCAGAACGTCTCCTTCAATGTTAGGGGAGCCGTCAGAATTGGTAGCATAGCTGCCGACGATGTAGATGATGTCGGAACCAAGTACTTCTGCGTCGCCGGGGACAGAGAGGGTTACATTGGTGCAATCGTTTTCGTCCAAACCATCGTTGGTCTTGTTGATGGTAGGAGTGATTGCGGCTTCGGAGGTATCCGCAGCGCTTACAGCAAGCGGGCAAAAAATGCTGATAAGCATGCAGAACACCAGAAGCAATGAGAGTGTTTTTTTCATGTTTTTTCTCCTTTTGTTTTATTGTTAACTACATTATACACTTTGACGGTTACAAAAGCGGTTATATTTTCACAAAAAAGCAAAAAAATCCTCGCAAATTAAATTGTTTTCTATTAAATGCTATTTCATCAAGTATAGTTGATTTTTCTTGACAATTCATCGTTTTGGTGGTAAAATATTGTTGAGGTGATGATCATGCTTCTTATAAATAAAAATATGCCCCTTGAGGCTTTACGAATACTAGAACAAGCGGCGGCAAGGCTGATGGCTGTTCGATCTGTACCTGTCGGAGAGGGATTTCCTATTTCGCTTGAGATCGATCCCGCGCTTTCGGATGAACGTTATATTATAATATCGGAAGACAACGGTTGCGCTCTGCGTGCGGCGGACTCGTTGGCGATCTTTGCCGCGTTCGGAAGGTTTTTGCGACTCTCGCGCTTTGACGGAAATGGCGGATTCGTGCCTTTCATAGGAAAACTTGATTTTACACCAAAGAAAAAACTGCGCGGCATGTATTTTGCCACGCATTTTGAAAATTTTTATCATTCCGCGCCGATAGAGAAGGTTTACGAGGTCATCGAGGACCTTGCCCTGCGCGGGTGCAACAGTCTGCTTGTTTGGTTCGATATGCACCACTTTGAATCAATGGAGGACGAAGGCGCTCAGGCTCTTGTAATGCGTTTGCGTGCGATCCTCGGCTATGCAAACGCCATCGGTATCGGTGGGTCGCTGACCATGATATCAAACGAGGGATTTTCCTCGTCGCCTGCAGAACTTCGAGCCGAATGGGCGGTGCAGAACGGCTATCACGCCGAGCCCGACTCGCATTATCACGTCGAGATCTGCCCCTCGAAGGAGGGCGGTATCGAGGAGATCCTCCGCGCTCGCCGCGAGATGCTGTCGTATTTTGCCGATCTGAAGATCGATTACGTCGTTTATTGGCCATACGATCAGGGAGGATGTACTTGCCGGGACTGCGCACCGTGGGGAGCGAACGGTTTTCTCAAACTCTTGCCTCACTTCAAAGCGCTCGTTAAAGAAATGATGCCGAAAACGAAGGTCATCGTTTCGGCTTGGTATTTCGACCGATTCACGGCCGGTGAGTGGGAAGGCTTCACCGAGAGTCTAGGCGACGAAGTCTTTGACGACGTTCCGTATATTCTTTCATTCTTTGCGAACGGCGAGCTGCCGCCGATTCTTTGTGAGCGAGGAATGCCCGAGGGCACCCGGTTCATCGAGTTCCCCGAGATCAGTATGTGGAGTTGTTCTCCTTGGGGCGGCTACGGTGCGAGCCACCTTGCAGGCTTTCTCGACCGCAACCACGCGACGGGAAAGAGTATATACAGCGGTGCGTACCCATATTCCGAGGGAATATTTGAGGACGCGAACAAGTTCATCGAGCTTGCTCTTTATTCGGGCGAGTGTGAAAGCGCGCTTGAAGCTCTGCGCGAGTATATGAGATTCGAATTTTGTACCGACTCGGACGAGCTTTTCGAGGCGCTTCGTTTGACTGAAAATACTCTCGAGCGCAAACGCTCGCGCCCGGGCGACTATATCAAGGTCACGCTCGCCGATCCGAGTGCGGTAGAACAGATCCGCGAGGTATTTGAAAAGTACAACGCGTTCTTGCCCGAAAATATCACGTCATCGCGCAATTTCAGACTTTTCTACCTGCGTGCGCTGATCGATTCCGAGATCGTAAGAAACGAGGGATTTGCGATTCGTTCGGATATTTGTCAAAACGCGATGCGCGAGATAGATCAAATATATTTTGTAAATGAAAAGACCTGTCCGTGGGTACGTCCCGCGACGGGCAAGTAAGCAGAATTGCTTACTTGCAACGAAATATTTCTCCTATCGGAAAAATGTGAAATTTTGCTGCGCAAAGTGAAATCCGCGCTTTGCGC
Source organism: Eubacteriales bacterium (assembly GCA_045535375.1). Lineage (GTDB taxonomy): Bacteria > Bacillota > Clostridia > Oscillospirales > CAG-272 > CAG-390. The sequence continues at coordinate 28,642 of JAZSLM010000039.1, forward strand.
GAGTGAAATATTCCGCTGAATGCGGAATGTTAAGGAGGAAATTTGCTGAAGCAAATTTCAATTTAATTAAGATTATCGGACAAATATGAGGTAATAGTATGAAATTAAGTTTGGAGCAGATCAAAGATTTGACCGTCGGCGCGGTCGACGTTGAGCAGACAGATGACGGCATACATTTTTATAAGATGAAGAAATGTCAGGTCGAGGCGTTCTATGCGCTATCCGAAATCCTCGGATTCCGCGCGAAGACTACTACGGGCGTAAGACTCGATTTTGAGACCGACAGCAAATTCTTTGCCTTTGAAGTCAAAAGCGGTACGAAATTCGAGTATCTTATCGACGGAGCTTATCAGGGTACGGTTGCGATAGGTGACGATAAGAGTGCAAGGATCGAGCTTCATGCGCCCTGCCGTGTGACCCTCGTTTTCCCTTCGCACGAGATAGGTGTTATTGATAACGTCGAGCTTTCGGACGGGGCAAGCGCATCGCGCCATGTTTTCGATAAAAAGGTGCTTTTCATCGGCGACAGTATCACGCAGGGCTGGAATTCGGGCATCGACACGCTTTCCTATGCTTACCGCACATCGCTTTCGCTGAATTACGACAGTGTAATTCAAGGCGTTGGCGGGGCATTTTACCACGCATCGACATTTGCCGACAGCGGCTTCGACCCCGACGTCGTTATCGTGGCATACGGTACGAACGACGTCAGTCACTTCAAGACGAAGGATGAAATGGTCGAGCAGTTGAGAGCGTATCTCGGTATGGTCAAGGAGACCTACAAGCCAAGCAAGATATACGCGATCTCGCCGATATGGGTCTCGGGCGGCAGTGAGGAGAAGCGGATGGGCAATCTGTGGGAATGCTATGCGCTGATCGCCGACGAGATAGAGAAGTGCGGCGCCCGGCATATCAGAGGACTTGATTTGGTCCCGCACGAAAGACGCTTCTTTGCCGACGACCTGCATCCGAATGCGGATGGATTTGCGGAGTATGCGGGGAATTTGGTGGAGATTTTGAAATGAGAGGGATTCTGAACCCACGGTTCGCGCATAATGTGGTGTGAAAATTTTATTCGGCGGTAGCGCGAACTCTATTATTGTTTCGCGGAGCGAAACAATAAGGGGTTCATCATCGATATCGCTCGGACATGAAAAAACCGAGCACCGCGAAGCGGTACTCGGTTTTTTCATGGCGGAGAGAGAGGGATTCGAACCCTCGTTGGGGTATTAGCCCAAACACGATTTCCAGTCGTGCGCCTTAGACCAGCTCAGCCATCTCTCCATGGCAGCTCGCGCTGACCCGTATATTATATCACAAACGAAGGAAAAAATCAATACCTTTTTCAAATATTTTTGAGATTTTTTAGACTTTTTCTTGATTTTTTTGTGTTTTTATGCTATAATATGTTCAAACAAAAGAATAAACACGGTTCATCTCGGGCGTTTTTGCTCGGTTGTCGGGCGGCGAAAGCCGTTCGGGGATAAGGAAACGGCGGTGAAAATCCGCGGCAACAGCCATTACCGTAACTGAAGCTTGCTTCTCAAGTCGGAATGCTTATCGGACCGTGACACGCGAAAAACTCTTGGGCAATTTGGGAGAGTCGTGCGATCGGGATACGGGCAGGGTATCCCTTGTTCGGCACTCTCATTGGAGGGTGCTTTTTGCTTTATCCTTTTGAAATAGCCAATTGTAAAACTGCGTTTTACAATTGAGGCGCGCGGACTCGCCCGACTCGTCAAGGAGATGTTTTTTCAACGGCAAAGCCGCCGAAAAAACGGATCTTATTGAAATTCGCGGATATTTGCAATAGGCTGCTTTGAAAAAGAAAGGAAAAAGAAAAATGAAAAAAACATTCAAATCGACACTCGCGCTGATGCTGGCGCTCCTTACGGCTCTCTGCCTCTTTGCTTGCAAGGACGGTGGTGCGGAAACTCCCGAAACGAGTGCGGGTGCATCCGTTGACGGCGGTGCTGTCACTCCCGATGGACTTTGGAAGGATGCAACTTATCTTGAAGATACCGAATTCGGCGAGGGAGCAAAGACTGTTAAGGTAAGAGTCATTGCGGAAGACAAGTCCGTTACTTTTACTGTCAAGACAGACGCAAAAACGCTCGGAGAGGCGCTCCTTGCGCACGGATTGATCTCGGGCGATATGGGCGACTACGGCCTTTACATCAAATTCGTCAACGGCATTCGCGCCGATTACGACCTTGACAAAAGATATTGGAATTTCACCAAAAACGGTGAATACATGATGACGGGTGCCGATATGACCGAGATCGCGGACGGCGAGTGTTATGAGTTCACCTACTCAAAATAATCGCGGCGTTCGCCGTATGTCAAACCGTATTTTTGAAATAGTGCTGTTTGCCATGTTCGGCGCTTTGATGTTCACGTCGAAGATAATTATGGAGGCGATGCCGAATATCCACCTGCTCGGGATGTTGGTAATGCTTTGCACCGTCGTCTTTCGCGCAAAGGCTTTGATTCCGCTCTATCTTTACGTGATCGTTCAGGGAATATTTGCGGGATTTGCCCCGTGGTGGGTGCCTTATACTTACGTCTGGGCGGTTCTTTGGGGCATGACCATGCTCCTGCCTAAAAATATGCCGCGAAAGGTTGCGATGATAGTATATCCCATTATTTGCTCGCTTCATGGCTTTGCTTTCGGTATTCTCTATGCTCCCGGTCAGGCGCTGATGTTTGGATTTAATTTTGAGCAAACGCTCGCTTGGATAGCATCGGGGCTGCCTTTCGATATCATTCACGGTATCTCAAATATTTTCACCGGAATGCTCATTCTTCCGTTTTCCGAGCTGATCAAAAAGCTGCTCAGGCAATTCGGAAGAGGCAAATAAAAGATCACGGTAGATTTTTGACTTGTCAAAAATCTACCGTGATTTTATTATTATTTTGTAATTGCTTTTGCTGTCTGAACCGTTGTGGAGGGAATGATGATATTTTCCGCGATCGCTTTCATAATTTTTGCGCGAAGCATATTTTCTGTTTCTCGTGCTTCCTCGGATGCGGCAAGGTTGAGCTGTTCTTCCTTATCGTTCTTACGGTCGAAGAGCATGTAGATCTCGCCGCGGTTGTTGACCATTGCCTTCCATTCCTCGTCCATATACATGATCTCGCCCGAGAGCTCGCTGAGAACGTATTCGCGGGGCTTTTCTTCGGTGCCGTCGATGATGCCGCAGAGCGATTTGCCGCACTGAGGATAGTCGATAGTGCCGCCGCAGAGCTCGATGAGGGTGGGACCGACGTCGATGAGGCTGACGAGCGCCTCGGTCTTAATGCCGCCCTTGTCGATGGTTTCGGGTGTGCGGATGACGAGCGGTATGTTGAGCGCGCCGTCAAGGAAAGTGCGCTTGTTGACGAATTCCTGATCGCCGTTCATCTCGCCGTGGTCGGAGGTGAAGAGGACGACGGTGTTGTCCCATTCGCCGCGTGCCTTGATGACGTCAACGATCTTGCCGATCATCTCGTCGATCAGAGTGCAGTTTCCGCTGTAGTCGGCGCGGATCTCGGGCGCTTGCTCGGGCAGGCAGTGGATCTGCGGCTTGTGCATACGGAAGTCGGTCTCGCCGCGGGGACGGTCGGGGTTTGCGTCCTTCATCACGGGCCGGGGCGCGGGCATATCTTCTTTTTTATACATACTTGCGTAGGGCTCGGGACTGTCCCAGGGTTCGTGCGGTCCGCCGAAGCTGACGTGGCAGAACCAAGGTTTGTCGCCCTCGTAATTCTTTAAGTAATCAACGCCGCAGTTGCCGACGTAAACATCGTAGTATTCCTCAAGTGGCAGGGGCGAGGGCTTGGCAAAGGGAGTCTTGCCGCGCTGCTTGAGGTCTTTTTTGAAGGGCTCAAGCAGACCCTTTTCCGCCCAGCGCTCGGTCATGTGAGTTCTCGATTTACAGCAGGCGTGAGGACCCGTGATCTCGTCAACGGTATCGAAGCCGTAAGCGTCAAGCATCGGCTCGCGGGCGATAAAGTCGCCGCTTCCGCCGTGGATGTGTGTCTTGCCGAAAAGGGAGGTGGCGTATCCGAGCTCGCGGAGCTGCTTCGACCAGATATTTGCGTCGGGGGAGAGGATGAATTTTTCATTGTCCCAAGCGCCCGTGGTGTGCGCGTACTTGCCCGAGAAAAGTCCTATTCTCGCGGGAACGCAGAGGGGCGCGCAGGTCGAGCACTGCGTGAAAATGATGCCTTCGCTTGCGATAGCGTCAAGGTTTGGGGTTCTTGCAGGGCCGCCGACACAGCTCATCCAGTCGCCGCGGAACTGGTCAGCCATTATAAACAGAACGTTCGGTTGTCTTTTTGCGTTACTCATATCGTCCTCCGTGAGGTTTTGTTGAATATATTATATCATATTTCTGTACGGCAGTCAACAGGCGCCGTTATTGATATTGCGAATTATTTCGGGAATAGACGCGACGGTATCGGAAGCAGTCATTGATACCGCGCCCATTTTCGATTCGGCGATCTCTCCCACAGCGCCGTTTATGTAAGCGGCGAGGGCGGTGGCTTCGAGGGCAGAGGGGACATATGCGGCGGTCGCGGCAAGGATGCCGGAAAGGACGTCGCCGCTTCCCGCGGTCGCCATGCCCGCGCATCCGCGGTCGGTGATGTAGACCGTTTCGCCGTCGGTGACGATCGTTGACGGACCTTTGAGAAGCAAAGTACAGTTATATTCCTTGGCAAAAGCCTTGGCGTGATCGACGGGTGCGGAAAGGATATCACTTATCGACAGCCCGCTGATACGTGAAAATTCCATATTGTGCGGGGTCAGAATGATCTCGCAGGCGGCGTTCTTGAGGATGTCAGTGCCGAGGCGCGCGAGGGCGTTGAGTCCGTCGGCATCTATGATGAGCCTGCCCTTATAATTATTAATAAGGTAAGAAAGCGCTTTTTCGGTTTCGGGAGAAAGACCGATGCCCATACCGAAGGCGATAGTCTTTACTCTTGAAGCAAGCGCGGAGATCTCGGATTCGCTATAAACCACCTGGCCGTCCTTGTCGGAGAGGGGATAAAGGGTAGCTTCGAGGATATTGGGGATGATATATGGAGATATCGAATCGGGGACGGCAAGCATAGTGACGCCCGCGCCCGCTCGCATCGCGGCGTTTGCCATAGCTGCGAGGCGGATTGCTCCGCTATACTTCTTCGAGCCGCCGATGAGGGCAACGTAGCCGTATGTCGATTTGTTCGAGAAATTCTTGCGTTCGGGCAGAGGTGACGGTTCGTAGAGATAATATGGCGCGTCGATCGGCTTGATTCCGATATCAAGATTTACTTTGCTTTTTATAACGTCCTTTGCCTTGTTAAGAAAATGCCCCGGTTTGAACGAGCCGATCGAGCAGGTCAGGTCGGAGAGCGCGATCGTCTCCCCCATCCCCGTGTCGCCGTTCATACCGCTGTTGATATCGACGGAAACCTTGTATGCCGACGAAGCGTTGTATTTTTCAATGACAGTCTTCGCAAGACCTCGAGCCTCACCCTTGAAGCCCGTGCCGAAAATACAGTCGACGAGTGTGGAGAAGCGCGAAAGATCGACTTCTTCCGCGCATATCTCATAAGGAATATTTTTCTCGACGCATTTGTCAAAATAGTATTTTCCGTCGGGCGAGAAGCGTTCTTCAAGGAGAAGGAGAGCGCATTCGATGCCTCGCTTTTTCAGCTCGAGCGCAATGACGTAGCCGTCGCCCGCGTTGTTACCGACACCGCAGACGATGCCCACGGGCGCACGCCATTCGACCGAATCCGCAACCGCCTTTCCTGCGCGGTACATAAGCTCAAGACTCGGCACCTCGGTCGCGATCGTGTGCGCGTCGCTTTGACGCATATTTTCTACCGATAGAATTTCTTTCATAATTTCACCTGTCTGAGGTTTATATTTATTATATTGTATCATATATCGTCTGTTTTGTAAAGAGAAATGTGATATAATACTTTATCTTTCTTGTTGACAACTTGATTCATATATGATATACTATAATCAATAAAACGACAAAGGAGTTGATTATTATGTCTGCATTGTTTTCTATTAATCCTTTTCACACCAAACTTAAACTAAATAGGAGATATAATGATCGAACTGAAAGGAAAACGGAATTCCGCGATAATATTTGCGGATAAGATCGATAAACAAACCAAAACACAGATTTCCGCGCTTCTTCGCGAGGAAGCTTACGCTGACAGCAAGATACGCATAATGCCCGATACTCATTCGGGCAGAAACGTTGCCGTCGGAACTACTATGACACTTTCGGGGCGCGTTGCTCCCTCGCTTGTCGGAGTCGATATCGGCTGCGGTATGGAGGCGGTATTGCTCGGAGAGCGGGATATAGATCTCGCGCGGCTTGATGAGGCGATACACAAACTTATCCCCTGCGGCGCAAAGATCCACGATGCGCCGAAAGCAAATTTCGACTTCGGTTCTCTTTACTGCAAAGACCGCGTTGACGTAAATCGTGCGATGCGAAGTCTGGGCACGCTGGGCGGTGGTAATCATTTCATTGAAATCGACCGTCTCGAAAGCGGCGAGCTGATGCTCGTCATCCATTCGGGTTCAAGACAGCTCGGCAGCGACGTTGCGCTTTATTACGTTGATCAAGCGTACCGCTATCAATGCAAAAAGGAGCGCAAGAAGACGAAGCGCAGTTACTACGAAAGCCGTGACGATGAATATTTCCGCGCGTCAAAGCGCGAGTGCAAGAGCGATCAGCCCAAGGTGAAGCGCGAGGAAGCTATTCTTGAAGGCGAACTTTTTGAGCAGTATCTGCACGATCTCGATATTGTGACGGCTTTCGCGGATCAAAACAGACGGACTATGGCGGGGTTGATATGCGATGCGATGGGATTGACCGTTAATGATCGTTTTTCGTGCATCCACAACTACATCGACACCGAGCGAATGATATTGCGCAAGGGAGCTATCTCTGCGCGTATGGGGGAGCGCGTCATCATACCGCTCAATATGCGTGACGGTGCTTTGCTCGGTACGGGACTCGGAAATCCCGAATGGAACTTTTCCGCACCTCACGGCGCGGGCAGAGCCTGCAACCGTACCGAGGCAAAATATGCCTTTACAGTTGAAGAATTTCAAAAGGAAATGACCGGTATCTATACGACCACGGCACAACTCGGCTCGCTCGATGAATGCCCTATGGCATATAAAGCGCCCGAAAGGATCCTTGAATTCCTCAGCGACAGCGTTTCAGTTGAAGAGATAATTAAACCGATATATAACTTTAAATCCTGCTAAACAAAAGGGGATGCTTCATTAAGTGAAATGAAGCATCCCTGTCTTATTATGTCTTCTCAAATCCAAGCTGATTATTATTTCACATTTTTTGTTTAATGTAAATAAAAATGAATCCGTTGCTTTGTGAAAATAGCAGAAATTGTAAGCTGTGAGAAAAATATGTTGACAGAGAAATGTTTGATATGGTAAAATAAAGACACGGGAGTGTTTTCCCGAATAAATGAAAAGGAGATTTCGATAATGAAGAAATATATACTTATCGTTTTGATTGTATTAGCGTTCTTGCTGCTATGCGGTTGTGCACAAAATCCTATCATCACAGATGTTGAAACTTCCGAAGCAATTACCGAGTCCCCTGAAACCGAACTTTTTTCGGCTGAGACGACCCAAACGAATCCGGATATACAACCTTACATTGGATTTCCCTTGGTATATGAGGAAACCTCAAACGGTTTGTATATCAAGGTGGAATTTTTGAAGCAAGAGCTTCCTGCAACGCCGGCGACAAGTATCACGGTCAACCTTACCTATAAGAATTTGAGCAATGAAACCATAAATTTTGATGCGGCTCAACCATATGTTTCCGGTGCATTTGTAAGAAACGACGGCGAAAATGTTTATCCGAGAACTTCGAAAAAGTTTGAACATTTAATAAGATCCGGAGAGGTTTGCGGCGTAACACTGGAGCCCGGCAGAGTGTATTCCGATAGATTTATCTATCAAGCGGGGGACTTTTTTGATCTTAAATATACTTACGCATTTTCGGTTAAAGTTGAAACAACGGGATCAAAGATCGCGGAAGTTATGATTCCGATAGAAATATACGAAAAGGATATCAGCGATTGGTATTACAACGGCACGTGGTATCTTTCTGATTGGGAATTCAGATTGGATAACAGAGCGGAAGATCATAGCGGATATATCAAGCTTCCTTTCGTATACGAGGAATCTGTAGAAAGTGCGCATTTCAAGGTTGAGTTTTTCCGTGAAATATACGCATTGAATTCATATATCCAATGCCGCGTATCGGTTACAAACAATACAGGTGAGGATGTTAAGGTTCGACAAAAGGAATTGTTTAATCACGGCGGATTCGTAAGGGACTCGAAACGTGATGAAATGATTCCGTATAGTTACTGTAAAGACAGACACGGTTTCAATGAAGATGACCATGGTGGATATCTGAACGTTGCAAAGGGTGAAACTTACGTTATTGAATCTGTGTTTATTGCAAACGTAAAAGCCTTTGAGGAGGGGCACGAGTATGCTTTTATTGTTGAATTTTGCCCGATATTTTCAAACGGTGAACAGAAAACTTACAGTATAACGATCCCGGTTGAATTGTGCTCTTTACAAGCTGAATCTACTTGATTAAAACAAACTACCTCGCCGATTTTTCGGCGGGGTAGTTTTATCTATTAATTATTTCTCAAATCCCAACTGCTTGAATACGCTGGGAGTTACGTTGCTCTTTGCCTTGCCTGCTGCTACGAGTGCTTCGTAGTTGTCAACGTGGTGGGGGCAATGGTCCTTGTATTCGTAGCCGGGGGTGATGGGAGCCGCCCAGTAAACGGCGTTGGTGATGATGCGCTGAACGTAGGGGTTGTGGAAGGAGGGGCAGGTCTCGTGACCGGGCTGGAAGTAGAAGATCTTGCCCGCGTCGCGGAGGTAGGTCATACCGGAACGGAAGATGTAGCCGTCCTCATACCAACCGCCGAAGATGAGCTCGTTCGGCTGGGGAACGAAGAAGGGCTCTGCATAAAGCTCCTCGGATTCGATGAAGAACTTGTCGGGAATGCCTGCTGCAATGGGATGGGTCGGGAGCATATTCCACATGATCTCTCTCTGGTTGCGTCCCCAGGTAAGGTTGCCCATCGTGCCGACGATCGCGCGGAAGGGCTTGGAGTGGTGCGCGGAGTGGAGCGCGATGAATCCCATCTTGCCCATATAAACGCGGCGCTGGATCTTTGTGACGAGCGCGTCGTTTACTTCACCGTGTGCCATGTGTCCCCACCAGATGAGAACGTCGGTGTTGTTCAGTACCTCATCGGGCAGACCTTGATCGGGATCGTCGAGAGCCGCGAGAGTTACTTCGATATCATCGTTCTTCGAAAGAAATTTGCCGATCGTGGCGTGAAGACCGTTAGGATAGAGAGCCTTGCAGGTCTCGTTGGTCTTTTCGTGTCTGAATTCATTCCAGATGGTTACTCTGATCATTGGTATGTACTCCTTAAATTAAATTTCATTTAACAATTAATAATAATCGTTTTTTCGGGGGCTTTGCCTCCGAAAAAACACCTTTTAGACGAGCAATGCGAGTCCGCGCGCCGAGGGGAGCCGCCAAAATCGAAGATTTTGGCAAGCGGCGATAAGCGCGCGTAAATCAAGTGTAAAACGAAGTTTTACACTTGGATCTTAAGCCCGTCGTATGCGGGGGTGACCCCGAAGGGAGCGAGGCGCTCGGCGGTGTCCTCGTGTGTGGTGTGGAGGGTTCGTGCCATATGGGTCGCGTAGTATTTGCAATCCTCCGCGGTAGCCTTTTGAGCGACGATGGATTCCATCATGATGCCGATCATTGCGATCGAGGTGTGACCGAAGATGCGCTCGTCACCGGGGGCGTAGCCCGTGGTGCATTCGAATATCAGCGCGTTCGGCTTGGCCTTTTTGATCATTTTGTAGGTCGGGTAGATCAGCCAGCCGCTGTCGGTGCCGTAGAAGAAGCTTCTGCCCTCGCCCTTGACGATGTAATTGAGCGGGATCTCGCCCTCGGGCAGATCGCCGTGGTTCGCGTAGCAGGGAATGACCTCGTAATCTCCCACCTGTTCGGCTTTGTAGGGATCCATCGGGTGATAAAAGGGAAGATCATCACCCTTTTTTGCTCCCGCAAGGAGCTTTTCGTAAGCCGTTTTCTGCGCCCAGAAGCAAACGCGGTGGTTTGATTCGCGGGTGATACGCAAAAGTGTTTCAACGTTGAAGTGATCCGAATGCGAGTGGGTGAGAATGACGTTCTTTACGTTTTTGAAAAGGTCGGGATCGCCGATCTCTTCTGCAAGATCATAGATGCAGGGACCCGGATCGATCAGCAGATCGTTATTTACGAGAGCCGAGGAAAGACGGCGGTAAAGTTTTCCGCCCTTGTGCTTCGGCGACCAGTCTGCCGCGCCCGTGCCGAGGAAGAGAAGTTCCATTTTTGTTCTCCTTATTGCGGTTTGTCGTTATCCTTGATCATCTCGAAATTGCCCGAGCGGAGAATTTCGAGAAGCTGTTTGTTGGACGTGATCGGCTCGTCGGTCAGAATTCCGCCTGCGAATGCGCCCTCGACCGTGCGGTGGTAGTCGCTTCCCGAGGTTGCGATAAGACCGAAGCGGTCAGCCCAGATGCGCGCGATGTCGTTGCGGCTGTCCTGCGAGGGGTTGCCGTTGAATATCTCGATGCCGTCAAGCAGTGAGGGATTGACCATCTGCATGAAGTCGCGGAAGGGATGCGCCTGCAAGAAGAGGAATCCCGCCTCGCGGATCCTTGCAGAGACCTCGGCGGTGGGAACGTCGTAAAGATTTTCGTTACGGCGGAGAAATTCTTCGTCAAGACCGTAGATGAGGTAGTCGTTTTCATCGAGATTGGAGCGGAGCTCACAGCCGAAGATGATGTTGATCTTGCCTTCAGCGGCTTCCTTGAGCTCGTGATAGCCCTTCATATAGTAATCGACCTTTTCCTGCCAGGGGAGGGCGGAGAGGTCGCCCATTCGTTTGTTTTTGAACGTGAAGCGCGAGAAGTGATTTGTGAGCACGAGCGAGTGGTATCCGTGTTCGACGTATGCCTGCACTATCTCCTCGGGATACGACTTTGCGCAAGCCGAAACGGGAGCCGAGTGGCAATGCAGTTCTGTTTTGAATTTCATAAGCGGTGCCTTTCAATGTAGATAATTTTACTTATATAATAATACTACATTTTCACAGATTTTTCAAGTCTTTGAGCAATTTTTTGCAAAAACTTTTTTCAGTTTTGAATTATACTTGAATTTAATTAAAATGTGTGATATAATAACATCAAATAAAACCTTTTAAGAGGTGTAAAATGGAAAAATTCAAACTTTGTGCATTTGCCGACGAAGCCGATAAGATGATATCGGGTCAGATTGCGGCTTTGCAGGGAAACTCAATGAATCTCATCGAGCTTCGCGGAATTGACGGTAAGAACGTTGCAGATCTTACTCCTGCCGAGGCAAAGGAGCTGAAAAGCCGTCTTGACTCTGAGGGCATCATCGTGTGGTCGATCGGCTCGCCCATCGGCAAGGTGGACATCACAGCGCCCGCGCAGGAAGAGCTTGATCGCTTCAAGAGAGTTCTCGAGACCGCCAACATCTGCGGTGCTGAAAACATCAGAATGTTCAGCTTCTACAAGACCGATTCGTCTGCCGCTTGCTTTGATGAGATCTGCCGCAGACTTGACGATATGATCAGCGCGGCAAAGGGCTCGGGCGTTGATCTTTGCCACGAAAACGAAAAGGGCATATACGGCGACGTTGCCGAAAGATGCTATAAGCTCCATGCGGCTTTGCCTGCGTTCAAGGGTGTTTTCGACCCCGCGAATTTCGTTCAGTGCGGCGAGGACACTCTTGTTGCCTGGGAGCTTTTGAAACCATACATAAAATACGCGCACATCAAGGACGCGAAAGAGGACGGCAAAGTCGTGCCTCCCGGCGCGGGTATCGGTCATCTGCAGGGGCTTCTGCCGAGATTTGCGGCATCGGGCATTGAGGTGCTCACTCTTGAGCCGCATCTCAAATCCTTTGTCGGACTCGCCGCGCTCGAGGGCGGAGATACGCAACACGTCGGCTCGTCCTTTGCAAACAACCGCGAGGCGTTCGACTACGCGGTCAACACACTTAAAAATCTTATTGAAAAGATATAAACGGAGGAAAGAAAAATGATTGCAGGTGCACAGCTTTACACTCTGAGAGATTATTGTAAGACAACCGAGGATCTTGAAAACACCATTCGCCGTATGGCACAGATCGGCTACAAGGCAGTACAGCTTTCGGGCGTTTGCGACTTTGACGCCGCATGGATGCGCGATCTTCTGAAGGATTGCGGCCTCGTTGCTCCCCTTACCCACACCGCCTACAAGCGCATCGTCGAGGAGACCGACAAGGTCATCGAGGAGCATCTTACATACGGCGCGGGTTACGTCGGACTCGGCTCTATGCCCGGCTTCAAGAAGGCAAATTGCGATCTCGAATTTTACGAGAACTATTGCAAGGAGATTACTCCCGCCGTTGAAAAGATCGCGGCTGCGGGTCTGAAATTTATGTACCACAACCACAATATGGAGTTTATGAAGCTTCCGAACGGCAAGGTGCTTCTTGAGGATATGGCTGACCGTTTTGATACTCCCGCATACGGCTTCACAGTTGACACTTACTGGGTCCAGGCGGGCGGAGGCGACCCCGCACAGTGGCTCGAAAAACTCGCGGGACGCATCGACACCATCCATTTCAAGGATATGGTATACGATCCCACAGATCTTGCCGTCCGTATGGCTCCCGTCGGATCGGGCAATATCAACCACGTTGCCGCCGCACGCGCCGCAGAGGCGGGCGGAACAAAGTACGTTTTCGTTGAGCAGGACCGCTGCTACGACGAGGATCCCTTCGTTTGCATGAAGAAGAGCTATGATTATCTGAAAGGAATCGGACTTGAATGAGAAAACTTAAATTAGGTATTATCGGAGTCGGTAACATCGGCTCGAAGCATTACGGACACGTTCTTGACGGCAAGTGCGAGGGTATCGAGATCACCGCGATCGCCGACCGTCGCGAGGCTCGCCGCGAGTGGGCTCTCGAAAAATATGTCGAGGCAAAGGCGAACGGATATGAGGAAGAGGCTCCCGCGATTTTCACCGAGGGCGACGACCTTATCGCATCGGGTCTTTGCGAGGCTATCCTCATTGCTGTTCCCCACTATTTCCACCCCCATTTCGCCATTGAGGCATTCAAGCACGGACAGCACGTTATGTGCGAGAAACCCGCGGGCGTTTATACTCTGCAGGTCCGCGAGATGATCGCGGAGGCTGATAAGCATCCCGAGCTCGTTTTCGGTATGATGTTCAATCAGAGAACCAACCCCGTTTACCGTAAGATGCACGATATAATCGCATCGGGCGAGCTTGGACAGATCCGCCGCACAAGCTGGCTCATTACCGATTGGTACCGCTCGCAGTATTACTATGATTCGGGCGATTGGCGCGCGACCTGGAGCGGAGAGGGCGGAGGCGTTCTTCTCAACCAGTGTCCGCATCAGCTTGACCTCTGGCAGTGGATCTGCGGTCTTCCCGTGAAGGTACACGCAAAGATGAAGTACGGCAAGTGGCACGACATCGAGGTCAAGGACGACGTAAGCTGTTGGTGCGAATATGCAAACGGCGCGACGGGTACGTTCATCACCACCACGGGCGACTGCCCCGGCTCGAATCGCTTCGAGATCGTCTGCGACGGCGGTACTCTTATTTGCGACAAGACCTCTCTCAAGCTCTACCGCCTCAATCCCTGGGAGCCCGAGTATTCCAAGACCACCCAAAAGGTCTTCGGCAAGCCCGAGGTCATCGAGGAGATCCCCGAGCTTGAGGGCAAGAACACCCAGCACGTCGGCGTTCTCAATGCCTTCCGCGATGCTATCCTGAACGGCGGCGAGCTTGTTGCCGACGGCAGAGAGGGCATTAACGGACTTATGCTTTCGAACGCGATGCATCTTTCGGATTGGCTCGGAAAGGAAGTCGAGCTTCCCATTGACGAGGAGCTTTACTACAGCCTTCTCAAGGAAAAGATCGCATCCTCAAAGGCAAAGACCGCCGAGGCAGTTGACGGCGATACAGAAGGAAGCTATTGATAAAAAGCGGGGCTTTGCCCCGCTTTTTAGGTAAGAGGTAATAGTGAAGAGGTAAAAAGTAAGGAAGATTTTCGCCGGGGCGAAAATCAATGATTTGTTTTCGTATAATTGCACAAAAGTGCATGCTTGTTTTTGTGCAATCATACAAAAACGAAAAAGCCTTGCGATGATTCGGAAGATTTTGGGTACTTAATAGATGAAGGGCAATTTTATTAAAAATGAAATTTGCCTTTGGCAAATTTCTACCTTAACATTCCGCAACGCGAAATATTTCGTTGGCGAAGCCCCAAGGGAGGTTGATATTCTTGAAAGACGAAAGAATTGTAGAATTGATCTATAACAACGACGAAAAGGGTCTGTATGCGGCGGAGGATAAGTACCGCGGGCTTTGCAGATCAGTGGCGGACAGCATCCTCGAATCGGTCGAGGACAGGGAGGAATGTGTCAACGACGCGTTTCTTGCCGCGTGGCGCAATATTCCGCCCGAAAAGCCGAAAAACTTCCGCGCCTACATAGCAAGGCTGGTGAAGAACATCGCGCTGAAACGCTCGCGCGACAATATGGCTTACAAGAGGCGCGCCAATTACAACACGGCGGGCGATGAGCTTCTCGAGATAATCGAGGACGGACGCACGCTTGCCGAGGAATACGAATCAAAGCGGATAGGCGAGATCATCAACGCCTTTCTGGCGGGACTGCCGAAGAGAGACCGCGACATCTTCGTGCTCCGATTCTGGTACGGCGACACGGTACCGGCTATCAGCAAATGTATGGGAGTTTCGGAAAGCCTGATAAGATCGCTGATACCGAGACTCAAGAAAAAGCTCGCGGAAGAACTTGCAAAGGAGGGAATAATGGTATGAACCGAGCGATAGTGATAAAGGACAGACGCCTTATCGAAGCGCTTGACTATATTGACGATGAATATATCGCAAGCGCCGCTCTTTACAAAATGCGTGCGGAAGCAGAGCGCGCACGCCCCCTCGCGCAGACGGCGGGGGAATCCCTCAAAAAGCACTGGAAGCACTACCTCGGCCTCGTAGCCTGCCTCCTCGTGCTTGCGCTTGTGACACCGCTGTTTGGCTATTTGCCCGAGATCATTAATTCTATTGCCGCAAGTTGGTGGGAAGGAGGCGAAACTACCGATTTATCCGATATTACAACAGAACTTGACTCGATCGAAACAATTTACAACATTCAAACAACCCAAAGCTATGATTATACCTATATTCCCGAACCAGAAGAACTCCACGAAACCGTGATAACTCCGAACTATTTGAAATTTGTTTCCGATCTCGAACCAATCTCCGAAGATAAAATGCTTGAGATCAGAAAGTCTTGGTATGAAACGCAGTGGAATCATTGGTTTGATGTATATTATTCGAGCTATAGTAACAATGGACAATATACTGAAAACGAAGCCAAAACAAAAGCAGAAGATAAAGCTGATGCTTTTACTAAGAATGCCGAATATGATTGGTTTACTGTAAGCATATATAATGACTGCGATGAAAATCTTTATGAATTCAGATATTACGGAATTGTCAATGATTATGTGATTCTTGTTAAGTATGAAAAAAGGTTTTATGGGAATAATTATGCAGAAAATAAAAAAATAGGTAATCACAGCTTTTATTTCAAATTCGGTGGAGAAATATATATGTATAAAGATGGAATTTTTAATACGATTGAGGAAATATATGAGCAAGGTCTTATAGATGAAGACAATATTGCTATAATTCACAAACGACATAATTCTAATTATGAGTCTTATTACGAAAATTGGAGAAAAGAAACCTATTATCAATATTTTGCTGAAAAAGGAGAGCAGAAATAAAAGGAAGCTGATCTTGTAACCGAATAACCTTTTTCAAAACCCTGCCCCTCGGCGCACTCGCCGAGGGGCAGTTTGATAGAATGAGTAAAGTTCGGGAAGCTATGTTAGCACTCTCAAAATCAGCCTTCCCCGGTGGGGGAAGGTGGCGCGAAGCGACGAATGAGGCGCCTGATAAGATAATGTTTTTCGCGTAGCGAAAATCTTCCAAAACATAGCCAACTAAATATAATGTTCAAATTCGGATTGCAAAAAATACAATGCAAAGGATATTTGCAAAATACAATTCAGATAGTCCTTTTTATTCAGGCAATCGGGAAGATTTTCTCGCTTTGCTCGAAAAACTGTATCTTATAAACACGCCTCATCCCCCACATACGTGGGTCCCCTTCCCCCGCCGGGGAAGGCTGATAAGTGAGTGCGAACATAACTTCCTTGATATAATTATAAAAAACAGGACTGAATCAAAACGACTCAGTCCTGTGATTTTATTTGAAATAATCCTTAATATTAACGATCTCAGTGCCCGAGTAATAGGCGCGGACGATCTGGTCGTAGGTCGCGCCGGCTTTGGCAAGGTGGAGGACACCGTACTGGCTTGCTCCTACTCCGTGGCCGTAGCCCATTCCCGCGATTACGTAATTGTTCTTGTTCGACGCCTTGACCGTTTCGGTTATGTCGCGTACATCGGAAACTACAAGGAAGTCGCCGAAGTTGGATACGATCGTGTAATATCCTTCGGCATCGGGCATGGTCGAAACCGGGATCTCGCCCGCCTCGACGGGTGTAAGCGTCGCAACGCCCTCGCCCGTATGGATGAAGAGCGCTTTAGATGCATCGCTCAGCGCCTGGCCGAGGTCGGTGAAGAAGGAGAGAAGCGAGATATCTGTCTCCGCGATACCGCCCGCCGTGTAAACGTTGATCTGTCCGCTCACCGAGCTTGCAAGGTTGATGATGCGGTTTTCGAGAACGTCGGTGTAGGTGTATGTAAGCTCGCCCTTGGCTATCGTGAAATTCGCAGATTTGACTGTTGAGCCGAACAGAGACTTGACCTTCGCCGCACGGGTCGCGGTGGCGCTGTTGCCCTTTTCGTCGATTCCCGTGAAGCTGTAAAGATAGGGTGAATCGTCGCTGGTCTGATAGGTGAAATCAACTATTCTGTTGCCCGTGATAGCCGTATATCCCGCGTTTTTGAATGCGGTGGCGAGTTCCTTTTCGGTGATCTCCGCCGTCCACAGACCGTTTTTGACGTCGCTGTAATCCTCCCAGGGTGTTGGCTGATTAATAAGGTAGGGAAGCGTGCCGCCCCAGACATACTGCGAGCCGACCGTGTATCCGCCCTGCGAGGAGGAATATGCCGATTCGACTATCGTCTTTCCCGAAACGAGGATCTCGCCCGCGGTCGATCTGACGGCTTCAACGACGGTGTCGTTGACCTGTTTTCTGCCCTGATATACCTGACAGCAGGAGGATGAGCAGATGTCAAAGCCATAGGCGTTGTAGTGGCGGTTGATGTTCGCGATCGCGAAGGAGCGCACCATTATCGCAAACGCGCGCAGACACTCGATCGGCCAGGTGTTTGAGATCTCGTTGGGCACAACGCCCTCAACGTATTCCTGCATTCTGACGAGATTGATCATCGAAAGTCCTTCCTCTCCCGTATCCGAAAGATAGCGCTTGAAGCAGAAGGAGCCGTCGTAAAGGCAGGAGTTTCTGGTATAAAGCAGATAGGAATATTCCGCGTCTATGATCTGACGCGCGTTTACACCCGCACAGAAGCCTTCTTCCCCCGAATATTCAAAGAGTATGGTATCGAAATCACCGTTCAGGAAGCATACGCCCTCCGAGGAGGGGGATGCGACGGATATCGCAAAGCCATCAAGTATCGCGCCGATCTCAGCTGCCGCCGCGGAAGCCGAGGAATAATTCGGGAAGGAGCCGATGCGGACGGTCTTCTGACCGTTGATATAGGCGGGGAAAACGTGGTCGTACAGAGGTGTGTATATCATCTGCAGATCCGCGAGGTTGTTCCACACGTTTGCGGAGCCGAGCGTGATCTCAACGTGATATCCGCCGATATCGGTCTCGCTCTCGCTTTTGGCGATCTCGCAGGACTGATATCCGATGGTCAGGTTGGTGTCAACAACTGCGGCAATATCGGTTTCTTCAATTGTATAAAGGGGATCAAAGCCGTGATTCGTGCGCGAGATCTCCGCCTCGCCGAATACGAATCCGTAGGGCGAGGTCATCGTGTGCAGGGGATACGCGCTCGAGCCGTATCTGACGCCGACAGCAATGCGGTAATCCTCCGAGGTCTTGACTGTATCAAAGGCATAGTAGCCGAGCGGAAGTGCCTTGACCTTGGTGAAAAAATGCATTGGTGAAAAGATGAAAAGGGCGGCGATTATGGCGGCGACGGCACGAATGAATCCCCGGAAAATTTTAAGGTTCGACAATCGTGTAGTCACCTCCGAGTAGGAAGTATGCGCCGTCAAGCGAGGTTACGGTCACTCCTCTGCCGTCGTCCCCGCCGCGCGGGATCATGACGTTGTGGTAGAGGGGGATCGGTTCACCGTCGCAGATATCGGTGCCGTTTGTAAGGTCGTTGAGTCCCTGGATGGTGCCGATCTGCGTGTAGGGCGAAACGGCAACCGCGGAGCCGGTGCGGAGAATGATCATAACGGTGTCATCCGCATCCTTCGCGAAGATGGTTGCGCCGTAAGGTACGAACACGGTTTCGTAGACCTTACCCAGCTCGGCGAGGACGTTTGTAAGATCATTCTGGAGCTCTGCAACCTGGTCCTTCAGAACCGTGATATCACCGCCTGCGGCAGTCAGGTTGCTGACCTTCTTGGAGAGGGTATCAAGCTTTGTCGAAATATCCGAGATCTGCTTGAAGTTTTTGTTGAGCGTAGAAAGGTCGTTTTTCGCCTGCTTTACGTCGCTCTTAAGATTGGTGATCGAGGTTGAAAGATCGGAAATCTGCTTTTCAAGCGAATTGAATTCCGCGGTCAGCTCGTCGATCAGCGAGCGGAGCTCGTTTTTGGTGTTCGTGAGATCATTTCTGAGCGAGGCGTTTTCGTTCTGAAGATCGGCGACCTGTTCTTTGAGATCTTCTACACTGTCAAGAAGATCCTTGAGCATACCGCTGCTCGGAGCGCCGCCCGAAGAGGTGCCTTGCGAGGGACCCATCATCTGGAGTATGGCGACCTGCAATTGGAGATCCGAAATAGCGGCTCTGATTTCTGCCAGAAGGTCATTGACGTATTTCACCATTCCCGAGTAGGAAACGATGGGGTCGTTTGCGCTGTTGTAGCTGACGGCGGCATAGACCGTAAAGGATGAAGCCAGAGCGATCACAAGCGCAAGAATGAGGATAGTTCCTCGTGTGATTTTGTTTTTGAATTTCATATTAAACCTCAAAAGGGGTGTCAGATATCGAGTTTCAGCTGCATCTTATCGATGTCCTTTTCGACAAGAAGAACCGGGGTTGCGGGGATCTTTGTCTTTTTGTAACCCTTGGTGGATTCAAATTTATCCGAGAAGTCCTTTTGTACGGTTGCGACGTGCGCTCCCTTTTTGAGAAGCAGAAGCTGTGAGCCGGCTGCGGTTCTCGTTGTCTTGAGGGGGATGAGGTTGGTCGAAAGCACGATCGCGCGGTCGGCGGAGGAGATGATGAGAAGCTCGAAGGGGTTTTTGTACTCCTCAAAAATTCCGACGATGGGAGAAGCAGATGAATAAGCTCCCGTCATCTTGCGGCGAGTGCCCTTGACGGCGTATGCCGAGAGGGGGACCTTGACGCCCTTACCGTTTTCGAAGACGAAGACCATATTGCGCTTGTCGTCCCAATCTTTGTCAAGACGGATGTAAAGCGGCTTTTCGCCGTCGTCGAATTTCAGCTTCGCGGGAAGGAATTCGCCCATTTCGCTCGCCTTGCAGGGGGCGATGTCGGAAGCCTTGAAGCGGTAGAGCTGTGCCTTGTCGGTAAACACCGCAAGCTCGGTGACGTTTTCACCGTCGAATTCGGCGATAAGACGGTCGCCCTCCTTGAATCTCTGTTCGTCGTTGCCGCGAAGGGATTTGTCTGTGATCTTCTTGAAGTAGCCGTCCGCGGTGAGGAAGAAGTGCGCGGGGTAGTTCTCCACGTGATCCTCGGGGCGGTAGATCTCAATGTTTTCTGCGCTCGTGATGGTCGAGCGGCGGGGCTGTGCGTATTTTTTCTTGATCTCGCCGAGCTGTTTTGCAATGAGGCGCTTGAGTTTGATCTCGTCGGCGAGGGTCGCCTCAAGATCCTCGATCTCCTTGCGGAGAGAATCGATCTCGTTGATGCGGTTGATGAGATATTCGCGGTTGAGGTAGCGGAGCTTGATCTCTGCAATGAATTCCGCCTGGCGCTCGTCGATCGAGAAGCCGGCGCAGAGGTTCTTGATGACCTCGGATTCCTTTTGCGTGTTGCGGATGATCTTTATTGCCTTGTCGATGTCGAGAAGGATCTTGCCGAGACCGAGAAGGAGATGGAGCTTGTCCTTCTTCTTTTCGAGCTCAAAGGTCAGCTCGCGCGAAAGGCAGGCTTTGCGGAAGGTGATCCACTCGCGCAGAAGCGGGAGAACGCCGAGGGTCATAGGTGTCGAATTGATGATGACGTTGAAGTTGCAGGAGAAGTTATCCTCGAGCGCGGTGGTCTTGAAGAGCTTGAGCATGATCGCGTCGGGGTCTGCGCCGCGGCGGAGGTCGAGGGTGAGCTTGAAGCCCGAGATATCGATCTCGTCGCGGAAGTCAACGACGTCGCGAAGCTGTCCCGCCTTCATCATATCCGCAATCTTCTTCATAATGATCTCGATCGAGGTCGAATAGGGAATTTCGAGGATATCGATGCAGTTTGCTTCCTTGTCGAAGCGGTATTTTGCACGGATCTTGACGGGGCCTTCACCGCTTTCGTAGACTTTCTTCATGGTTTCGCGGTCGTAGATGATCTCGCCGCCGCCGGGGAAGTCGGGGGCGGGCATGATCTCGAGGAGCTCGTCAACCGTAAGTTTGGGTGAGCGGAGAAGAGCGATGGTCGCGTCGCAGACCTCTTCAAGGTTGAAGGAGCAGATCCTCGACGCCATACCGACCGCGATACCCATATTGGGCGTTACGAGGATGTTCGGGAAGGTGGTGGGGAGAAGCGAGGGCTCCTTTGTCGTGTTGTCGTAGTTGTCGACCATATCGACGGCGTTTTTGTCGATGCCGACGAATAGCTCGGATGCGAATTTCTCGAGACGAACCTCGGTGTAACGCGAAGCCGAGGGAGCCATGTTCGAGCTGTACTGCTTACCGAACGCGCCCTTCGAATCGATAAAGGGGTGCAGAAGCGCGGCGTTTCCACGTGTCAGACGGACGAGGGTGTCGTAGATCGCGGCATCGCCGTGGGGGTTGAGGCGCATCGTCTGACCGACAACGTTCGCGCTCTTGATCCTTCCGCCCGAAAGCAGACCCATTTTATACATCGTGTAGAGCAGTTTTCTGTGCGAGGGCTTGAAGCCGTCGATCTCGGGGATCGCACGCGACACGATGACGCTCATTACGTAGGGCATGTAGTTCTTTTCTATTGTTTCTGTTATAGGCTGATCCGTGGCGGGCGCGGGAGGAAGTACCTCCACCACTTCCGCTTTTTTCTTTCTTGCCATGTGTTACCTCAAATCTATGTTTATGGAATTGTTATCAAAATTTAATCGGGATATACGACGGTGTGTGCCGCGGCACGGATAAGGCGGTTGTAGAGCGCAAGTCCGAAGCCGTCGGTGGAGGGGAGGTTTGCGAAAACGCATTTTCCCTCGAGAGAGTTGCATTCGCGGAGCGCCGCAAAAAGGCGGTGTCCCTGCGTTTCGAGGTCGTCCTTTTTGCCGATCGTGATGACCTGCTCTGCGGGAAGATGCTCTGCCTGCTCGTCGTAGCAAATAATTACCGCGCCTTCATTTTGTCTTTCGGCGAAGAAGCGCAGTCGTGCTTCATCCGAGCCGCCGACGAGAGTGAGTGGCTTATCGGGGGCGTAGTGGCGGTATTTTGAGCCGGGGCAGATGGGGCGTTCGTTTTCCTTTAACTGATTCATTACGTTGTCCGAAACCGTAACATCGGAGCAAACGCAGCAAAGCGCGTCGTAAGTCACCGCGCCGGGACGGAGAAGGATGAGAGAATCCTCGCCCGTGATCTTGACGATGGTGGATTCGACACCAAAGGTGCATTCACCGCCGTCGATGATGCAATCAACGCGTCCGTCAAGGTCTTCAATTACGTGCTCGGCGCAGGTGGGGGAAGGCTTGCCCGAAATATTTGCCGAAGGTGCGGCAACGGGAAGTCCCGTGAGCTTCAGAAGCTCGAGCGCAACGGGATGGGCGGGACAGCGCACTGCGACGCTGTCAAGTCCGCCCGTGACCGTTTCGGGGATAGTGTCCTTTTTCGGAAGGATAACTGTCAAGGGACCCGGCATAAAATGACGTGCAAGGCGGTACCAGAGCTTGCTTGTTACCGCGTAAGGCTCGACGTCGTCGGGGTCTGAAATATGAATGATGAGTGGGTTATCCGAGGGGCGCCCTTTTGCGGCGTATATCTTTTGCGCGCTTTCGCTGTGGGTTGCATCGCCGCCGAGACCGTAAACGGTTTCGGTGGGAAATACGACGGTGCCGCCTTTTTTCAGTATTTCGGCGGCAGGGGCGAGCGCTTCGGCACTCGGATTTTCGGGGTTTACCTTGATCAGTATCGTTTCCATAAATATCTTCCGTAAATCTTAAATGTTATTGATTTTCGCCGCGGAGTCTTTCCGCGGTGTCGGCGGCGATCAGCGCATCGATCATCTCGCCGATATTTCCGTTGACGTAGGTGTCAAGGCTGTGGAGTGTAAGACCGATGCGGTGATCGGTGACGCGGTTCTGGGGGTAATTGTAGGTTCGTATCTTTTCGCTTCGGTCGCCGCTTCCGACCATCGAACGGCGCGCACCCGCGATGGCGTTTTCCTGCTCGGTACGCTTGA
Source organism: Eubacteriales bacterium (assembly GCA_045535375.1). Lineage (GTDB taxonomy): Bacteria > Bacillota > Clostridia > Oscillospirales > CAG-272 > CAG-390. The sequence goes on from JAZSLM010000039.1 coordinate 51,636, forward strand.
TGTCGTAAAGCTTTGCGCGAAGCATAGCGAGAGCTTTGTCCTTGTTCTGGAACTGTGAGCGTTCCTGCTGGCATTCGATAACGATGCCGGTGGGCTTGTGTGTCAGACGGACGGCAGATTCGGTCTTATTGATATGCTGACCGCCCGCACCGCTCGATTTGCAGGATTCAAAGATGAGGTCTGCGGGGAGGATCTCGATCTCGACAGCATCGGCTTCGGGAAGAACGGCAACGGTTGCCGCCGAGGTGTGGATGCGTCCCTGCGATTCTGTTTCGGGCACGCGCTGAACGCGGTGGACTCCCGATTCGAATTTGAAGCGCGAGTATGCGCCGTCGCCCTCGATCGAGAAGGTGATCTCCTTGAAGCCGCCGCGATCTGTTTCGTTTGCGTTTGCAACCGAGATCTTGAATCCGCAGGAGTCGCAGTACATTGAGTACATTCTGAAAAGCACTGCGGCAAAGAGACCCGCCTCGTCGCCTCCCGTGCCCGCGCGGATCTCAACGATGACGTTCTTGTCGTCGTTCGGGTCGCGGGGGAGAAGAAGGATCTTTAACTTTCCGATCGAATCCTCAATGGTTGCTTTTGCCTCAACGAATTCTTCTTGCGCAAGCTCGTGGAGCTCGGAGGCGGAGCTGTCGTCAAGTATTGCTCTTGCCTCGCTTTCGGAGGCTGCCGCCGCAAGATAGCGGCGGTATTCCTCGATGATGGGGGTGAGATTTTTATACTCTTTGAGTAATTTGGTATAGGTTTCGATATCCGAGATCACCGCGGGATCTTCGAGGGAGGCGGAAATATCGGAGTATTTTTCGTTAAGTTTGGCGAGTCGCTCGAGCATATCTTAATAGCGGTTGAATGCCGAGAAGCCGCGGTGTGCCTCGTAAAGGTCGACCTTCGAGATGACCTCATAGGGTGCGTGCATTGCGATTACGGGAACGCCAAGGTCAACGACCTCGATGTTGTGCTTCGAGATGAACTTTGCAACGGTTCCGCCGCCGCCGAAGTCGACTTTACCGAGCTCGCCTGCCTGCCATACGACGTCGTCCTTTGCCATCATAGCGCGGAGTCTGCCGATGAATTCAGCCGATGCGTCGTTCGTTCCGCCCTTTCCGCGGGATCCGGTGTACTTGGTGAGTACTACGCCGCAGGAGAGGAGGGAGGAGTTGCGCTTTTCGAATGCTTCGCCGAAGTTGGGATCGAATGCCGCCGAAACGTCCGCGGAGAGGCAGATCGATGCCGCGCGTACTGCCGCGGGGGAAGCATTCTGCGACTCTGCGATAGCGTCGATGAGGTCGAGGATGAGATCGCACTGCATACCGGAGTTGCCGTCGCTTCCGGTCTCTTCCTTGTCTGCGAGGATGCACATCATGGTGTGGGGAGTGCCCATCTTGAGCGCCTCAAACATAGCGGTCATCGCGGGATAAGCGCAAACGCGGTCGTCGTGGCCGTAAGCGCAGATCATCGAGCGGTCAAGTCCGACGTCGCGCGCGTTTCCTACGGGAACTGCGGAAAGCTCTGCGGAAAGGAAGTCCTCCTCGCAGATGCCGTACTTCTCGTTGAGGATGCGGAGGACGTTGAGTTTGATGCCGTCAGCCTCGTTTACGAGAGGACGGCTGCCGACGAGGAGATTGAGCTTTTCGCCGGGGATAGCCTCGCCGAGGGGCTTGCGGTCGTCGTTGTGACCGAGGTGGGGGAGAAGATCGTTGATATAGAGAACGGGATCTGCAGGATCTTCGCCGATGGATACCCAAACGCTCTCGCCGTTAGCCTTGATGACTACGCCGTGGAGGGCGAGGGGAGTCGCTACCCACTGGTACTTTCTGATACCGCCGTAGTAGTGGGTCTTGAGGAATGCCATACCGCTGTCCTCGTAAAGGGGGACCTGCTTGAGGTCGATGCGGGGGGAGTCGATATGAGCCGCGGAAATGCGTATACCCTCGGTGAGAGATTCCTCGCCGACGGAGAAGAGGAAGAGGTTCTTTCCTCTGTTGTTATAATAGTACTTACCGCCTACCTTGATCTCGTCGCCGAATGCATAGGGAACGAAGCCCTCTGCCTCTGCGAGCTTGATGGAAGCCCATACAGCCTCGCGCTCGGTCTTTGCATCGTCAAGGTATTTTGCATAGCCTACTGCGTATTCGTAAGCCGCCTCAATGGCAGCCTCGTCGCGGCGTTCGTAAACGCTCTTTTTCTTGTAAAGAAGCTCGCGTGCGGCTTCTGCGGGAGTTTTGTTTTCGCTCATTTTGTGTATTTTCCTTTCTTAATTTGCTGATTCATATAATTCGCGGTAGATCTCTACCGTTTTTTCAAATTTTTTGACGAATTCTTCGGTGTTCTCGTCGGGGATATTTTCAAGGGTGCCGTCCGCGGCGAGATTAGACTCGTCGAGCATCCATTCGTCAACCCTATCTTCACCGATGAAGATAGCGGCGTAAACGGCGCGCCAACTCTGATATTTGGTGAAAAGCTTCGAGAGCTTGTAGGAGCCGATATCTATATTAGTTTTCGGGTCGAAGAGAAGTCCGGAATCTATCCTTTTACCGAGCTCGGAGGAGAGCAGATCGTATTCCTCGCGCGTCAGCTGCATAAGACCGATCTTTTCGCCGTCCACATGTCCCGAATCGTAGTCGCTTTGCATTTTTACAGTTCCGTAAATGACGGAAACGGGAACCGAATAGCTGTAATAGCAGGCGATCACGGCGTCGTTATACTGCCTCGGATATTCCTTCAGGCGGTACTGCGTAAACAGGATGTCGTAAAGAAATCCGCAGCCGACCGAGAGGATAAGAATGAGGGTTATTGTCAGGGTGTTCAGAAATTTTTTGCTCATTTTGCTTTGTTGAAAATATCATTTGCGGCGGCGCGGAGCTTGTCGGTATCGCCGTCGTTGATCACTGTACAGGTTGCGCGAGAGGAATAAAAATCATCCTTCGGCGCGGCATTCATACGCGCTTTGAGTGCCTCCGCCGTGCGGTTGTCGCGCTGAGTCAGTCTCCCAAGACGGAGCTCGGGCGAGGCGAGGAGCGCGACTGTGAAGTCACATTCTTTCTCAAAATTTGCCTCGAAGAGAAGGGGAGCGTCGATGACGGCGCAAGCTTTATCGGTTCCCTTTATCGCTTTGCGAACCTCGGCAAGCACGAAAGCATGGGTGATCTCGTTAAGTCTTGCTCGAAGCTTGTCCGCGTTGGGAGCAAAAACTATCGAGCCGAGGGCGATGCGGTCAAGGCTTCCGTCGGGCTTGATTACCGATGCGCCGAATTCAGCCTCAAGCGCGCGGGTGCATTCGGAGGGAGAGTTAACGAGAGAGTGATAAATTTTGTCGCAATCGAGATGCAGACATCCGAGTTCTTCAAGATAAGAACAGAAAAGCGATTTGCCCGCCCCACTGGGACCCGTTACGCCGATAACAGTCATTATTTTCCTCTCTTTCCGAAATTAAACAATATTTCTGCATTATATTATTATACATAGTACATTATACCACATTTGAAATAAAAATGCAAGTCTTTTTTACGCCCTCGCGTGTGTAGTAAATATTTTTGTGTAGAACTGTTGCAAAAATCCAAATTATGTAGTATAATATATCTTGAGAAAGTATGAAATCAAATGCTTTTCGCAACAGCGAAAAGCTACCTTAACTTCGGCGCAGCCGAACATTAACTCGCGCACCGCGCGATCTTAACTCGGCGCAAGCCGACCTTAACTCCGCGCAAGCGGACATTAACTCAAAAAAGAGGTATACCACCATGTATAAATGGCTTCTTTTTGACGCCGACGACACTCTTCTCGATTTCAAGCTCGGTGAAAAGAGAGCGATCACCGCGACTTTTCTTGAAGCGGGACTGCCGACCGACGATGAAGTTATCGAAACCTACAGCAGAATAAACGACAATCTCTGGAAGATGCTTGAGCGCGGCGAGGTGACAAAGGATCGCCTTAAGGTTCTTCGTTTCGAGCAATTCTGCGAGCATTACGGATTTGACTTCGACGGCGCGGCGCTTGCGGAGCTTTATGTTGAAAATCTGAAAAAGCAGACCGTTCTGCTCGACGGCGTGGAGGACGTTTGCCGCGCGCTTTACGGAAAATATAAAATGTACATCATCACCAATGGCATCGAGGCGGTTCAAAAAGCTCGCTTCGGCGGTTGCGCGATCAAGGAATATTTTGAAAAGTGTTATATTTCGGACGCCATCGGCGTAGCAAAGCCGAAAAAGGGTTTCTTTGACGCGGTGGCGGCGGATATTCCCGATTTTGATAAATCGCAGGCGCTCATTATCGGTGACTCGCTGACCTCGGATATCAAGGGCGGAGTCGAATACGGGATCGATACCTGCTGGCTCAACCCGAAGGGCAAAGAATCACCCGAAGGAATGGATATCACCTACACGATCGGCGATATCCGCGATCTGCTTGGAATTTTGGAGTAATTATGGACAGAGATCTTATTTTGCTTTCGCTTATGCGAAAATTTGAAAAAGAGGGCATCGAATGCGCAAATGCGCTTCCGCTTTCCTCGAAATCGAGCTTTAAGATAGGCGGAAAGGCAGCCCTTGCCGTTTTCCCGAAGAATGCCTCGGAGCTTGAATATACCGTTGCGTATCTCAATGATCGCGAGATGCCCTACATAGTCGTCGGCAACGGTTCGAACATCCTTTTTGAGGACGAGGGATACCGCGGATGCGTCATTTTTACCGAGAAGATGAATGGTGTTACGGTTGACGGAAACCGCATCACCGCGGGCGCGGGAGCGTCGTTTACGGCACTTGCCGTAACGGCGAAGAACGCATCGCTGACGGGTCTTGAGTTTGCTTACGGCATCCCCGGAAGCGTGGGCGGCGCGGTAGTTATGAACGCGGGCGCTTACGGCGGAGAGGTTGCGCAGGCGATAGAATCCTGCACTGTTTTCGACGCCGAAAAATGCGAAGTTCTGACGCTCAAAAAGGACGAAATGGAGCTTTCCTACCGACACAGCGTTATGTCGGAAAACAAAAAATATATCTGCATTTCTGCAACCTTTACCCTCAAAGAGGGTAAAAAGGACGAGATCGACGCTTTTATGCGCGATATTATGCAGAGGAGAATATCGAAGCAGCCACTCGAATATCCCAGCGCGGGAAGCGTTTTCAAACGCCCCGCCCCCGACCTTTTTGTCGGCAAGATGATCGAGGATTCGGGACTCAAGGGTTACACCGTTGGCGGCGCGCAGGTTTCGGAAAAGCACGCGGGGTTTATCATCAATGTCGGTAACGCTACCGCGAAGGACGTCCTCGACCTTGTGGAGCATATTAAGTGCGTTATCCGCGAAAACTACGGTGTGGAGCTCGAGTGCGAGATCAGAAGAGTGAGAAGCGGAGAATGAAGAATTTTACCGAACGCGTAAGAGAGGAGCTTTCGGGCAACCTTCCCTCAGCCCAGTGTTGCCGCCGCTCGATGCTCTGCGGCATCCTCATCAACGCCGATTGCTCGCCCGACGGAATGATCTATGCCAAGCTTTCGGGCAGAAATTCGACTGAGCTGATGCTGAGGCTTCTGCGCGATACTTTCGGCAGAGAAGCTTTTCCGGAGTATTCAAACAGCTACGGCAGGGTTTCGGCAGAAGTTTCATTTTCATCGGATAAACTTGCCGATAAACTCCGCGAGATGTCTTCGGGAGCCGAAAGTACTCTTTTCAAATGCAAGAACTGCCGCGCGGCGTTCCTTTCCGGAATCCTGCTTTCCTCGGCAAACTTTTCGGATCCCGAGCGCGAGTCGCGACTTGAGGTTCGCATAAACGACCCCGCGCGTGCCGAATTTCTTCTTGGCTTTTTTGCCGATCTCGGACATTCACCGAGGCTTTCTGACAGGGACGGATTGTCATCCCTTATCTTCAAGCGCGGTGAGGACGTTGAGGACGTGCTGACGATCGCGGGTGCGGTTTCGTCGGTTATGGAGCTGATGCAAGGCAAGCTGATGCGCGAGTTGCGCGGACAGATCAACCGCAATTCAAACTGCGAGGTTCGAAATATCGGGCGCGTAGCGGTTGCGTCGCAGGTGCAGATCGACGCTATTGCAGAAATACGAGAAAGCGGAAGATTTGCCGCGCTTCCCGATGAACTCAAGGAAACGGCGACTTTGCGCGAGGACTTTCCCGAGCTTCCTCTTTCCGAGCTCGCGGCAAAGCATTCGCCCCCGATAACGAAATCGGGGCTTAATCACAGACTTAAAAAACTTCTTGCGATTGCAGGAAAAGAATAATCAAGTGTAAAACTGCGTTTTTACACTTGGAATCGCGCACTTATCGCCGCTTGTCAAAATCTGCGATTTTGACAGCTCCCCTCGGCGCGCGGACTCGCTTTGCTCGTCTGAATGGTGTTTTTTCGGCGGCAAAGCCACCGAAAAAACGATTTTCATAAAAATAGAAAAAATATAAGGAGGTGCGGAAATGGGCGACTTCGTTCACTTGCATCTGCATACCGAATACAGTCTTCTTGACGGCGCGTGCCGTATCAAGGATATCCCCGATGCGGTCATCGCGGCGGGGCATTCTGCCGTTGCAATGACCGATCACGGCGGTATGTACGGCACGATGCAGTTCTATCGCACCTGCAAGGAAAAGGGCATAAAGCCCATTATAGGCTGCGAGGTCTACGTTGCTCCCGGCTCGCGTTTTGAGCGCGTCGCGGGGCGCGAGGGCGGCTCGCACCACCTCGTTCTGCTTTGCGAGAACGAGATCGGATACAAAAACCTGACTTATATGGTCTCGAAGGCTTTTACAGAGGGTTTTTATTCGCGTCCGCGAGTTGACCTCGAGCTTCTTCGCCACCATTCGGAGGGACTTATCGCTCTTTCCGCTTGCCTTTCGGGCGAGATCCCCTCGGCACTTTCCGCGGGCGACCGTGAGAGAGCCGAAAATATCGCAAAGACTTACAAGCAGATCTTCGGAAAAGATCATTTTTACATCGAGCTTCAGAATCACGGCATAGCGGAGGAGAGGCAGATCTTGCCCGAGCTGTACGAGCTTGCGCGCGGGCTTGATCTTCCCGTTGTAGCCACCAACGACGTCCACTATCTGCGCAAGAGCGATGCACGCGCGCAAACGGTCCTCATGTGCATTCAGACGAATACCACGATGGCGGACGGCGGCAGACCGGGTTTTGAAACCGAAGAATTTTACTATAAATCCACCCTTGAGATGGAGCGCCTTTTCGGCGGCTTTGAGGGGGCGATCGAGAATACCGTCAAGATCGCGGAAATGTGCGATCTCGAATTTGAGGATAAAGGCTATCTTCTGCCCACTTATCCTCTGCGAGAGGGTGAAAATGCGGCGGACGTGCTTCGTCTGCGCACCTACGAGGGCATTGAAAGGCTGGCGCTTGCGGGCAGACTTCCCGCGGAGGGATTTACCCTTACCGACTATATGGAGCGTGCCGATTACGAGCTTGACGTCATTCATTCGATGGGATTTGACGACTATTTCCTTATCGTTTCGGATTACGTCGGATTTGCCAAGGGCGCGGGTATTCCAGTCGGGCCCGGCAGAGGCTCGGGATGCGGAAGCCTTGTTGCTTTCGGTACGGGCATCACCGATATCGACCCGCTTCGCTTCGATCTTCTCTTTGAGCGATTCCTCAACCCCGAGCGAGTCAGCATGCCCGATATTGATATCGATTTTTGCTACAACCGCCGCGACGAGGTTTTGGCTTACGTCAAGGATAAATACGGCACCGACCGCGTTTCGCAGATCATAACTTTCGGTACTCTCGCCGCGCGTGCGGCTATCCGCGACTGCGGACGCGCCTTGGGGATGAGCTATGCCGACGTCGACGAGATCGCAAAGCTGATCCCGCGCGAGCTTGACGTGACCATCGATCAGGCGCTCGTCGTTCCCGCGCTTAAGGAAAAATACAATTCATCCGACGATATACGCGAGCTTATCGACACCGCGCGCCTCTTGGAAGGCATGCCGCGAAACGTGTCCATCCACGCCGCGGGTGTCGTTATCACCGAGCGACCCGTTTACGAATATCTGCCGCTTGCGGTATCCGGCGGCGCGGTCATAACTCAGTTCGATATGGACACTGTCGCCTCGCTCGGACTTCTCAAATTCGACTTCCTTGCATTGCGTTATCTGACAATAATCGATGATGCGGTCAAAATGATAAAGGAAAGACTCCCCGATTTCGAGATCGAAAAGGTTGATCTTGCGGATAAAAAGACATATGAGCTTATTTCCTCGGGTCAGACGAGCGGAGTTTCCCAGCTTGAATCCTCGGGAATGAGGGCGATGCTTCAGAATCTTTGCCCCGAGTCGATAGACGACATCCTCGCGGCGATAGCACTCTACCGCCCGGGACCCATGGAGTCGATACCTAAATATATCGAGGGCAAAAACGCCCCCGAAAGCGTAGAGTATGCGCATCCTCTGCTCGAACCGATACTCCGCCCGACCTACGGCTGTATCGTTTATCAGGAGCAGGTTATGAATATTTTCCGCACCGTTGCGGGATTCTCGTTCGGCAGGGCAGATATCGTCCGCCGTGCGATGTCAAAGAAAAAAGCCTCCGCACTTGCGGCGGAGAGGGATAATTTTGTAAACGGTGCCGAGGAACGCGGTGTTGAACGCGAGATTGCCGAGAAGCTCTTTGAGGATATGTCGAGCTTTGCTTCCTACGCCTTCAACAAGAGCCACGCGGCGGCGTACGCGATGCTTTCCTTCCGTACCGCATACCTCAAGGCTCACTATCCGCGCGAGTATTTTTCCGCGTTGCTGACCTCCGTTCTCGGAAACGCAGATAAGATCGCGGAATATATCGCCGAGGCGAACCGCGCGGGAATCCGCGTGCTTCCGCCCGACATAAACCGCAGTATGCTTGATTTTCACGTCAGCGACAAAGATATCACCTTCGGTCTGCTTGCTCTGAAAAATGTCGGACGGCAGTTTGTTGACAGATTGATTCTTGAACGCATCGACAGACCCTTTTCATCTTTCTCCGATTTTCTTGACAGAATGTCGGATGGCGACCTCAACCGCCGTATGGTCGAGTCGCTGATAAAAGCGGGCGCATTCGACTCGCTCGGTGTTTACCGCTCACGTCTGCTTGCAACGCTTGACGAGGCACTCGGCGCGATATCGCGCAAGAAGAGCGGAAATATTGCGGGTCAGATGGACATGTTCTCGATGCCCGATGCCGTGGAGGGCGGGGGAGAGAGTATAGTTTATCCCGATATCCCCGAATTTCCCACGAAGGATCTGCTCTATATGGAGCGCGAAGCGGCGGGACTTTTCTTCTCGGGCCATCTGCTTGACGGCTACGGGCTTCATATCAAGTCGCTTTCACCGCAGAATATAGTCGATATCGCGGGCAAGGAGGACGAGGAGGATGCCGATACCCTCGCGGACGGAACCAAGGTCTGCATTTGCGGAATTATTTCCTCCGTCACGCAAAAAACGACCCGAAAGGGCGACGGCATGGCGTTTGCCACTCTTGAGGATAAATCGGGTACGCTCGAACTCGTGGTTTTCTCAAAACAGTACGAAACTTATCGCAGACATATCGAAGAGGACAACGCCGTCTGCATCACGGGTACGGTCTCGCACCGCGACGGCGAGAGGGCAAAGGTGCTCGTCAATACTGCGGCAATGCTTCTGACCGACGAGGATTTCAAGAGGCGCAAAGCCGAGCCTCCGAAGCCTCAGCCGCAACGGGCTCCCGCGCAAACAGTTGCAAAGCCCGCGCCCGAGCGCCCCAAACAAGTTTCGGTCGTTTATATCCGCGTGCCCTCAAAGAATTCCGAGGTTTACAAAAAATGCGAGAATATCGTTGAGATCTTCGAGGGATTCACGCGCGTGAGCTTCTATTTTGCGGACACGAAAAAGTACGTCGACCATATGCACGGTATGGTTCTCGGAGACGTTCAGCTTGCTGAACTGCGCCGCCTTGCGGGCGAGGATTCCGTGGTTCTCAAATGATCAGGAGATAATATCGTATATCGCGCTTATCGCACCGCTTTCATCCGGAAAGGAGATGCCCGCAAGCAAAGCTTCGCGGTCCTTCGGATGAAGGGCGGATGCATTGATTATGCGCTCGCTGACGGGCGTGCCATCAGGAGCGGTTACCACCAGCCGATCTCCGTCAAGCATCAGGGTGTAACCCGACGGCGCGGACGTGCGCTCTTCCGTATAGGTTGAATTTTCTTGCAAAGTTTCTTCCGTGCTTTCATCGGGTGCGCTTGTTTCCTCCGGAAGAGTTTCGGATCCCGTAATTCCCTCCGTGGACTCGGGAATCGCTGAGGTTTCGGGCGCGTGGGTGGTTTCGGGAGCGTCGGTTGTTTCTTCGGCGCCGATGTCTTCCGCTTCCGCCGCTGAGGCGATAATTGCGGCGTATTGACTCCGTGCCGCCGCAAATACGGCAAAAGCCGAAACTATAAGTGCGGCCACGGACACGGTTATGAATGCTATTATGAGATTTTTGGTGTTCATTTTACCCTCTGCAGATAAATATTTTGCTTTCGCTGAAGATATTATCGTCCAAAATTCATAAAATATTCAAAAAAGTATGATAATATGGTATAAGTGAAAAACTTAAGGAGACCTTAAATGGCGAATAAAAAAATAAATTGGGGAGAAGAGCTGAAAACGGCGGGTAAGGTTGGCATCCGCGGTGTCGGAAAATTCTTTCAGATACTTGCAAACCTGCTGATAACCCTTCTGCTTATAATCGCGCTGACGGGAATTATCATCGTTTGCGTTTTTTCGGTGTATATCAACAATTACGTTGATACCGAGATAGACGTTGAAATGTTCCGTATGGATCTTTCGAATTCCACGACGACGCATATGTACTATTATAAATTCACAGACCGCGAAAACCGCATCGGTGAGCGCGTCCCGATGGATACGGAATCGGATGCAAATCTGCGCGGCGAGGTCGACCAGACCTTCGTTTCGCTCGATCAGATACCCGACAATATGATCAACGCGGTCATAGCCATCGAGGATAAGCGTTTCATGACACACGGCGGCGTTGACTGGAGGCGTACCGCGGGTGCGGGGCTTACCTTCTTCACGGGAAGCGGTGACGGCTTCGGCGGTTCATCGATCACTCAGCAGCTCATCAAAAACGTGACTGGCAACGATGAATACTCGATCCAGCGAAAGATCCAGGAGATCTTCTGGGCTCTCGATCTTGAAACAAAGATGGATAAGGAAGAGATCATCGAGCTCTACCTTAATATCGTAAACTTCGGTAACGGTTCGAACGGCGTTCAGGCGGCGGCTCATAACTATTTCTCGAAGGACGTTTCCGAGCTTACACTTATCGAATGCGCAGCCATTGCATGCATCACAAAGAATCCCTCGCGCTTTAATCCTCTTATCTATCCCGAATACAATGCCGAAAGACGAAATATCGTTCTTTACGAAATGTACGATCAGGGACTTATCACCTACCGCGAATTTGAGGAAGCTTACGAAAAAGAGCTCATTCTGAATCCTCCCGGAGGTAACGAGCAGGAGGAAAATCCCGATACTGCGGGTGTCAACTCCTGGTATGCCGATATGGTCATCGAGGACGTTATCCGCGATCTCATGGAGGAATACGGATATTCCGAAAGAATGGCTGCGATGCTCGTTTACAACGGCGGACTTAACATTGAATGTCTTGTTGACCCCGAGATTCAGGCTATTCTTGAAGAAGCTTTTCTCAATGAAGAGAATTTCCCCGACACCGGTTCGGGAATCAAGCCGCAGTGCTCTGCGATAGTTATCGATCCTTACACCGGCGACGTTCTCGGAGTTGCGGGTGCACGCGGAGAGAAAACGGCAAACCGAGTTCTTAATTTTGCCACCCAGGCAAAGAGACCTCCCGGTTCGGCGATCAAGCCGCTCGCGGTCTACGCTCCTGCTTTTGAGGACGGACTCCTGACATGGGCGACCGTACTCGATGATACCCCTTATGACGTTCAGGGCGGAAAGGGATGGCCGAAGAACTCGACCAACACTTACCGCGGTCTTATCAACGTAAATTACGCACTTAAGGTGTCCACCAATACGGTTGCCGTTAAGCTTCTTGAAAAGCTCGGTCTGAGACGTTCCTTTAATTTCTGTTATGACGTTCTCGAAATGAAGAGCATGATCGAATACGGCGAGTTTTCGGACGGAACCGGATATACCGATATCGGTCTTGCTGCGCTTGGTCTCGGTCAGCTTAACTACGGTCTTACCGTGCGCGAAATAACTGCGGCATATTCCATGTTCGTAAACAACGGTATCTACAGCAGTCCGCGAACCTATCTGAGAGTTACCGATTCAAGTGGAAACGTTGTTCTGGATAACGGTTACGAGGGAAAGGTCGCTATCAGCGAGGAAACCGCATCTATTATGAACATGCTTCTTGAAAGCGTTCCGAGAACCGGCGGTACCGCCGCATCGCTTACCTTCGACAGCACCTATGACATCGACGTTGCAGGTAAGACGGGTTCTGCGGGTGACTATTTCGACAGATGGTACATCGGCTACACTCCCTACTACGTTTGCGGAGTATGGTACGGTTACGAATACCCCAAGCATATCACCAATATTTCAACCAACCCCTGCGTTAAGGTGTGGGATGCCGTCATGGGCAAGGTCCATGAAGATAAGGTTATCGCAAATATGCAGGAGGGCGATAAATACCGCGAATTCAATGTGGCAAACAATCTCGTTCAGTGTACCTTCTGCAAGGATTCGGGTCTGCTTCTGAGCGATGCCTGCTCTCATGATGCCAGAGGAAGCCGCGCGGAGACGGGATGGTTCGTCAAGGGCACTGAGCCTACCGAATATTGCACAACTCACGTTATGGTCGATTACGACTACGTTGAGGGAGCGATCGCCTGCGAATGGTGTCCTCCCGAAAACATCAAGCAGGTTGCTATGATCAAGGTCGACCGTAAATTCCCGATAGATATCGCGGTCGTTGACGCGCAGTACGTTTATATGGAGCTTCCTTACGACGTTATGCCCTACAGCACCGTTTACCGTCCATATTACTACAATCTCGGTGGCAAGCAATACTATGTCGGTTACACTTCGGGTCCCGTTCATTACAACAGAACCTGCTCGGCTCATTTCAACCGTACCGAGTGGCAAAAGAAGGTAGCCGAGATCAAGGCAAGCCTTGAAACTACAGAGGTGATCCCCGAGGTGACAACTGTGCCTGCAGATACTCGACGCAGATTCTTTGACTTTTTCGGCGATATTAAAAATCCCAAAAGGTAAAGGGAATTTTACAAAAACTGTTGACAAATCCCCGACGCTGTTGTATAATATGTATACCACTTTTATGGAGGAACACATTGACTATGAAAAAATTCAGATCTTTAATTGCACTTCTTCTTGCTCTTCTTGCGCTTCCTATGTGCCTCTTTGCTTGCGAAGAGGGCGGCAAGGGTAACGATGATGGCACTATCGATCCCAATGATACCACCGACGGTCTCCGCGTTGATATCAACATAAGAGAACTTGCTACCGAGGAAGGCGAGCTCGGCGTTTACTTCATCAAGACGGGTGCCGATTTCCGTATCGAGCCCGGTACTACTCTCGTTCAGGCTGTTGCCGCTCTCTGCGAAGACAGAAGCGCTACCTATGAGCTTGATACCATCGGTAAGTTCACCAAGTTCACTTTCGACGGCGCTACCATCGAGTCCGAAAGCATTCAGCAGGAAGACGGATCCTTCATTCCGATCGAGTTCAAGGTAACCGTTAACGGAACCGAAGTCAAGGATTACAGCGAGCTTGCTCTCAACCACAACGACGTTGTTGAGATCTTCCTTGTAAAGGGCGAGGCTTTCACCGCATCGTAATTTAACGTCAATAAAAGAACCGCAAGGCAAATGCCTTGCGGTTCTTTTATTCTGAATATGAGATTGTTCCGCCTCCGAGAAGGTCGTTCCCATCGAAGAAAACGGCGGATTGCCCCGGTGCGGGTGCTCGCTGAGGTTCGGTGAATTCAATAAGTGCGCGGTCGGGTGCGAGGGATGTGACCTTCGCCCGTCCGGGCTTTTTCGTATATCGGAGGCTGACTGTTGCCTCGAAAGGTTCAGCGGGCAGTTCCCCCGCGGAATATCTGCAATTATCGGCATAAACTTTGGTGCGGTAAAGCTCGTTTTCGCGGCAGAGTATGATGTTTCCGCTATCAGCGTCGATATGGCTTACGTAGAGAGGAGCACTCGAAGAAACGCCGAGTCCCTTGCGCTGACCGACCGTGTATGCGTCGATCCCCTTATGTTTGCCGAGGATCTTACCCTCGGTGTCGACAAAATTGCCGAGCTTGGTCTCTCCCGAAGAACGGCTTCGGACAAAATCGGCGCAGGAAATGTCTTTTATAAAGCAGATATCCTGGCTGTCGGGTGATGATGCCGAGGGGAGTCCGAGTTCTTCGGCGAGCGCGCGTATCTCGGGCTTGGTCATTCCCGAAAGCGGGAAGAGAAGGCGCGAGAGGATGTCCTCGCCGAGCATATAGAGAAAATAACTCTGGTCCTTTGCCTTGTCCGTTGCGGCGGTGATTACGGGATGACCTCCGCGGTTTCCAATGGCGGCGTAATGCCCCGTGGCGATATATTCGCAGCCGAGACTGTCGGCTGTTTTTAAGAGGGCGGGGAATTTTATATATCCGTTGCAGAGCACGCAGGGGTTGGGTGTTCTGCCGTTTTCGTATTCCGAAACGAAGGGCGAGAGGACGTACTTTTCAAAATCTTCGCGCATATCGACGGTGTGGTGCGCGATGCGCAGAGCATCCGCAACCGCGCGTGCCGCCGCGGCGTCCTTTTCGTGTATATCGTGCATAACGAGCGTCGCGCCGATGACCTCGTGCCCCGCACGCATAAGGAGCGCCGCCGCTGCCGAGCTGTCAACGCCCCCGCTCATTCCCAGTAAAACTTTTGACATTTTTGCCTCCGTGCTGTTGATATGTATATTTTAATACATATTTATGCTTTTGTCAATAAAATTTACATTTCCATATGGTATTTTCTCCGAAAATGTTGTATAATAAACTGAATATATTTACACTCATAAGGATTTTGATATGAAACTTGAAACATTACTCTTCGGAGATTACAGCAAAAGAGAGATCAAAAAGATAAAACCCATCGCCGATGCGGTCGAGGCTTTGGCTGATAAATACCGCGAGATGGACGAGCAGGAGCTTCGCCGTACCAGCGAGGTCCTTCGCGCGCGCCTTGATGCGGGCGAGAACCTTAATGACATCCTTCCCGATGCCTTTGCCGCGGTTCGTGAGACTGCTGACAGAATCCTCGGTAAGCGTCCCTTCTATGTTCAGATCCTCGGCGGAATCCTGCTCCATCAGGGCAGAATATCCGAGATGAAGACGGGTGAAGGTAAGACCCTCGTTGCAACCATGCCCGCGTACCTCAACGCGCTGACGGGCAAGGGCGTTCACGTTGTTACCGTCAACGATTACCTCGCATTCCGTGACGCCAACGAAATGGGAAGAATTTACGAATTTCTCGGACTTAAGACGGGTGTCGTTCTCAAGCAGATGTCTGCGGCAGAAAAGCGCCGTCAATATGCTTGCGATATAACCTACGGTACCAATACCGAATTCGGTTTTGACTATCTGCGCGACAACCTTGCAAAAAGCAAGCCCGAAATGCTTCAGCGCGGTCATAATTTCTGTATCATCGACGAGGTCGACTCTATCCTCATCGACGAGGCAAGAACTCCCCTTATCATCTCGGGCGTAAGCGACAAGACCTCGGATATTTACGAGAAGTGCGACGCCGTTGTCCGCAAGATGAAGGCAAAGGTCCTCAAGGAGATGGACGACAAGCAGGAGACCGAGGACGAGAACGCGGACTATATCGTTGATGAGAAGAGAGGAAGCGCCGTACTTACTCCCCGCGGTATAAAAAAGGTTGAAGCTCATTTCGGCATTGACAACCTCAACGACCCCGAAAACGCCGTTATCTCGCACAACGTAAACCAATCGGTTCACGCGTGGGGCGTCAAAAAGAGAGAGGTTGATTACGTCATAGTTGACGGCGAGGTCATCATCGTCGACCCGCACACGGGCAGACTTATGCACGGCCGCCGTTATCAGGACGGTCTGCATCAGGCAATCGAGGCGAAGGAGCGCGTGAACATCAAGGGCGAAAGCCGCGTCACCGCGACCGTAACCATTCAGAACTATTTCCGCATGTACTCGAAGCTTTCGGGTATGACGGGTACCGCAAAGACCGAGGAGGACGAGTTCCGCCAGATCTACGGCCTTGACGTAGTCGAAGTTCCCACCAACAAGCCGATGATCAGAAAAGACAATCCCGACCGCGTTTTCGTTGACGAAAAATCGAAGTACGCTGCGATCCTCAAGCACGTTGGCGAGTGCCACGAAAAGGGACAGCCGATTCTGATCGGTACTCCTTCGGTTGAAAAATCCGAGAATCTCGCAAAATTCCTCAAGGCGGCGGGATTCAAGTTCAATATGCTCAACGCGAAGAACCACGAGCGCGAGGCTGATATAATCGCCGAGGCGGGACGTCCAGGCGCGATCACGCTCGCAACCAATATGGCGGGACGAGGAACCGATATTATGCTCGGCGGAAATCCCGAGCATATGGCAAAATCCGAAATGGCGCGTCTTGGCATCCGCCCCGAGCTTATCGCTGAAGCAACCGGTTCTGCCCCCACCGAAAATCAGGATATAAAGAACGCGCGCAATACCTTCAAGATCTATTTTGAGAAGTATAAGGCGCAGATCGAGCCCGACAGACAGAGGGTCATCGAGGCTGGCGGTCTTTGCATCATCGGTTCGGAAAGACACGAATCTAGACGAATCGATAACCAGCTCCGCGGCCGTGCGGGACGTCAGGGCGACCCCGGCGCATCGACCTTCTATATCTCGCTCACCGACGACATCATGCGTCTTTTCGGCGACGACCGAATGAAGAGATTTTCTGCATTCTCGGCAAACCTCATGAAGGACACCGACGGCGATCTTTCGCAGAACACGAAGATCCTTTCCGACGTTATGGAGAAGGCGCAGAAGAACGTCGAGGCTAACCACTTCAAGGCGAGAAAGAACGTCCTTCAGTATGACGATATCCTCAACGAACAGCGCAAGCAGATCTATTCGCTCCGAAACGAGATCATCGAGGAGGGTGATATTTCCGAGCGTATCGTTCACATGATCGGCTCGACGGTCGAGGATTCGGTCGAGGATTGCCTTGTCACCCTCGAGGGCGCGAAGTATCCCACTGTTGACGTTGAAGCGCTTGAGTCGAGATACCTCGGCTGGGGCTGTGCAGAGGGCGAACTTGATTTCGCCGCAGATCAGCCTGCGGGAGATGTTGCTGAAAAACTGCGCGATCTTATCACCGAAAAAGCAGTTGCTCTTTATCACGAGAGAGCGGCTTCCGACGAGGACAGAATGCGCCGCTTCGAGCGTGCCGTTTTGCTCAACAATATGGACGAGCGTTGGCTTGACCACATCGACGCTATGGATGCGCTTAAGGAATCCGTAATGCTCCAGGCTTACGCGCAGAAGGATCCGCTTAAGGAATACAAGATCATAGGTTCGAGCATGTTTGCCGAGCTTATCAATGAGATCAGACAGAGCACCGTCCGCGAGGTGCTCACCCGCAAGCTTCCCGAGGTGATCACCATCACTCCCGCTATGCTCAAAAATCTGCAAATGGGCCGCGCGGGCGCATCCGCGAGAAACGCAAAGCCGCTGACTCCCGCGCAGAGAAGAGCCGAGAAGGTCGGACCGAACGATCCCTGTCCTTGCGGAAGCGGAAAAAAGTATAAGAAGTGCTGCGGTGCGGGCGGCGGTGATAACTGATGGGATACGGTCTTGTACTCATCGGCTACGCGCTGACTTTCTTCACGTCGCTGACTCTTTACGGCTGGCTTTTCCGTCTGCTCGGATATATCGTTATGGCTTACGGATTTATCAAGCTTAAGGATTATTTCCCAAGCTATAAGCTGTCGGTATTTGCACTTCTTGCACTTATTCTGACGGGATTTTGCGAGGCGGGCGCCGAAATGGCTGCCATTCTCGAAATCGGCGGAGATATGACGGCTTTCACAACCGTCGTTTATTACACCCGCGACGTGCTTGTATTGATATTTCATATTTTCTTTCTCATTTCTACCTACATCGCTTTCGGCGTTGTCGATATGAATGAGAAAAAGGTCTCCGCCGTCACGGATCTGTGCGCGGTGGTGATCGGTTACGTACTTTATCTTCTTGCGGCACTCAAGATCATCGAGGCTAATATATCATTCTTTGCCCAGCTTATCTGGTCGGTGATGGTATTCGTCCTCATTTTCGGTTGCTATATGCGCATCTGTCCCGAGGGCGACGAGAATATGCCTCGCCGCGAGTCGAAGATCCCCTTTATCAACAAATTCGCAGAGGCTCTCGAAAAGCGCGAAAACGAGGCTATCGAAAGAACTATGCGTGAGATAGAGGAAAAGAAAAAGAATGCCGCGAACGGCACAAAGAAAAAACACAAAAAACGCAGATAAGGAGGATAAAATGAGCTTTTCACTGAAGCCTAAAAAAATCGGTAAGTATTTCGGACTCGGTTTCGCCGCGCTTTCGGCAATATTCCTTTTTAACCCCGATGTTGCCGTGATCGACGTCCTGCCTGATTTTATCGGATATACCCTTCTTGCCATCTCTCTCCGTTTTGCACGCGATCTTTCGCCTCATTTTGATAATGCCTGGCGCAAATTCCGCATTCTTGCAGTTATGACCTTCTTCAAAACGCTCTCTCTGCTCTGGGTATTCGGAGGGTTGACGAGTGCGCAGGAAAGACCGACTATGATGTTGCTTCTTTCCTTCTGCTTCTGCATTTGCGAGCTCATCTGGGGTATTCCCGCATGGCGCTCACTTATCGAGGGGTTCATCATCCATTCGCAGACATCGGGCGGAGAATATCCTCTTATCGAAAAGGGGGCAAAGAGCTATCGTCCCGGAAAGAATATCAGTATTGCTTTCCGCGATTTCACCGTTTTCTTCATGATAGCAAAAGCGTTTTTCTCCAATATCGCCGAATTTGCGGTGCTTTCGGAGCATTCCTATGACGATACCGCATTTGATTGGTACCGATTTATCGGACTTTACCGCTATATTGCGATCTTTGCGGGCGCGCTGATCGGAATCATCTGGCTCGTGCGTGCCGTTTCATTCTTCCGCGGAATACTGCGCGATAAAGTTCTTATCGAGAGTATGAAAGAGAAGTACGAAACTACCGTGCTTCCGAATACCGGACTTTTCGTAAGACGCGATATCGCATTCGTTCTCGGACTTTTTGCAGTAGCCGCACTTACTACCGCCGATCTTTATCTCGATGACGTCAATTTCATTCCCGATACTCTGACGGCACTTCTTCTTGCGTGGACTTTTGTAAAGCTGAAGCCATACTATAAGAATTATAAGCCCGGCGTGATCCTTTCCGCTGTATACGGTGTGATTACCCTTATAGGTTCGGATCTTTCTTACAAATTCGTTACCGATTCCTTCCCAAAAAAGACTTGGGAAAGCCGTGCGGTATTCAAAGAATTTATTGCGATGTATCCGGTCAGGGTCGTCGAGGCGGTACTTCTCTTCGTGACTGTTTTCTGCGCGCTGAAGGGCGTGCGCGCGATCATTGACGGACATTGCGGCTACATACCCTCGACGATGGACGAAGCTTACCGTGCTTCCCGTATGGAAGCGATCAGAAAAGAGGTAGGCGTGAAAGTGACCGTTTGCCTTGCTCTTGCCGCGGTTGCCGCTGTCAGCGGCGGACTTTACGAGTTCGTTCTCTCACTCGACTTATTTATCAGCCCGATCTGGTGGATAATCAATTTTGCGGTCTGTGCAGTATTCTTCGCTTCCTCGCTTTATATGCTTAATGCGGTGAACGAAGAGGTTGAATCGAGATATATGCTTGACTGACGAATAATTCTCCCGATTGTTGCCAATAATTCTAATGCGGTTAACTTACACAAATCTTTACCGCATGAGAGGATTATAATGAACAACAACAAGAATCAGAATCAGCAGAACAACCAGAACAACTATCAGTCCAATAATCAGAACAGCCAGAACAACTATCAGTCCAACAGCCAGAACAAGCAGTCCAATAACCAGTCCAATAACCAGAATTCCAACAACCAGAATTCCAACAACCAGAACCAGAACAAGAACAACAACCAGAATCAGAACAAGAACAACTAAGGAAACAGACCGATAACTTACTTTCCGACTGTTGCTTTTGCGGCAGTCGGAGTTTTTCATAAAGGATCAATAATGTCAACATTAAGCGAAAGATACATAAAAGCCAAAAGACGCCTTTTTGAGAAGGCGCAGTCAAATCTCAATGACCGTCAGCGCGACGCTGTTTTTGCAACAGAGGGACCATTGCTCGTCATAGCGGGCGCGGGAAGCGGAAAGACTACCGTCCTCGTTCAGCGCATCGCGCAGATAATTAAATACGGAAACGCATATTGGAGCGAGGAAGCTCCCGCCGATCTTTCCGAGCTCACCGTTTCCGCACTCGAGGAAGCGGCGACGTATCCCGCAGAATTCATCGCTCCGATACTCGACGAGTTTATCGAGCAACCCTGCCCGCCCTGGAACGTTCTTGCCATCACCTTTACAAACAAGGCGGCAAACGAAATGAAGGAGCGACTCGGACGTATGTTCGACGACCCCGAGGTGCCAAAGAGCATCTGGGCTGGCACCTTCCACTCGATCTGTATGCGAATTCTGCGCAAATACGGCGACAGACTCGGTTATAACGATAATCTGACGATCTACGATACCGACGACTCGAAAAAGCTTCTCACGGCCATTATGAAGGAGCTGAATATCGACGAAAAGTCCTTCACCATCAAGAGCGTTGTCGGCACGATCAGCAAAGCAAAGGAAAATCTTCTCGATCCCGACGGTTACGAGAAAGAATCGAAGATGGGCTACCGCGAGAAGATATACGCGCGCATCTACCGCGAGTATCAGAAGCGGATGGAAGCCTCCAACGCGCTCGACTTTGACGATATCATTATGCAGACCGTCTTCCTTCTCCGCTCGGACGAGGAGGTTCGCAAATATTATGCGGGCAAGTTCAGATACATCTGCGTTGACGAGTATCAGGACACCAACCCCGCGCAGTTGGCGCTTTGTTCACTCTTTGCCTCGGGCTGGCGTAACATTATGGTAGTCGGTGACGATGACCAGAGTATCTACCGCTTCCGCGGCGCGACTATTGAAAATATTTTAAGCTTTGATACTACATATCCCGACGCAAGGGTAATCAAGCTCGAGCAGAATTACCGCTCGACAAAGACCATTCTCGATGCCGCAAACGCCGTTATCGGTAAAAATGCGGGCAGGCGACCCAAAACTCTCTGGACGGAAAACGGCTCGGGCAAAAAGATCGTTCTCGAGGAATGCGAGGACGAAGCGAGTGAAGCGAGAAAAATCTCGGATATAATCACAAAGCTCGTTGCCGAAAAGAAGTACAGCTACCGCGATTTCGCTGTGCTTTACCGCGTAAACGCGCAGGCGAACACCATCGAGCGTACCTTCGCCAAGAGTGCGCTTCCTTACCGCATTTACGGCGGCGTCCGCTTCGGAGACCGCAAGGAAATCAAGGACGTCGTTGCATACCTTCAGCTGATCAACAACACCTCCGACCGCGTTCGTCTGAAGAGGATCATCAACGAACCCCGACGCAAGATCGGCGAGGTCACGCTGAATGCCGTTGAAAGCATTGCCGATGAAACAGGCAAGTCGATGTTCGAGGTAATGCGTGAGGCTTACCGCCACGTCGCGCTCTCGCGTTCGGCTCATATACTGGTCGGATTTGCAGAAATGATAGACGGACTCCGCAAAATGCTCGAGGACGGCTGTCCGCTCGATGCGTTCGTCACAAACGTGCTCGAAAGATCGGGCTACCGCCAGATGCTCATCGATGGCGGCGAGGCGGAGAAGGACAGACTTGATAACGTCGACGAATTTGTTTCGGGCGTTATCGAATATATGAAGAACAACGAGGAGCCGACCCTTACGGGATTCCTCGAGGAGACCGCGCTCGTTGCCGACGTTGACCGCTTTGACGAAACTGCGGATGCCGTCGTGCTTATGACGATCCACAGCGCAAAGGGACTTGAGTTCCCCGTCGCAATCATTCCCGGACTCGAGGAAGGGATCTTCCCCGGATTGCAGTCGCAGAACGACCCGGGCGAGCTCGAGGAGGAGCGCAGACTCGCATACGTTGCGATCACCCGCGCGAAAAAGGAGCTCTTCCTGCTTCATTCGGAGCGCAGACTCCTTTACGGCCGCACGATGTATAATCCCATTTCCCGCTTCGTCGAGGACATCCCCGCAGAGCTCGTTGACGAAAAGATCAAGGAGAATCAGAAGCCCGCAAGCGAATATTCGTGGGGCAATTATTCATCGGCTCCGAGATCCTATATGGGTAACCAGTCGGGAGCAAATATGCGTCCCGTTCAGCGCCCCGGCACTGTTCCGATAAAGACGGTACAGAAACCCGCCGTTACTCCCAAGACCGCGCCGATGAAAAAGCCTTCGGTGATCTTCGAACCCGGCGAGCGCGTCAAGCATCCCGCTTTCGGTGTCGGTGAGGTCATTTCGGCAAAGCAGATGGGCTCGGATATCCTTTACGAGGTCGTTTTCGAGAACGTCGGAACAAAGAAACTTATGGCGACTTACGCCAAGCTTACAAAAGCATAAAAGGAGAGAATAGCAATGAAAAAATCAAAGGCTGTCATCTGGGGAATCATTCTCATCGCCGCAGGACTCTGCTGGGCACTTTCTTCGCTCGGTTTTATTGAGGTAAACATCTTCTTTGAGGGTTGGTGGACGCTCTTTATCATCGTTCCCTGCACGATCTCGCTCTTTACCTCGCCCGATAAGATCAGCGCCGCTATCGGTGTTGCCGTCGGTGTGCTTCTCTTACTTTCGGTACGTGATGTAATCAAATGGGATACTATAGTAAAGCTTGTTGTTCCCACAATTATCGTACTTATCGGCGTCAAACTCATTGCCAACGCTTTCTCGGAAAAAAAGGCGGAAAAGATCGAGGAAAGCCTCCGCAATAACGCGGGCGATCTTGATAACGTTTTCTGCATTTTTACCGGTGAAGAGGTCAAATGCGACGGCAAGGTCTTCCGCGGTGCGGAGATCAATGCCATCTTCGGCGGTGTTGACTATGACCTTCGCGGCGCCATCATCGAGCCCGACTGCGCCATCAAGGCGACCGCGATTTTCGGCGGCATCGAAATTATCGTTCCCGAAAACGTCAAGGTCCGCGTCAAATCCACCGGAATCTTCGGCGGAACCTCCAACAAGGCGCGCCGTCCCGATGACGGTGCAGAGAACGTTATCACCCTCTACGTAAGCTCGCTTGCGCTCTTTGGAGGAGTTGATATTAAATGAAACCTTGGCAGACGCTTGTAAGGTACAGCGCGATAGTGCTTGCGGTGATACTTATAGTCAATATTGCTGTATGGGGTCTCAAAACAGTCGGCTTAATTTTTGGCTTGACTTCATCGGGAACTTATGACGAGGCAATGGTCTATGATTTTGAGCCCGAGCATATCGAAAACCTCGAAATATTTGTCGCAGCCGCAAAGCTTACTATGCGTGCGGATTCCTGCGATAAAATAGTCGTAAGGTCGAATATTAAGAATCTTACCGTAAAAGAAAACGGCGATACTCTCAAAGTCAAAGAAAAACAGGGCCTGATCACTGTTACACACAGCGATGCTTTCGTTGAGATAATTTATCCGATCGGTTTCTCTGTTGATAAGGCGGAGATCTTTGGCGGTGCGGGTAAACTTTTGATAGGCACGCTCATCGCGGAAGAATTTGATCTCGAGCTCGGCACGGGCGATACCTCGATAGACCAACTGACCGTAACGAAGGAAGCCGAAATTGTCGGCGGTGCGGGAAATTTGAGCTTTACGAGGACCGAAATAACCGATCTCGACCTCGATATGGGTGTCGGACGCCTCAGCTTCAACGGATATCTGTACGGAAGAAATGATATTTCTTTCGGAGTCGGAGAAGCATTCCTTGAGTTGAGCGGCGAAAAGAAAGACTATTTCTTCGATGTTGAAAAAGGAATCGGAGAGATCGAGTTTTACGGTACCGATGACGGCAATTTCAGACGTGAGAACCAAGAAACCGCTGTTAAGGTAGAGGGCGGAATCGGAAAAATTGTTATTAAGTTCGGCTAAAGAGCAATTCAAAGAAAGGTGTTTTTGACAATGAAGAAATTTAGAATGATTGTTTGTTTATTACTTGCGTCTCTGATGTTTTTTGCATCATGCACGCCTTCGGCTGACTTGCCGCAGACCACTGATTCATCGCAGACCACTGATTCATCGCAATCCATAGAAACTACAGCACAACCTATCGAAACCACGGAGCAGATCTGTGTTGAGCATGAATATCTTGAGGTATCAAGGACCGATGCCATGGCTCTCAGGGACGGATCAGTAGAATATTCCTGCTCTGTCTGCGGTGACAAGTATTCCGAAGCGATTCCTGCCACCAAGTCGATAAAAATACTTGCCTTGGGCAACAGCTTTACCGTTGACGGAACCCATCATCTCTGGAATATCTGCAAGGACGGCGGAGCAGAAAACGTAATAGTCGGAAATCTTTATATCGGAAACTGTACGCTTGATACGCATTGGAATAATATTTCGGGCTCAAAGGCGGCTTACACGTTCTATAAGAATACAAACGGAACCTGGAATACTACCAAGAATTACCGCATCATCGATGCGCTCAAAGAGGAGGAGTGGGATTACATAGTTCTCCATCAGACGAGCGGCAGCGCGGGCTTCGCGAATACCTTCGGTAATTTAGACAATATCATTGGCTTTATGAACGATAATAAGACCAATCCGGACGCAAAGATCGTCTGGCATATGCCGTGGGCTTATCAGAGCGACAGCACACACGCCGAATTTCCCAAATATGACAAGGATCAGATGAAAATGTACAGCGAGATAACCGCTCGTGTTCAGGAACTGATCCTTACCCGTGATACGATCTCTGCGGTGATCCCTTCGGGTACGGCGATCCAGAATCTGAGAACCTCGTATGTAGGTGATAACCTGACGCGCGACGGCTACCATCTCAGCTACAGCTACGGAAGATATACCGCCTCCCTTGCCTGGTATGCCGTTCTGACGGGCGGAGATATCGATGTGGTAGATTGGAAGCCTGCCAAATTCCCGGAGGTTCAGTGCTATTTCCCCGTAATGAGGGAGGCTGCAAAAGCGGCAATAGCAACTCCTTTTGAGATAACGCAATCCTCGCTTCCGAAGGGAAGTGTCCCGATCGGAACCTATACCCCCTCAGATCCGATGGATCCTTCAACATATCTTGAAGGAGACAAGGCTCTGGCGCAGGCGTATGGTGTGGATCTGAGCGGTTATGAGCTGCTTACCTGGGATTATCTTGAAAACGCATATTGGTATTGTACATCCAAGCTGGGCACAACAACACCTAAATCGACCGCCAGCACATACCATCAGAATATTTGTACAAAGAAAAAGTATTCTGTCGAAGACGAATTGCCCGTCGGAACGATATTCATTTGCGATCCCGGATGGAGATTCCGTATGGAGATATATCCTACCGCAAATACGATTTACAGTGGAACACGTCCCGAAGGCAGCACCACTCCGTTTTATATCCTGGATGAGCAATTCCTCAACGGATGCAAATATATAGCGTGGTCCGTATCATCATACCCCAAGAGCGATATATCCGATAATTACAGTCAGGCATATCCTCACATCAGAGTGTATGTTCCTATAAAGTAACTGATCAGGATCGATTATGAAAAAGTATATATTATTTGTTTGGTTTGCTTTATTGATATCAGCGGTACTGTCACTTTGCGCTTTTGCGACAGATGGCGGTGTTATCTCCAAGACCAAGGACGGACTCACCGCCAATATGACGCTTAGCGCGGAAAACGAGAACGTGCTGCTTGACGTCGAGGTGATCAACGAGAGTCGGGACGTCTGGAACGTAGCGGTAACGCTCACTCTGCCCGACGGCTTTGAGCACGATATGGCTGACGTGACCAGACCGGTCAATCTCGATCTTATGATCGGCGAGACGAAAACTCTTTCGTATTCTATTCTGAATACCTATGCTATCCCCGAAACCGAAGCACCCGTGACAACCGAAGTGACCGAAAAGAGCGGATGCGGCACGGTGATATCGGGTACTGCCGTCATCTTCGTGCTGATCTGTGCGGCATTCTTCCTCTTCAAGAACCCGAAGCGCGGCGCGGCTTGTCTGCTTGCGTGTCTGATGATTGTTCCGTTTGCTTTGCCCGCAAATGCGGCAACGACCGAGAGAAAGATCGAGCTTGAAGGCATCGTTACCTATGACGAAAAGGAATATCCCATCAAGGTCACGGTGTCCTACGACTACACCTTTACAGAGCAGAGAGGAGTTGACACAAAGGGTATGGATAAGTTTGATATTACATATTATTACGGCCCTCAGGGACAGGATCTCTGTAATGAGGAATATATCAAGAAGATCGCGGAATGCGGTTTTACAAGCGTTCCGATTGAGGGATATGATCCCGCGATAAACAAGACGGCTCTCGGTTTCCTCAGAAAATACGGCTTGACATGTTCGGGTCTTAAGGATAACAGGCTCATTCACGCGCAGACGCTGACCTCGCAGTCGGAGATCGACGCCCTCGTTACCGAAACTGTGAACGATTACAGCGAGTACTTTGACGTTATCGAGGAATGGTGGATAAGGGATGAGCCTTGCGCTACCGATTTTGCGGCTTTGGCAAGGGTCATCGACGCACTTCATCGCATCGATCCCGAGCGCGGAACGATGATAAATCTCTTCCCGACCTACGCAAACACAACTCAGCTCGGCACGTCGACCTATCAGGAGCATCTCGACAAGTATATCGAGATCGTAAAGCCCGATTATATCAGCTACGATCATTATCATTTCCAGAAAACGACCACGAGAAAGGGCTTTTTTGAGAACATTGAGATCATCCGCGATACAGCGATCAATAACGAGCTTGATCCTATGCTCATCATTCTTCTTACCGAGCATATGAGCTACGCCGATCTGACGAAATATCAGATCGAGTGGGAGGTCAATATGTGCCTGACCTACGGTATGAAGAGAGTGTCTTACTTTACCTTCTGGCTTTGTCAATCGCTTCTTGACCAAGGCTGGAGCGATGCTTGTATGGATACCACGGGCAAGATCTATCCGCATTACTATGATGTTCAGGAGATCAATAAATGGCTCCTGCCGCTCGGAAATGAGCTTTTTGATAAGAATTCCACCGCGGTCTTCCACACGCGTTCAAAGGGCGGAGGAAGCCTCGAGAAGGGGTGCGAGACTTATAAGTCTTACGGCGACCTCGGCGAGATCTCGACCGATGCGTCGGTGGTCATCGGTTTCTTCGACGACGGAAGCTTTATGATCACCAACAAGATGTATGCCGATACCGAGAACGCACGAAACACCGTCGAGTTCCTCGATATCGCTTCGGGACTTGAATATTTCGATACCGCTTCCGCTTCCTGGAAAGACGCAGAACCTGACGGCATCGTGACCAGAAACGAAAAGGGCAACCTTAGCCGCATTTTTGAACCCGGAGAGGGAATGCTGTTTAGGGTTAGAGGAAAATAATGTATGGTTAATCTCGCTGCGCTCGAATGATAATCTCGCTACGCGAGAATGATAATCTCCCTCCGGCAGAATGATAACCGGCTCCGCCGAATGTTTAAAAGGAAAGCTCCTTGACCGCGCAGCGGCCAAGGAGCTTTTTAATTTAATTGATTTTCGCTCTGCGAAAATTTAC